>JABXIV010000206.1 GCA_013372925.1 Alphaproteobacteria bacterium
AGGTAAAAGCACGCGGCGTTAGGCCCGAGGCTATTACCACCATCCATAACGGCATCAATTTTGAGGACTTCCAAGCAGCAAATGGCTCAGGCCTGCGTAAAGCACTGGGGTTGGAAGGCCGGACAGTTCTTGGCTTCACTGGTTTCCTGCGCGAATGGCACCGGCTGGACCGAATCATCGACCTGATCGCCACCTTCGGCGCAGAGGACAGCCCGCACCTGATGGTGGTGGGTGAAGGCCCCGCCGTTGAAACCTGCCGCGCACAAGCGGCAACGCTGGACATCAAGGACCGTGTTCATTTTTGTGGTTTCCAGCCAAGGGAGGCGATTGCAGACCACCTGGCTGCCATGGATATTGCCTTGCAGCCTGCCGTGACGGCCTACGCGAGCCCCCTCAAGATTTTTGAATATATGGAAAGCGGGCTCGCCACGATTGCACCCGACCAGCCCAATATCAGAGAAATTCTGACTGACAATAAAGACGGCCTGCTTTTTGATCCCGCCAGCGAGACAGATTTGGCAGAAAAAGCAAAACGCCTTATAGAAGATGAGCCCCTAAGAAAACGGTTAGGCATAGAAGCGAAGCAAACCATTCGCCGCCGAGGTTTCACCTGGAGCCGGAACGCCGAACGCGTTGCCGGCATCGCTGAAGCCATTTTAAGGGACAGGACATAACAAACATGACATTCGAATCTAAGGCGTTGCTGGCTGCCTCCTTGGGCATGGCCATGGCCACAGGTGTATCTTTTGCCAGCACTGCATGGGGTGATGATCAGTATCAAACCCCGGAAGACAAAGCCCTGGTAGAAACAATGGCTGCCCGCGAAAACGATTGGCGCAACGGTGCCGTTGTCTATCAGGTGATTGTTGATCGCTTCGCACCGTCGCAAAACCTGGCGGCGAAGAAGCATCTTTATGCCGCGCCGCGCAGCCTGAAGAAATGGTCTGAAAAGCCAGAACCCGGCCACCCGGCGGAGGGCACAGACAATTGGTCTCATGAACTGGACTTCTGGGGTGGTGATCTGAACAGCCTGATGGGGCGCCTGGACCACATCCAGAAGCTTGGCGTGGATGTGCTTTACCTAAACCCCATCCATGACGCCTTCACCAACCATAAATATGACGCGCTGGACTATAATAAGGTGTCGCCCGAATACGGCACCCGCGGCGATGTGAAGATGCTGGCCAATATGCTGCATGAAAGCGGCATGAAGCTGGTGCTGGATGGCGTTTTTAACCATATGGGCAGCAAGGCCCCTATTTTCAGGGACGCGCTTGAAAATCTCGAAAGTCCCTATCGGGATTGGTTCTTCATAGGCGACTATAAAGACGGCTACCGTTCATGGGTGGATGCGCCCAGCCTGCCAGAACTGCGACTAGAGAACCCCGAGGTGCAGGGCTTTATATATAAGAGCCGCAATTCGGTTGTTCGGTCCTACCTGCAGGACGGCATTGATGGCTGGCGGCTTGATGTGGCGTTTGATGTGGGCCCGGTCGTTCTGGCTGACCTGCGCAAGGCCGCGCGACGGGAAAAGAAAGACGCCCTGATCATCGGCGAGATCTGGAGCTACCCGGACGGCTGGTTCCAGTCGGTGGATGGCATCATGAACTTCCCGGCGCGCAAAATCATCGAAAGCATGATCACCGGCAAGATCGATGGCGGCACGGCCGGCCGCATGTTCGCCACCATGGTTGAGGACAGCAATATTGAAAGCCTGCTGAAATCCTGGCTTGTGCTGGATAACCACGACACAAAACGCCTGCCCGACATGCTGCCCGAGGCATGGCAGCAGCAAATGGCCCAAACCCTTCAATTCACGCTGCCCGGCGCACCAAATCTTTATTACGGCGTGGAACTGGGCATGCGCGGCGGGGAAGACCCTGAAAACCGCGCCCCCATGCAGTGGGGCCTGGCAACTGAAAGCAACCCTGAGATGGTCCGTATTAAATCCCTTGTTGAGATGCACAAGGGTGAACGGGCGCTCAAGATTGGTAACTACCGCTCCATCGTAGCAAATAAACTTCTTGCGTTCGAACGGTACACAGATAAGGCGCTTGAAACCGTGTTCGTTGTCGCCAATCCAAGCGACACCCCTGTCATGGAAACGCTTCTCGTGAGAAACTGGAAAATGATGAACGGTACACCTGTGCTGGACATCACGACCGGCGAGCGTGTTTCGGAAATCCGGTCTGGCCTGATGGAAGTAACCCTGGCCCCGCACACGATCCGCGTCCTCAAACCGGCAGACTTTGAGAATGACTGGTCACCCTACGCACGCGTGCACTAGGGCATCCCGAAAGCGAACTGGGTCAGGCTTTATGCCTGACCTATATAATCCTTCAGCGCCTCGTTCTCGCGGGCCGCTTCTTCCATGCGATGTTTCACAACGTCGCCGATGGAAATCATGCCAACAAGTTTGCTGCCATCAAGAACCGGCACGTGACGAATGCGCCTTTCCGTCATCATCTTCATAAGATCATAGACCGTATCGTCTTTTGTGCAGGTGATCACTGCACGGGTCATCAGGGACGACACATCATCCGCTAGTGCAGCGCCGCCGCGAATGGCAATCCCGCGCACAACATCCCGTTCCGACATGATGCCGCAAAGCTTGCCCTTATCCGTAATTGGAATGGCCCCAATACGACGCTCCCCCAAAAGCTTGGCAACCTCAAGAACGGTGCAGCCTTGCTCCATTGCGATAATCTCGCCGCCTTTTTGGGAAAGAATTTGGCCAACATTCATACAAAGTCTCCCTCGTGTTCGGCCCGCCTGGGAAGCAGACCACAGGTCAAATGGGTACTCGGGTAAACTATCTTTTTCATTATGCCCTGTTTGGCCACGCGTGGCAAAGGGCATTCCCTTGAGTGCTATAAATTTACACAAAAACCACCTGCCCCTTTCGTATTAACAATTGTTACGCTACAAATAGGCGGGCTTAATTTTTGGGGACAGCGGAGGAACGAAAAGCACGAGCGCCTGCAGGGTCAAAAATGCAGGTGAAACGGGGGAGCAGATGTCTCGCATTTTTTTCAAGAAAGAGGGCCAGAAACCTTCGGTTTTTGCCACGCTTGGGCTGATATCGGCTGGGCTTGCCTTTCTGGCATTCCTTGCCGCAGGGCCTGCCTTTCGGCTTGGCATCTTTGGTGATACTTCCACCGACCCCACCCTCTTTGATTTCCAGTTCAAACTGATCATGGTCGCCCTAAGGCTTGTTGCCGTATCGGCAGGCTTCACGCTTGCCGGGATCGTGCATGGCCGTTTCAGCAGTCGTGCCCGCACCAGTTGGCGCGCATTCTTTGCCGCCATTGCCATCGCAGCGATGGGCTGGCCACTGGGCAGTTTGTTCTACAAAGCGGAAAATGCCCCGCTTCTGCATGATGTTTCAACTGCCCCTAAAGATCACATCCCATTCAAGGTTCTTTCTGGCAGGCGGTATGATGCGGCTTCCCCGTCTGACATCGCCGGAGGCCGGTTGGACGCAAACTATCAGGCGCGTCACCAACAGGCCTACCCGGGTCTGGGCAGCGTTCCAATCCCCGGCACCATCACCGAGGCCACGCGAACAGCACTAAATGTAGCTGAAAGCATGGGATGGCAGATTGTGGCGCAAGATACCGCAGCCGGGCACATCGAAGCGATTTATGAAAGCCCCTGGTTCGGGTTCCGCAGCATGATCGTGATCCGCGTGCGCGAAAAAGACGCAGTCGCCTTCCTTGACATTCGCTCCGTTTCTGAAATGGGTCATACGGATTTCGGCATCAACGCAAAATTGATTGGCGCCTATACGTCAGCCTTGCGTAAAAGGCTGAACTGAAACACGTACAGCGAATTTCGTCAGAAAGTTACACAGTAATGCAAAAAACACTTTTGATCATCGGATCGATCATTGCCTTGTCCGGCGTAGCCTATTGGGCTCTATATGTCATGGGTCATATCGAGGGCGTTCAGCTTTCCGGCCACGGCATTGCCGCCATGGCAATCGGCCTTTTCTTCACCATCGTAATCGGCTTCGGGTTGATGGCCCTTATTTTCTTCAGCAACAAACATGGGCATGACGAAAGGGTTCATGAGCTTTATAAGACCATGAACGAGTCGAACGACGACAAAACAGAATAACGGGAAACGGTGGATACAGTGGAAACAACAGAGAAGGTAAACAGTTGGCAGGACTTTTGGAACCTGGTTCTTGACGTCTGGAACGACGGCCTTTACGGCGTTGATATAGGGCAGATCATTGTTGCCATCCTGATCCTTGGGTTTTTCCTGCTTGCCCGCAACCTTTTCACCCATTTCATCATTAACCGTATTTCACACTGGACATCCAAGACCGAAAACACACTTGATGACACGATTATCGAGGCCATCGAAGCCCCGGTTCGTTTCGTGCCTATTGTGCTCGGCTTCTTTTTTGGTACGGCCTACCTGGAGCTGGATACAGAAACTGCAGCCTTTATCTCGAATATCAACCGCTCCCTGATCGCGTTCGTAATTTTCTGGACACTATTCCGCGCGGCAGAGCCCGTCAGCGCCCTCTTGAATAGGGCCGAAGGAATTCTGACGTCCTCCATGATCCAGTGGCTGTCGAAAGCAATCCGCGCAGCCTTCGCGCTGATCGGCGCGGCCACCATTCTGGAGATTTGGGGCATTCAGGTTGGCCCGCTGATCGCTGGCCTTGGCCTGTTTGGTGTGGCTGTTGCCCTTGGCGCGCAAGACCTGTTTAAGAACCTGATTGCCGGCCTGTTTGTTATTGGCGAACGACGTTTCCACCCTGGCGACTGGGTTCTCGTAGACGGCATCGTGGAAGGAACAGTGGAACACATCGGCTTCCGCACCACCACCATTCGCCGGTTTGACAAGGCCCCCGTTTATGTGCCGAACACGAAGCTGTCTGATCACGCAGTAACCAACTTTTCCCGCATGACCTTCAGGCGCATTAAGTGGGTGATCGGGCTTGAATACGGCAGCACATCGGCGCAGCTAAGCCAGGTGCGCGACGCGATCGAACGCTATATCTCTGAAAGCCCCGATTTCGTGCAGCCCGATGAAACCGCCACCTTCGTGCGCATTGACCAGTTCTCCGGCAGCTCGATTGATATTCTCCTTTATGCTTTCACCCGCACCACAAACTGGCTGGAGTGGTTGGCGATCAAGGAAAAGCTACTGCTTGAGATCAAACGAATCGTAGAAGAAGCAGGAACAGGCTTCGCATTCCCGAGCCGGTCGCTTTATATTGAGGCCATGCCCGGCGATGTAGAGCTGGCACCAATCCATAAGGCAGGCATGGAAACTGTTCAGGAAGGCAACAAGGCATGACCGACGACGTTAAAACACCCGATCAGGAACGCCGCCGTGCGGCGATCCGCACGATCCCCCAACCATCAGACCTGAATGTGAATGGCAACATCTTCGGTGGCTGGGTTTTATCACAAATGGATCTGGCCGGAGCTGATGCGGCCAGCCGCCTTGCGGGCGGGCCCGTTGCCACCGTGGCCATTGAAGGCATGAAGTTCCACCAACCCATTGAGCTGGGTGATGTGATTAGCATCTATGCGGATATTGAGAAAACAGGCCGCACGTCCGTAACCGTGAAACTCGATGTATACGCCGAGCGCGGCGTCAAGCGCACGCTCCACCGCGTTACGTCCGGGGTGTATGTTTTCGTGGCGATTGATGAAAACGGACAACCTACGCCGCTCAAGTACACATAAAGTTCCGTTTGGGTTTCAAGAATGCCGCTCTTTTTGGCGGCATTTTATTTGCCGCCACCCACTGGTACACCGGCTTTATCAAGCTGGGCCGTGCAGTATTTCGCAACAGAATCAAGAAAGCCCCTGTTCTCAGCAGTAAGTTCGTTGCGGGAAAGCTGCGCGGAAAGGTCCAGGTATTTGTCAAAATCCAGACGCTTCTTGAATTCCGCCACGGTACACTCACACAGCGGCTTGCAGGTTTCCTCGCCAAAGCCCGGCACACAATCTGTCATACAGCGCTGGCGATCCAGATCAAGAAGTTCGGCGGGAATTTCCGTTTTCTGTGCAAGAGCCGCCCCACTGCCCAGCATGGCAATAAAAACAGCAAGCGGTTTGATGGCGCGTTTCACAAGAATTCTCCTACACATTCTTTTTACTATTTTGCCCCTCGACAGACGCCCCATGCAAACTCATATTGCGCATAAGCACAAGTAGTCTTAGGCGGCCTGTCCGCATTAGAACCGATTAAAAGGGACAAGAAAATGGCAAAAGCAACATTTGGTGGTGGTTGTTTCTGGGGCGTTGAGGAAGTTTTCCGCACGCTGGATGGCGTGTTGGCCACGCGCGTCGGCTATATGGGCGGCAGCAAAGATAATCCAAGCTATGAAGATGTTTGCACCGACAAGACCGGCCACGCCGAGGTGGTTGAGGTTGAGTTTGATCCAGCCAAGATCGAATTCGGCACGCTCGTTGATGTGTTTTTTGACAACCACAACCCAACCGAGCTGAACAAGCAGGGCCCGGATGTAGGTACCCAGTACCGATCTGCCATTTTCTATCATGACGATGAACAGAAGCAGGTTGGCGAAGAAAAGAAACAGGCACTGATTGATTCTGGCCGCTTCAAACGCCCAGTTGTTACCACCCTTGAAAAGGCCGACACTTTCTGGGAAGCGGAAAACTATCACCAGCAATATCTGGCGAAACGCGGCATGACCAGCTGCCACATTTGACCCTAGAGCCCTTAGCGCAAGGCCAGAACCTTCGGTTCAAGGAAGCGCTGGGCCCAATCAGCAATATCAAGGCCGTCGGGTGCAAGCTCGGCGGCCTTTGCATGCGCGGCCGCAGCCTCTTCTTCACGGTCACCCTGACGCTGAAGATAGAGCGCCATCATTGCCCAGGGCTCGAAGTTTTCAGGCTCAAGATCGATTGAACGCTCAAACGCTTCTTCAGCCAAATCCTCATCCCTGCCGCTATAGAAAAGATAGCATCCATAGGCCCGCCAGGCGTGGCTATCTTCACTATCCATTTCAAGCGCCCGTTCATAATGCTCAAGCGCTGCGTCTTCTCGGCCAATGGCATAGCGCACCAAGCCGATATCACAATCGGTTGTTGTACAATCGCTTTCTTTCAGGCTTGCTTGCAACAAGGCCTCCTCCGCACCTTCAAGATCACCGAAATCATACAAAAGCACTTCGCCATAACTATGCCACGCAAAGTGATCATCGGGCGACAGACTGATGGCTTGCTGCAACTCCGCAAGCGCGGCAGATGGATCATTCCCCGTGTACCGCAGAACCTGAGCGAGAAGCACCCGGTAGTAGGCGTTTTCGGGATCGCGGGCGACGAGCCTGTTGGCATAATCAGCCACCAGATCGGGGCGGAACAGGCGATAAACACCCATCCAGACAATATCGGTCAGGGCATCCACACTGTTAGGTGAAAGCTCAAGCGCCTTTGTCAGCGCACGCCAAATTTCATCCTTCTCTGCCTCAACCATCAACAAAAGGCGGCCAAGTCGCGCCCATGCAAAAGCATAATCCGGGCTCACACGAATGGCATACCGCAGGTGATGGTCTGCTTTCTCCAGGTCAGCGCCCTCATCCAGATAGTATGCACCAAGCATCGCATGCGCCCAGTCATACTCCGTATCCAGTTCAAGTGCCTTCTGGAACCATGTTGCTGCCTCATCCGGGCGATCAGCCCCATGGTACAGTGCTTGCCCCATATGTGTAGCAACCCAAGGGCTATCGGGCGCAACTGCCACAGCCTTTTCAAGATAGCCAAGGCCCGCTTCCACGTCGTCCAGCACTTCCCAGTGCAGCCAACCGGTGCGGGTCAATACATCAAAATCCTGCCCATCAATTGCCAGTGCTTTTTTGTATGCCTCGACGGCTTTCTCGGGATCACCGAGCGCAGACTGGTAAAGCATCCCAAGCTGGCGATAGATGATCGGATCATTCGGCACCAAATCCACAAGCTTTTGATAAGCGCGCAGCGCCTTGCGTGGGCGATTGAGATGCTCTTCATAAAGCGTCGCCAGCGCATAAAGCGTGGGCACATCCCCGGGCTCCAGCGCTTCGGCGCGCAGCAGGGCTTCCTCGGCCTTTTTGGGCCTGTCGCCCATTTCCATGCGAACAAACCCAAGATGGAAATGAGCCCACTGGTAATCGGGCCACAATTTCACCGCTTCGGAAAGTTCCTTTTCCGCCGCAGCGAAATCTTCGCTCTGGCGATAAAGTGACCACCCAAGCCAGCCCCGATAATAGCATTCGCTGGGGTCAAGCGTGATTGCACGCCGGAGCATGTCCTGCCCCTCTTTCACGCGGCCCATGAAATCAGCCAGCATGATGCCCATTTTGCCCCACGCCCAGTCATCGGTCGGGTCTTCTTCGATGGCACGGCGGAAGGCGGTTTCAGCATCGGTATATTGATGCAGGTTCACACTCAGCAAATGGCCGTACTGCGACCACGCCCATGTATCGCTGGGGTCGATCTTGAGCATGGCTTCCCATGCCTGCTTTGCCGCCATCCAGTCTTCTCGGGCTTCGGCCGCGCGCGCCTCGCTGATCAGGCGTTCCTTGCCATCAGCCGATGTCATGTGGGGCAGCTGCATTGTGCGGTCGCGCCGGGTTTTATTGGGCGCCATGGTCATGCGTTCACCAAGGCTGGCCTGCGCAACAGCGGCACCGGCGTCTTCTGGATCCAGCGCAAGGGCGCGATCATAGGCGTCAGAGGCCTCGCTGCGCCTGCCGGGCAGCACCGACAGGACATCACCCAACATATGCCAGCTAGCGGCAGAACGCGGGGCAATTTTCAGAACGGCCAGAGCCGTGCGCTCAGCTTGCTCAAAGTCACCTGTTGCCAGATGATGAGCGGCAAGCGCCAGAAATTCCTGCGTGGTTACGTGTATGTCTGCCAGTTCTGCCATAGGACAATGGGCTTTAAAGGCAGTCCGCGAAAAACACTAGCGAAATCTGCCACAATAGCTGGATTCAACGCGGAGGCGTTAGGCTGCCTGCTGGTCTTTCTGACAATCCGCGCAGAGGCCGTGAAGCTCAAGCGTTTGGCGGCTGATACGGAAACCCGCGTCCTTGGCGGCAGAAGTTACGGCAGCACCCAGTTCAGGCGAGGTTACTTCCCGCACATTTTCGCACTTGTCGCAAATCAGGAACTGGCTGACATGATCGTCCCCCGGGTGTGGGCAGCCAATATAGGCATTGAGGGATTCGATCTTGTGCACAAGGCCTTCTTCCATAAGGAAATCTAGCGCACGATAAACGGTTGGCGGCTTAGCCGACCCGCCTTCGGTGGCCAGTTGATCCAACAGATCATAGGCCTTCACTGCCTTGTGGCCCTGCCAGATCATTTTCAGGATACGGCGGCGAAGGTCAGTGAAGCGGGAGCCGTGTTCGGCGCAAACACGCTCTGCTTCGGCAAGTGCTGTGTCAATGCAGATAGTATGATCATGTGAATGCGCCACGGTGTTCCCCTGAAATGGTAATTTTGGCGTATCTTAAATGGTTCCTGCAGCGGTTTCCAGCCCCTAAGGGCCGGAAAAAGCGCTAATGGCGATCACTTCTTGCCGAGAAGCGACAAGGCCGCTGTTGTCATCGCCTCAACACCACCTTTCAGCGTTGGCTCTGGCACTGGCGCGAAAGACGAGGAATGCAGGCTCGGGAGCTTCTTTTCCCCTTTTGCTGCGGCCGCAACGTCTTCAGCACTTACAGTCCCCAGCCAGAAAATCAGGCTTGGGATCTTTTCTTCCGTACGGCTATAGAGTGCGAAATCTTCCGCCCCCATTACAGGTGACAGCACATGCACGCGGCCTGCCCCC
>JABXIV010000061.1 GCA_013372925.1 Alphaproteobacteria bacterium
CCTGCAAAGCAATGGGAACTGACCGAAAAGGCGGATGTATATTTCCAGGATGCCCACAGAGACCTGTCGCTGGACCTTATAGACAGCGTCAAATCCCTGTTTGGTGACGAAGGAATGAACCGCCTGATTGAACATCGGACCCAAAAACAGCGGCAGCGTTATGAAGGCGCTTCTTCAGCAAATTGTAGCTTGAAACAAAAGCTGAAAAACATCGCTGCGGAGCGCAGCAAAGAAGGCTACATGGCTGAGGTGCAGGAAACGGACGGCAACTTTATACTTCTTGAAAACCACTGCCCCATTTGCGAAGCAGCCAAAGCCTGTAGCGGGCTATGCAAAGAGGAGTTGGAACTATTCCAGAGCATGCTGAAGGATACAGCTACTGTCGAAAGAACAGAACACTTGCTAAGTGGCGGCAAACGCTGCGCCTACAAGGTTGTTCCGAAAAGATAAGGAAAGCTCTAGCCAAGACGCTGGCGGAGCGCCTTCAGGTCGGCAAGAACAGCTTTCAATGAAGTAGCGCTTTTTTCCTCAACCGGGCTATCCGACTCCTTCATAGAAGAAACAACATTTTCCTCTGCTACGCTGTCTTTGGGCTCAGCAGAAACCTGTTCGCCAACTTCTATTTCCAACGCTTCCTGAATAGTCGTTTTCAGGCCTTGGGCTTTGAAAAGCTTCTGAACACCACGAATGGTATAGCCATCCGAATGCAGCAATTTCTTGATAGCCCGCAAAAGCGTAACATCGTCTGGTCGATAATAACGACGATTGCCACCCCGCTTCAGCGGCTTAATTTGCGTAAATTTACTCTCCCAGAAACGGAGAACGTGTTGTGGCAGGTCCAGTTCATCTGCCACTTCAGAAATGGTGCGGAATGCTTCTCGCCCCTTCCCACCTCGTGGGCGGTCGAGATCTGACGCAGTATCACTCACAACCGGCTCCTTTAAGCTCGAAACAGGCGTCACGCGTTGATACGGTCTTTCATCACCTGACTTGGGCGAAACACAAGGACACGCCGAGGATCGATAGGAACTTCTTCACCAGTCTTGGGGTTCCGCCCCATGCGACCATTTTTCTGGCGCACAAGGAAACTACCGAAAGAGGAAATTTTCACATTGTCACCAGCAACAAGGCTGTCTGAAATTTCGTCAAGAACGGCTTCAACAAGGTCAGCAGATTCGTTTCGGGAAAGCCCGACTTCTTCGTAGACCGCTTCCGTCAGATCAGCACGAGTTAGTGTGTTATCGCTCATGTTCTGCCCCCTACTGGTGAATAGGCACATTACCTGTCTTTAAAAAAGCTAAAGCAAGCTTTTAAAGGAGTCAACGCAGCAAGCGGCTTTTAGCCAATATTTAGAAGGGTTTATACAAAAAACCTTATAATTTGGGCCAATTCTCAGCTGTTTCGCACTATTTTGCGCAACAATCAGCCTTCCCCAGCGGCAGCCTCATCATCTGCAATACGCTGAAGGTCGTCCCCGATCAGGCGAATCAGGTCATTTTGCGCCATATCGATTGCAGACGTGACAGCTGACGCAAATCCATGCGCGTTTGCGCCACCATGGCTTTTCATCACCAAACCATTCAAGCCAAGGAAAACGCCGCCGTTGTGGTTGTTAGGATCAAGGTGATCCCGCAACGACCGCAACCCGTGACGGGCCAGAAGGTAACCAAGTTTGGTCGATACCGAAGACTTGAAGGCCCGACCAAGCAGGTCTGTCACCAAGCGCGCTGTACCTTCGGCCGTTTTCAGGGCAACATTCCCTGTAAAACCATCAGTTACCACAACGTCAACCTCGCCGGTCGCAATATCGTTGCCTTCAACGAAACCAACAAAATCAAGCGGCAAGTGCGTTGATGCCTTCAGAACATCGGCTGCCGCTTTGATACTGTCTTTGCCCTTGAGGTCTTCGACACCGACGTTCAACAGCGCCACTGTCGGCTTGCTAAGGCCCAGCACTGTGCGAACATACGCAGCACCCATAATGCCGAACTGCACAAGGTTATTTGAGTCGCATTCAACGTTTGCCCCCAAGTCGAGCATTACACTTTCGCCGCGGAGCGTAGGAAGCGGGGAAATAAGCGCTGGACGGTCAATGCCAGGCATTGTCCGAAGCAAAAATTTGGCAAGGGCCATCAAGGCGCCGGTATTACCGGCCGAGATCGCAACATCCGCAGTGCCGTCCTTAACCGCCTGGATAGCCAGCCCCATAGAAGACTGCCGCCCTTTTCTCAAGGCCTGCGAAGGCTTCATGTCAGACGAAACAACATCATCGGTGTGCACTACTGTGCTGGCGGCCAACAATTCCGTATGTTTTTCGAGAAGCGGCTTAATCCGGGCTTCATCGCCAAAAACCAGAAACTGTGTGCCGGGAAAGAATGTCCGAGCCTGAGCAATGCCTTCAATGACCATATCTGGTGCATGGTCGCCCCCCATGGCATCGACGGCGATCGTTATTTGTTTTGCCACGTATTTTTTCCAGTCTTACGCGTTGGTTTCGCGAGTTATTATACGGCTTGGCATCCAACCCTCAAGATGCATTCAGCCACCTTCAAGTGGTAGACCATAGCGATTTTGCACTTCACTTCAAGATTCGTCGCGTGTTTTTGCCAGCACTGCGAATGGATTGGGTCGTTCAAGCTCTGGCTCATTCGTTGAAATGCCGGGCTTTTTCCCCACTTCAAGCTCCGCCCCTTCTGCACGCGGATAAGGGTTCATCGATATGGAAAGTGTCTGCGCAAGAATTTCGCCAAGAGGAATAATATCGCCCTCCAGCGCATCGTAGTCCGGGGCGTCCGCGTCAAGGTACACGCCTTCGTCGTCCATCCTGTCAGCCATCTCTGGATCAACCAACATGAGGTCAAAGCTTGTTTCCAGGCTTTCCTCAACAGGCTTCAGAGAGGCTATGCAGCGCTGTGTGAATTTGGCAGCAAGTTGGCCATGCACATGCACACCTTCATCTTTGCCCGCATCCCTAACCGAGAGAGTCCCTTGAAGGCTATCTATCGCAATCAGGTCAAAGCGTTCAGCAAGTGCTTTGCACTCATCTTCCGTCGCCACGAGCGAAAATTCTTTTGCTTCGCGTTCCGTTTCAGAAACCTTGATTGTAAAAGCCAATGAATGGTGTTCAGTCATCTTATTTGCCTTTCGCAGGAAGATGTATATCCGGGAATTCGAAGTTAGAAGCAACAACATCGGGCTGCGGCACAGACTTCAATTTTTGCAGCGACTCCAGCATATATCCAGCAATCGCCTCCGCATGTGGGGCATCCTCTGATTTATACAGGTTCTTGGCCACAGCAATTGAAAGCTCTTTTAACGGAGAATCCGACTTGATAGCCGCCGTATAGGCCTTAACCCGCCCGAACCAAGCGGCGCCCATTTTTTTTACTTCTTTCCCGATAGACATGTCCCCGACACCCATTTCCCTGAGCGAACGATCCATATCTGAAAAAAGAGCTTCCTGAACAAAACGCCGAATCTTCTTTGTGCCCACAGCCTCACCAGCAAGGCGATGGTCTAAAACGAACATATGCAACAAGATCATGTCAAAACGGCCATCCATGTCATCAGACACACCAAATTCCGTATAAAACACCGGATTTCGAGCCTGCCCCACAAGCTTGCCATACAGTTTATAGCCCTGTTCTTTTTGCCGGTAACCCGGGAAAAGCCGCGCAAACATGGCGTCTCCTTCTTGTTGCCTCATTTGTCATACACTTATGAAACAACATTTTTTGTGTAAAATTACGGCGTGCTCTATCACGGAGCCTTGCGCCGCGCAACGGCGACCGTTATTAAAGCACATGAAGTTTAATCCGCACTTTGCCGGAAAGTAGGAATACCAGATGAAATATACCATGCTCGCGAAACAAGCAAAACCAATTGCCCTATGCCTTGTGGCAGGCCTGGCCCTGTCAGCTTGCGGCAATTCCCGCATGGTTCGCGGTTATATTTTCGACAAGGAATTGGCCGACGCTATTCAGCCAGGTGTAGATAATAGGCAGTCTGTAGAATCAACATTGGGCACGCCAACTGTACGTGCATCCTTTGATGACAACACGTGGTATTATATCTCTACGACGGTTCGTATTCGCCCCGTATTCTGGCCGGATGCAAAGGGGCATCGTGTTATGGCTGTCGCCTTTAACGACAGTGGTGTTGTTTCCGATGTCAAAAACTACGGCCTGAATGACATGCGGAAGATTAACCCCGTAGACGATGAAACGCCCACTAAAGGCCGCCATCTCAACTTCTTCCAACAAATCTTCGGTGGTGTAGGCCGCTTTGCTGGCTCTGCTCCGGTTGGTACACAAACCGACCGCCGCAGCCCGAACGGCTAAGTACTCAGCGATACAACACCTAAAAGAAAAAGCCCCGGCAACACCGGGGCTTTCTGTTTTTATGCGAACAATGCCTAGTGCGCCAGCATAGCCAGCAACAAGAGCGCCACGATATTCGTGATCTTGATCATCGGGTTTACAGCAGGCCCCGCCGTGTCCTTGTACGGATCACCAACAGTATCGCCGGTCACCGCAGCCTTGTGGGCTTCAGAGCCTTTACCACCATGGTTTCCATCCTCGATGTACTTTTTGGCATTATCCCACGCACCACCACCGGCTGTCATGGAAAGTGCTACAAAGAGGCCGCCAACAATCACACCAAGAAGAAGCGCACCCACTGCCGAGAAGGCAGCGGCTTGCCCAGCAATTGCATCGATCACAAAATAGGTAACGATCGGTGCTGCAACAGGCAAAAGGCTCGGCACCACCATTTCTTTGATGGCTGTTTTGGTAAGCAAGTCAACTGACTTAGCGTAATCCGGCTTGCTGGTACCTTCCATAATGCCAGGATTGTCACGGAACTGTGCCCGCACTTCTTCAACCACTTCACCACCGGCACGGCCAACGGCTGTCATGCCCATTGCGCCGAACAGATAAGGCAACAGCGCCCCAAGAAGCAGCCCAACAACCACATATGGATTAGAGAGACTGAAGTCTACTGGGACATCACTGAAGAACTTATCCAGGTCGGCTGTATAAGCACCAAAGAGCACAAGTGCTGCAAGACCAGCGGAACCAATCGCATAGCCCTTGGTCACAGCTTTGGTAGTGTTGCCTACAGCATCCAATGCATCTGTGCGGTTACGAACTTCTTCGTCCAGACCAGCCATCTCGGCAATGCCGCCAGCGTTGTCTGTTACAGGGCCATAGGCATCAAGTGCCACAACCATGCCTGCAAGCGCCAGCATTGCTGTTGCTGCAAAACCAAGCCCCAGAACGCCCGCAAGACTATAAGCCACAATAATACCGCCACAAATCACGATGGCAGGTAGTGCTGTTGCCTCAAGGGAGATTGCTAGGCCCTGGATTACGTTTGTCGCGTGCCCTGTCTCTGATGCCTTCGCGATCGACCGCACAGGACGGTACTCGGTGCTGGTGTAATATTCCGTTATCCAGATGATCACACCAGTGACCACAAGGCCTACCAAGCCGCAATAGTAAAGCGACCTGCCAGAGAACTCAGCTCCGGCAGTGGCAAACGTACGGTTCATATCACCGCCAAGTGCCCACTCCATTGCAAACCACATCACAATGGCTGATAGCACCGCAGTGACGATAAAGCCCTTATAGAGAGCGCCCATGATGGACTGTTTTGCCCCCAGTTTTACGAAGAATGTGCCCACGATCGATGTCAGGATACATACACCCCCAATAATGAGAGGCAAGGCCATGATATCCGCTGCGCCGCTCGTAAGGAACAGTGCCGACAAGACCATTGTGGCACCAACTGTCACCACATAAGTCTCGAAAAGGTCAGCTGCCATACCGGCACAGTCACCAACATTGTCGCCTACATTGTCTGCGATAACGGCGGGATTGCGCGGATCATCCTCAGGAATACCAGCTTCCACCTTGCCTACAAGGTCAGCTCCGACATCAGCACCTTTGGTGAAGATACCGCCGCCCAAACGCGCAAAGATGGAGATCAGTGATGCCCCAAAGCCAAGTGCGACGAGTGCGTCAATCACAGACCGTGAAGTCGCCTCATGACCCAGTGGCCCTGTGAGGATGGTATAATAACCAGCTACCGCCAATAGAGCCAACCCGGCAACCAACATGCCTGTTACAGCACCCGAACGGAAGGCAATCGTCAGGCCAGCCTGTAGGCTGTTGCTTGCCGCTTCTGTTGTGCGAACATTCGCCCGAACCGAAATCAGCATGCCGATATAGCCTGCAACGCCAGAAAGGATAGCACCAATCAGGAAACCAATTGCGGCCAATTGACCGATCACAAAAAACAAGGCAATCGCCACCACAACGCCAACCATGGCGATCGTGCGATACTGTCGATTTAGGTAAGCTTGAGCGCCAGCTTGAATAGCGCCCGCAATTTCTTGCATTTTTTCACTGCCCGCGCTGGCAGAAAGAATAGATTGACGCGTTACAATGCCGTACAAAACGGCAGCAACACCGCATGCAATCGCGGCGTACAATACTTCCATGGGAAACTCCCTCCCTTAACCAAACCCAATTACTTGAGCTTTACCGGGCGGCATTACTCCCCACTCGTCCGCCCTGCTCATTCATTCTAGTAGACAAACCCCTAAAACTCCTGACACTAGGTCGGTCGATAATCACCTTAGAAAGCATTTCTGTCAGTTTCAACCATCTAAAACTGCCTCAGGCGCCGCAATGATTGCAGCGCCTGGTAATAAACCGAGATTTTCCGCCAATTAACGGGACAAACGCATGGTATTCAGGATCGAGATATTTTCCACAATGCCCTGCCCCACTACGGTCGCGGCCTTTTCCTTCAAAAGTTGAGCCACCTTGTCATGATCAAGCTGAAGCGGCGCGTCTTCGCGCATTAGATCTGCCTGACTAATGGCAGAAATAAAGGCATGTTGAAGCTGTGGCTCATAGCGCTTGATTAGAATCTGGTTATCGTTGCCCCGAACCTGAACAGACAAATCAACAAAATAGTTACCCACAAAGCGGCTGCTGTTTTCCGTTTTCATGTAGATCGGTACAGCGATCCTCTGGAATTCAACAGTTTGCAGCGGCCCTTTGGGTTTTGCCTTTTCTACAACCTCACCTTCATCGGTTGGCGCGTTGCTTTTGAAATAGTAAAATCCCAAACCACCACCAATTGCAATGCCCCCTAGTAGCCCTAGCAACAAAAATACTTTGCCCGAACCAGAACCTGATTCCACGGATACATCATCTTGCGCCATAATTTTTCTACCCTGAATATGATTTAAAAATGTTGGTAGCCAGTTCTCGAAGTCTGCACCAATAGGCCTTCTTTATCAACAAGATGACAGCCGGGTGTACCCTTAATACGACCGATACAAGATAAACGCACCCCCAACCGATTGGAAACCAGACTGACTTTGGAAAGGTCTTCTGCTCGAACAGTGAACACAAGTTCGTAATCATCACCGCCGGCGAAAACACAAGGCCACTCGCCAGGATTCGCCCTCAACACTTCCTGGGCCGCCGCCGAAAGTGGCAGGTCGCCTTGTCGAACCTCCGCCCCCACATCTGAAGCCTCACAAATATGCCCAAGATCTGCTAGCAGACCATCAGAAACATCTGCGCAAGCTGTTGCCAACCCTAAGAGCGCTTGCCCAAGCGCCATCTGAGGTTCAGGACGCAAATAGCGCTGAACAAGGTCTTCAGATACCGGCAACTCACCTACTACAGATTTCAACCCAAGCGATGCATCCCCAAGTGTTCCGGAAACAAAGACCAAGTCACCAGCGCGCGCGCCTGCCCGTTTGATCATCCTTCCTTTTGGAACAACACCCGCAGCCGTAATGCTTACGATAACGGGCCCCGGACTTGCCGTTGTATCGCCACCCGCCAAGGAAATACCAAACTTATCCTGACTTCTTTTGAGCCCAGCCGTAAAATCCGCCACCCAGCTTTCTTCAGCCTGCTTCGGCAGGGCCAAACCAAGCCAATAATGAAGGGGCTTAGCCCCCTTCGCCGCAAGATCGGACAAATTGACCGCCAATGCTTTCTCGGCAATCGAAGACGGTGCTTCATCCCCAACGAAATGAATTTTCTCAATCAGCAGGTCTTTGGTGACGATCAGGTCCATACCGGGCGGCGGACTGACACAGGAAGCATCATCCACCAGCTCAAGCCCTTCGGCTCCCGCTAGTGGACGAAAATATTTGGCGATCAGATCAAATTCACCGGCCATAAGCTTTTGCCTTTCGCCGGAAAGCCTATTAGCTGCGAACAGCCTTTGCAAACTTGTCGAGCACACCATTCACGAAGGAGGCTTCCGTGCGCTCATAAAAACCATGCGCCACATCAACATACTCGTTGATGATGACAGCGGTTGGCACATCAGGGCGCGCAGTGAGTTCATAACCACCCGCGCGGAAAATCGCATGGATCAGTGTTTCCAAACGCTCCAACGGCCAATCAGACGACAGACAGCCTGTGAGCGTCTCGTCAATTTCAGAACGACGTTCCCACGCACCCAGCACCACATCGCCGAACAGATCTTTGTCGGCATCCACATACTGGTCGCCTTCAATTTCAGCACCCAGACGGTGCTTTACATATTCCTCAACAACAAGCTTCGCCTTTGGCTCATCTGACATCGCAAGTTGATACAGCGCCTGAACAGCTGCCAATCGTGCCGCGCTGCGTGGCCCGCCTACTTTTTTAGTGTTCTTTTGTGCGGACATTACTCTACTCCAAAACTCTGCTTCAGTCCGATCATGGCCAACGCCGCTTCAGCTGCCCCGCCACCTTTGTTTTTCTGGTCGCGCTTTGCACGTGCCCATGCCTGATCCCAGTCTTCAACGGTCAGAATGCCATTGCCGATTGCCAAGTTTTCATTGATGGCCAGATCCATCAAGGCACGAGCAGATTCACCGCACACATAATCATAGTGTGTTGTTTCACCGCGGATCACACAGCCAAGCGCCACAAAGCCGTCAAAGTGGGTTTTCTGGCCTGCATGCGCAAACTTGATCGCAGCAGGTATTTCCAGGGCCCCCGGAACATCATACCGGTCCCACGTGCAGTCGGCCGCCTCAATCGCCTCAATCGCACCTGCCACCAGTTCATCGGCGAGGTCGGCATAGAATTTTGCTTCAACAATAAGAATATGAGGCTTCGCCATCGTTAGGTCCTTGATGAAATGTGCAGGCATACCTGCGATAATTTATCAGTAACCGGCCGCTCTCTAGCCAGCGTCCGGGATTTTGCGCTGTTCTACGATATCAAGACCATACCCATCAAGCCCAACAATGTGACTTGGTGTGTTTGAATAAAGAATCATATGACGAACGCCGATATCCAGAAGAATTTGTGAGCCAAGGCCAATTTCCTTGAGCGCACCTTCTTTGCCGTCCCACTTCTGCCCAGTCAGCAACTCTGATGGACGCACAGCAATCAACCCCGGAAACAGAACAACAACACCGTGTCCTTCCGCTTCAATAGCTTCCATCGCGCGGCTCAACTGGCCGCTGCGTGGATGATCCATCTCCAGCAAATCTTCAAAAGGATTCAGGGAATGCATGCGTACAGGCACAGGCTTGTTGCTATCAATATCACCCAGCACGAGAGCAACAGTCTCACGGCGATCCGCAGCCGAACGATATACGACTACCTTCCATGTCTTGCCGCTTTTGCGCTTCAACTCCGTCTCGGACGCACGCTCTACCAGCACATCATTTTTCAGTCGGTAAGCAATCAGATCCCTGATTGTCGCAACCTTCAGACCATGCTCTTTAGCGAAAGGCACCAGATCAGGCAATCGCGCCATGGTGCCGTCGTCCTTCATGATCTCGCAGATCACAGCAGAAGGGTTCAAACCAGCAAGCCGTGAAATATCCACCGATGCCTCGGTGTGGCCTGCCCGCATCAATACGCCGCCATCCTGCGCCATCAGCGGGAACACATGGCCCGGCGTTGCCAGGTCGTCAGCGCCCTTGGAACTATCGATAGCAACCGAAATCGTGTGGGCACGATCCGCCGCCGAAATACCCGTTGTCACGCCCTGCTTCGCTTCAATAGAGACAGTGAAAGCTGTTTGGTTGCGGGCCTGATTATCGTTGCTCATTTGTGGCAACTTCAGCTCTTCGATGCGTTGGCGTGTCATTGGTAAACAAATAAGACCACGGCCATGCTTGGCCATGAAATTGATTGCATCCGGGGTCGCCATTTGCGCAGGGATAATCAGGTCCCCTTCATTTTCCCGATCTTCGTCATCCACAAGGATATACATGCGGCCATTGCGCGCGTCTTCGATGACATCTTCGATGGGCGACAGGAAACTCTCTGACACGGGCCTATCCCTTTTCTTGGAGGCGCGCCACATATCGCGCCAAAACATCAAATTCAATATTCACAGTGTCGCCCGCTTTACTATTTCTGAAGCTGGTAACGGTCTGCGTATGAGGAATGAGATTGATTGAAAACCGAGTGACTGCGCCCTCATCAACGACTGCATTCACAGTAAGCGAAGCGCCATCCACCGTTACGCTGCCTTTTTGCGCAATGTAGCCACCGTGTTCCGTTGGCACAGCTATGTCCATCACGATAGAGTCGCCAGCTTTTTCAAAGCGCACGATCTCGCCGGTGCAATCTACATGGCCCGTCACGATATGGCCGCCTAGCTCATCGCCCAGCTTCAGCGCACGCTCCAGATTGATTTCGGTACTAGGCACCCACCCCTGTAGGTTGGTAACCCGCAGGGATTCAGCCGATATATCAACCGAAAACCAACCGCTGTCTTTATCAACAACAGTTAAGCATACACCGGCACAAGCAATAGAGGCGCCAATATCCACACTTGCCATATCGTAAGCGGTTTCGATGGTAACGCGCTTGTCGCTATCACCCTCAACTGCGCGTATGCGCCCAACATCTGTAACTATTCCGGTAAACATGCGCCTGAGTTACTCCGCCTTGATGTATGATGCAAGTATATCCTTACCGATAGGCCGAATTGCCACACGCGTTAAATGGGGCGCACCATCCAGTGAGGCAAGTCCCAATTCCGCAATTGCAGGTTTACCGTCTCCCCCCAGGACCTTTCCCGCCATGAAATGCTCCACTCGATCGGCAAAACCAGCTTGAAGGAAGGAAGCATGCACTTGCCCTCCGCCTTCAACCAAAATCCGGGTTAGCCCACGTGAAGCCAGCTCTTTGCCAACGGCCTTAACATCACGAGTGTTAGCCAAATGGACCAGCTCGACACCCAGTTCAGTTAAGACAGATTCCTTTTCAGCATCCTTGATAGTGTGAAAGACAATAGGCTTTCGACTTGAAGCCGCTTGCACCAACCTATGGTCCGTTTGAAGACGCAACTGACTATCTAGGATTATGGGCACTGGCGAACGATTTTCTAAACCCGGCAAACGGCAATCAAGCGAAGGATTATCGGCTAGAACGGTATTAATTCCAACCAGAATCGCATCATGAGTGGCTCGCATCTTATGTCCGAGTGTTCGCGCCTCTGGTCCTGTGATCCACTTGCTTTCCCCGTTTGCAAGCGCGATCTTTCCATCAAGACTTGTCGCAAGTTTAAGGGTGAACAACGGGCGACGCTCTGTTGTCTTCAGGAAAAAGCCAACATTGATTGCTTTGGCCTCTTCTTCGCAGACGCCTGTATCCACAAGAACGCCTGAAGCCCGAAGTATTTTTATACCCTGTCCGGCAACACGAGGATCTGGATCACCCGTCGCGATAACACAGCGTGCGACACCGGAAGCGACAAGCGCTTCGGCGCAAGGGCCCGTCTGACCGGTGTGGGCACACGGCTCCAGCGTTACATAAGCGTCCGCCCCTCTGGCATTTTTACCAGCCTGTGCCAGCGCTTCTGTTTCGGCGTGGGGCCTGCCTCCTGGCTGGGTCCAACCACGCCCTAGGATTTGACCATCCTTGACGATCACACAGCCTACAGCTGGATTGGGCGCAACATTTCCCAGGCCGCGCCGGGCCAATCCAAGCGCGACTTTCATGAATTTATGATCGGTGACGGTTGAGGCCACTCAAGCCTCCTACTTAGCTCTCTTCGGAGAAAATCTCGTCTTCTGTGCCTGACATCTTGCCCAGAAACTTCTCAAAGTCCGAGGCTTCCCGGAAATTACGATACACAGATGCGTAACGAACATAGGCCACCTGATCCAGGCTCTCCAGCCCTTCCATCACCAAGCGCCCGATCTCGCCGGATTCAATTTCATTTTCTCCCATGGATTCCAAACGACGGACAATACCATTGATCATGCGCTCAACCCGATCCGGATCAACTGGTCGTTTCCGAAGGGAAATATCCAAAGAACGCTCAAGCTTGGCGCGTTCGAAAGGAACACGGCGTCCCGTTTTCTTGATTACAGTCAGTTCACGCAATTGCACGCGTTCGAATGTAGTGAACCGCGCACCGCATGCAGGACAAAACCGTCGGCGACGAATGGCCGACTTGTCATCCGTGGGACGGCTGTCTTTTACCTGAGTGTCTTCGTTCTGACAAAACGGACAACGCATATGCCCCCTACTCCCCTGATTTATTTTGACACTTATGGTGTGGGAGAATGCGCCCACACCATCTTGTGGTCAAGCTTAGCCTAATTCACTATAGATTGGGAAGCGTGCACAAAGTGCAGCGACTTTTTCACGCACAGCTTCTTCTGCAGCGTCATTGTTATCTGGGTTCGCAGCCAAGCTATCCAGCACTTCTGTGATCATGTCAGCAATCTGCATGAACTCTGTCTCGGCAAAACCACGTGTCGTACCCGCTGGAGTACCAAGACGGATACCGGACGTAATGAACGGCTTTTCCGGGTCAAACGGCACACCGTTTTTGTTGCAAGTCATGTGCGCACGCTCAAGCGCTTCATCGGCAGCCTTACCTGTGATGCCTTTCGGGCGCAGATCAACCAGAACGACATGCGTATCTGTACCACCAGAAACAATATCAAAACCGTTTTCCTTCAGGCGGTCAGCCAATACTTTCGCATTCTTCACAACCTGGGCCGCATATTCCTTGAATTCAGGCCGCAGTGCTTCACCGAACGCAACAGCCTTCGCAGCAATCACATGCATCAACGGGCCACCTTGAAGGCCCGGGAATACAGCAGAGTTGATCTTCTTGGAGATATCCTCACGATTTGTGAGGATCATACCACCACGTGGGCCGCGCAGCGTTTTATGCGTGGTTGTTGTCACCACATCTGCATACTCAAGCGGGTTTGGATGCGCGCCGCCAGCTACCAGGCCTGCAAAGTGCGCCATATCAACCATCAGAAGCGCGCCAACGCTATCTGCAATTTCACGGAAACGTTTGAAATCAATTACCCGTGGATAGGCCGAACCGCCTGCGATGATCAGGCTTGGCTTATGCTCGGCGGCCATTTCAGCAACTTGATCATAGTCGATTTGAGCGTCTTCGCGGCGCACACCATACTGAACAGCATTAAACCACTTACCGGACATAGCTGGTGCTGCACCATGTGTCAGGTGACCTCCTGCATCAAGTGACATACCCATGATGGTCTCACCGGGCTTTACAAGTGCCAGCATAACAGCACCGTTTGCCTGTGCCCCAGAATGCGGTTGCACATTCACGAAACCAGCGCTGAACAGCTTCTTAGCGCGCTCAATCGCCAGGTTTTCTGCAACATCCACATGGTGACAGCCCTGGTAGTAGCGGCGACCAGGATAGCCTTCTGCATATTTGTTCGTCAAAACTGAGCCTTGCGCCTCAAGAACGGCGCGGCTCACGATATTTTCAGAAGCGATAAGTTCGATCTGGCCTTGTTGGCGTTCCAGCTCACCATCTACTGATGCGAGCAGCTCAGGGTCTGTTTCGGAAAGGTGGGAGGAGAAGAAGCCGGGTTGCGTAAAACTGGTCATCGTATGTAGCCTTGAAACTGTGGGGTAAAAATTTCGTACTGAATATATTAAGCGCCTAGCTTGTCGACACGACGTTGATGGCGGCCGCCCTCAAAGTCCGTAGTCAGGAAGGCATCAAGGCAATCAAGCGCAGTCTCGACACCGATCAGGCGGGCGCCTAGCGCGAGTACGTTTGCATCATTATGTTGCCTTGAGAGTTTTGCCATGAGGCCACTTTGGCACAAAGCCGCCCGCACAGCCGGATTTCTGTTTGCAGCGATAGAAATGCCGATGCCGGAACCGCAGATCAACACGCCTCTTTTCGCGCGCCCATCGGCAATTTCCTCACCCATTGCAGCACCAAAGTCAGGATAGTCAACGGATTCGGGACCATTCGTCCCAAGATCCAGAACGTCAAATCCACGGTTACTTAGTTCCGCTTTCAACGTTTCCTTGAGCTCAAAGCCTGCATGATCACATGCGATTGCAATTGTTTCGGATCCCATTGCGCGCCTCTTTGATTAGGATTCCGTGGTAAACCCACGTTGGAAAAACGCGGTTTGATTATCATAGAAACAGTGAGAACCCAAGCACACAAAAAGCGGATAAGGTTGAATTTCGCTTTTTGTACAATTAATGGCTGCTAATACTTGGCTTATTGATGGTTAACTTTTTATTAATAAATAAATTAGCTAGAAAAGCCTATTTAATCTTGTATTCAATACAGAATTGCGGCAATAAATTGCAAAAATTTTAAGAATTTGGAGCAAAGAATTAATGTCGGATTACACTACCTCCCCAAATCCTGCCGACATAATGCTGGGCCTGGTGACAGACATTGTTGCGGCATATGTTAGTAATAACACCGTGCACTCTGACGACTTGCCCGGCGTAATCAAAACTGTACATACAACTCTAAGCGCGCTTCATCAGGATAATGCCGGCGGTCGCGCCGATAATCAAAAACCTGCAGTGCCTGTAAGCAAGTCATATACAAATGACTATATTATCTGCCTGGAAGACGGGAAGAAACTGAAGATGCTCAAACGCTATCTTCGCACCCGTTACGGCATGAGCCCAGAAGAATACCGGGCAAAATGGGGCTTACCAGTTGATTATCCGATGGTGGCCCCCAATTACGCGGCAAAAAGATCGGAATTTGCCAAACAAATCGGTCTAGGCAAGAAGCGCTAGCCTTTAACATGCTCACATGAAATCAATCACGCCAGAAGCCCCTTATTGGGGCTTTGTTTTTTTTCTGCGTCACGCTTCATTACATACTGAAGCTTTTTGACAGCGAGTGCCTCAAGTTCTTTCTGGCTTGCACGAGGATCACCGACGATTTGCACTTCCCTGCCGGTATGAGAACACACTGCGCTAACACGAACAGCATTGCCGATTCTGATAAATTCGATAATGACGTCGCCAGAGCCTGCCATTTAAAGCCCCTAGCCAACCTCGCGTTTGAGATTCAACCTACCCCAAACATCGCACAAGGCGTCAACAAGAGCGTCCATTACCTTGTCATCATGCAGTGGACCAGGAGTGAAGCGCAGCCGTTCCGTTCCGCGAGGAACTGTAGGATAATTGATCGGCTGGACGTAAATACCGTACTCATTAAGCAACATGTCAGACACATCCTTGCAAAGCACAGGATCGCCGATGAAAAGCGGTACGATATGGCTTTCAGAATCCATCACGGGCAGGTTCGCGTCTTTCATAAGCTGCTTCAGCTTGGCAGCCCGCTCTTGATGCTGGTCTCTCTCAGCTTGGCTGCTCTTTAGGTGTCTAATACTTGCAAGTGCACCTGCAGCCAAAACAGGACTTAGGGCAGTTGTGAAGATAAATCCTGAAGCATAGCTGCGGACTACGTCAACAAGTGCCTTCGAGGCAGCAATATACCCGCCCATCACACCAAAAGCCTTACCAAGCGTGCCTTCGATGATAGTCAAGCGTTCAGCAACTCCATCACGTTCTGAAACACCGCCGCCGCGCTTACCGTATAGGCCAACTGCGTGCACCTCGTCCAGATAAGTCATGGCGCCGTATTTATCAGCCAGGTCACAAATCGCACCGATAGGCGCAATGTCGCCATCCATGGAATACACAGATTCAAAGGCAATCAACTTGGGAGCTTCAGGATCAGAAGCCTTCAAAAGTTCCTCAAGGTGCTCGAGGTCATTATGGCGGAAGATATGTTTCTTCGCACCGCTATTCCTGATCCCCTGGATCATAGATGCATGATTCATCTCGTCGGAATAAACGATACAACCGGGTAGCAATTTGGCTACTGTGGACAAAGTCGCTTCATTGGAAATGTAGCCAGAAGTAAACAGAAGCGCCGCTTCCTTGCCATGAAGGTCGGCAAGTTCCTCTTCCAGCAACACATGGTAATGGTTGGTGCCGGCGATGTTACGTGTGCCACCAGCCCCTGCACCGGTTTCATCCAGCGCTTTGTGCATGGCACCGATCACGGCTTCGTGCTGGCCCATTCCAAGATAATCATTCGAACACCAAACGGTGATAGCGCGCGCATTATCCCCTGCATCATGCCTCAGGGCACGCGGGAAGTTACCGCGCTCTCTTGAGATGTCTGCAAAGACCCTGTAACGCCCCTCTTGGCGCACAGCCTCAATCGCGTCGGCGAATATCTTTTTATAATCCATTTGGCATTCCACATGCTAGCAACTCACCGGAAGTGTACCGGTGTGCTCTTCTTAACGCAATGACGCGTTCTACGTCCAGCGTCGAAAATGTCGCACTTGGATATAAAAATAGGGCAACAGAAAAGCAAGGCCAGTCTTTAAAGACCGAAATGAAGCTTATCCGACCAATACCGCTCCAGGTTCCGGAGATTCTTCCGCAAGCTCTTGAGTTCTTCATGATTGATTAGGTCATCCTGCATCAATTCCTCAAGGTGCTGCTTATACAGATTATCAATCAAATCCCGGATCTCATACCCCTTGTCGGTAAGGGAAATACGCACCGCACGCCGATCATAATCGGATCGTTCGTGGCGAAGGTATCCCATCTCAACCAGCTTCTTGAGATTGTAGGATACGTTTGAACCCTGATAGTAACCACGTGTTTTCAACTCACCGGCCGTCATCTCATTTTCCCCGATATTATGCAAGAGAAGCGCTTGCACCGGGTTCAAGTCGTTGCTACCGATATGTTCAAGGTGGTTTTTGAGAACATCGAGAAGGCGCCTGTGAAGACGTTCAACAAGCGACAGGATGTCGAGAAATAGGAACTTTGGGTCGTTAAAATCGTAACCGCTCATGGTATTTGCCTGACTAATTAGAGAAGATTTTTAGTGAATCTTGACTAAAAACACTTTGAGCAACAAGTCCTAACGCTTTGTTAATGTTAAAATTTGAATTATTTTTTGTATCAAAACGGCCTTCATGCCAGAAAATGGTGCAAAATTAACCGAATAACCCATACAGACCTCAAGCCAGAATTATATATGGCTGAAAATTAGTAAGGATTGCCCAATGACCGCACGTTTTCCCGCCACACGCCTACGCCGGCCACGCGCTACGGATTGGTCCCGCCGCATGGTTCGGGAAAACCAGTTGTCAGTAAATGACCTGATCTGGCCAATTTTCATCCACGACGGCAAGGACATAATAGAGCCCGTATCCTCAATGCCTGGCGTGAACCGCCTATCTGTAGACCAAGCGGTCAAGGCCGCAAAAGAAGCAGCAAGTCTTGGTATTCCGTGCATCGCCCTATTTCCCAATACGCCAGCCGACTTGCGCGACGAACGCGGCGATGAAGCCCTGAATGCAGACAACCTGATCAATACAGCCATGCGGGCCATCAAGGATGCCGTGCCAGAGATAGGCCTGCTTGCCGATGTTGCGCTTGATCCATACACAAGCCACGGACAAGACGGGCTCGTGGAAGACAATATTATTCTGAATGACGAGACTGTTGGCGTTTTGGTCCAGCAAGCCGTACTTCAGGCTCAATCAGGCGCCGACATTATTGCGCCTTCCGACATGATGGACGGGCGGATCGGTGCCATTCGTGATGAACTGGACAAGGCTGGTTTTGCGCATGTCCAGATCATGGCTTATGCTGCAAAATATGCCTCCGCTTTCTATGGACCATTCCGGGACGCAGTGGGCAGCAAAGGTGCCCTTAAGGGCGACAAGAAGACCTATCAAATGGACCCGGCAAATCGCCTGGAAGCTCTTAGGGAAGTTGAACTCGACATCAATGAAGGCGCTGATAGCGTCATGGTGAAGCCAGGCATGCCTTATCTGGATATCATCCGCGACGTGAAAGGTGCCTTCGGCGTACCCACCTATGCCTATCAGGTGTCAGGTGAGTATGCGATGCTGGTAGCTGCGGCACAGAATGGTTGGCTGGATCAGGAATCTGTGATGATGGAATCGCTTTTGGCGTTCAAGCGTGCTGGCGCAAATGGGGTCTTGACCTACTTCGCACCCATGGCCGCCAAGTTGCTGCAAGCTTAGTTCTGAGGCTGCTGATCTTCTTCAGGTGGTTTCGGGAATTCTACCATCATATATTGAAGGTTCTGGTTAGGTGTCGCCACCTGCCAACGGACACCAAACTCGTCGGGCTGATAGTAGATGGGGAATACCGCGCCACTGTCTTTCCTATCCCGACAGGTGCGGCTAATTTTCCGAGCAACCCCATCCGCAAACCCACGGAAGCTCTGATCAAGCAGGCGTGCGCCATCGATCCACTCGATATCCGCCTGCTCGTTACAGGTCGCGGTTAGCCCGATCCACATTGACGTTGTCCGCATTTGCGGGAAATTCAGGATCAGAAAATAGTGCGTGTTAACATCCTTAACGGTGGCGAGCTGGCCTTCCCTGCCTTCATAAATATAGCCTTTCACCATACGGCTGGCATGTTCCCAGCTATGTGGTGGACGGCCGTAAAACTCGAAGACCTGAAAGTAGCTTCCCGTTGCGCTGTCTAGTGACGCCTGACCGATTGGCCGCGCAACGGCCGTACCTGTTTCATCAATACCCTGAAACAGGGTCATCAAAATGGCTACAGTTGCACCAAGAAAAGACATAGATCCTCCGCGTATGCGTGTCGTATTCTATCTGCCACAATAATATTGCATTGAAAACGCTGTATATCAGATGAACAGATCAGTCGTCTGTTTTTGGTGCGCGTGCAAGCGATTTGACAATACCGCGCATGGTATGGACCTCCTGACGCGAAAAGGAGGCATTTTGAACCAAATTCCTGAGCGTACGGCGGAGCGGATTTCTGCGATCCTCCGACCGAAAATAACCTCGTTTATCCAGTTCAGTTTCCATATGTTCCATCAACCCCAGCAACTCTTCCTTGTTCGCTAGGCGGTCATCATGTGAAGGCTGGTACGCTGGTGTTTCATCTGCATATGTATGGAGCTCATAGGCCGCTAGAATTACCGCCTGAGCGAGGTTCAGGCTTCCGAAATCAGGGTTCACAGGCACGGTGAGTACGGTATCAGCCAGCACAACATCATCGTTCGTAAGCCCTGAACGCTCAGGGCCAAACAAAATCGCAGGCGTTGAACCCTCGTCAATATAGCGGTGAAGCTGAGCCGCCATTTCGCGCGGGGTAACGACCGGCTTTGGCATATCCCGGTCTCGCACGGTGGCCGCATAAACATGCGTGCAGTCCGCCACGGCTTCCTCAACCGTTTCAAAAACCCGAGCTTGATCAAGCACGACATCGGCGCCTGAGGCTGCGGGGCCCGCTGCAGGGTTTGGCCAACCATCACGCGGTGCTACAAGCCGCATGTCTGTTAGCCCGAAGTTAAGCATAGCGCGGGCAGCCTTGCCGATATTTTCACCCAGCTGCGGGCGCACGAGAATAATCGCAGGTTGCTTGTTCATCGCCACAACCCTAATCCGCCTTACGCCACTTAATGCCGTCAGCGCCCACTTCAATGACAAGACCCAACGCTTTTGCTTCGTCCCGAATACGGTCTGCTTCAGCAAAATCCTTATCGGTGCGCGCTTGCATGTAAGTTTCGGTGTTGGCTTCGATGAAGGCGGACTGAGCCTCGTCAAAACTTTGGAACCAGTTCGCAGGATCATTCATCAAAAGCCCCATGAACTGGGCCCCTGCCTTCAGTTCCGCTGCTGTTTCAACAGCGGCAAGGGCATCAAGGGCTGCAATGGCCTTCGGTGTATTCAGGTCATCCGCGAGTGCTTCAATCACGCTTGTTGGCACTTCTGCTGCAGCGGTAACGCCGTCAGTCAGGCGGTACCAGCGGTCAAGTCGGCGCTTTTGCTCACGGGCACTGTCCAGTGAAAAGTCCACCGGCTGCCGATAATGGGCAGTCAGGATACTCAACCGCAGCGCTTCGCCAGGAAACTCACGCACCAAGTCATGCACCGTGTGATAGTTACCGAGCGACTTGGACATCTTTTCGCCATCGACGGTCAGATAGCCATTGTGCATCCAATAGCGTACGAACGGCGCATCATGAGCGCATTCGCTTTGCGCGATCTCATTCTCATGATGAGGGAAGATAAGATCCTGTCCACCGCCATGAATGTCGATTGTTTCTCCCAAGTGCTTCTCGATCATGCAGGAGCATTCAAGGTGCCAGCCAGGTCGGCCACGGCCCCAGGGACTATTCCAGCCTACCTGATCTTCGCTTGATGGCTTCCACAGCACAAAATCTGCAGGATCTTTCTTGAAAGGGGCAACCTCAACACGGGCACCGGCCACAAGCTCATCACGGCTATGACCTGAAAGAGTGCCGTAATTCTCCATGGATGGCACGTTGAACAGCACATGTCCTTCAGCCACATAGGCATGCCCTTTTTCAATCAGGGTCTGCATCATGCGGATCATTTCCCCAAGGTGCTCTGTCGCTTTAGGCTGAAGTGTCGGATCAAGCGCCCCCATCATCGCCATATCTTCCTGATAGATTTTGGAATAGCGGTTGGAGACTGCCTTGATGGAGGAGCCCTCATCCACAGCACGCTTCATGATCTTGTCGTCAATGTCCGTGATATTGCGGGCATAGGTAACGTGCTCTGCACCGTAAACGTGCCGAAGCAGACGGAACAGCATATCGAAAACAACAACAGGCCGCGAATTTCCGATATGGGCATAGTCATACACTGTAGGCCCACACACATACATGCGCACATTTTGTGGGTCTATAGGTTCGAACTTCTGCTTTTCTCGCGCCTGCGTGTTGTAGACGAAAATGTCGGTCATGCCGCCTCGCCTCCAAGACGTGCGAGTACTTTTTCACGTCCAATAAGCGGCAACAGCATGCTCATATCCGGGCCATGGTTCTGGCCCGTAAGCGCCTGACGAAGCGGCATAAAGAGCGCCCTGCCCTTTGCTCCTGTTTCCACTTTGATTGCGTCGGTCCACTCTTTCCAGCTTTCAGCAGTCAGCTCACCTTCAGGCAACAGGTCACGCGTTTTTGCGATATGGTCTGCGTCCTCGATTACTGGCGTAACAGGGCCATCAATGATGGTCTTCAATTCCGCGACATCCGAAAGCTTGTTGATATTTGGCTGCAAGGCAAGCCACATATCTTCGGATACGCCCTCAAGGCGATCAGCCACCGCCGTATAAGGCATCATATGCAGGATCTTCGCGTTCAGCACTTCAAGGTCTGCCGGGTCGAGCTTCGCAGTCGCGCGACCGAATTTGCCAAAATCAAAACCATCAATCAGCGGCTGCGCGTCAGCAAATGGTTCGATCGGTTCGCTCGTGCCAACTCGCGCCAGCAGGGAAACAATAGACATTGGCTCAAGGCCGGCTTCATCCCGATATTCACCGATAGACATGGCACCATGGCGTTTCGAAAGGCCTTCCCCGCCCTTGCCTGTCAATAGTGCGAAGTGTGCCATTTCCGGCGCTTTGCCGCCCACGGCTTCAAAAATCTGCACCTGCACCGCTGAGTTCGTGACATGGTCTTCACCGCGCACAATATGCGTGATGCCATAATCCACGTCATCCACAACGCTTGGCAGCGTGTAAAGGAAAGAACCATCTTCACGGATCAGGATCGGATCAGAAAGTGCCTCAAGGTCGATTGAAACATCGCCGCGGATCAGGTCTGTCCAATCAACACGCGCTGGTGTGTTCAACTTGAAGCGCCAGTGGGGTTTGCGCCCTTCAGCTTCAAAGGCAGCTTTTTCCTCATCACTCAGGTTCAGGGCCGCACGATCATACACCGGCGGCTTACCACGGCCCATTTGGATCTTACGCTTCATGTCCAGCTCATCAGCTGTTTCATAGCAAGGATACAGACGGCCTTCAGCCTTCAGTTTTTCAACCACTTCATTGTAGCGGTCGAACCGATCACTTTGGTTGAAGGTTTCATCCCACTTAAGGCCGAGCCATTCAAGATCCTGCTTGATCGATGCTTCGTTTTCCTTCGTAGACCGCTCGCGGTCAGTATCATCGATCCGCAAAACAAAGGTGCCACCCTGCTGGCGTGCGAACAACCAATTTACAAGTGCTGCACGGATATTCCCTACATGCAACTTGCCAGTAGGTGACGGAGCAAAACGAACCTTTACAGTCATGGTCTAAATCCAATTATCTGGGCCCTTGGGCCTTATTTATCTCTGCGGGCGCTACGGAACCCGTTTGTTATCGGGTAACGGCGATCCCTGCCAAAATTCTTACGCGTGATTTTCACACCCGGCGGTGCCTGACGCCTTTTGTATTCGGCGATGTACAGCAGGTGCTCGATCCGCGCAACCTCTGATGCGCTATGACCGCGTGCGATCACCTCATCAACCGACATTTCTTCATCAACAAGGCACCGCAGCATATCATCCAGCGCTTCGTATGGCGGAAGGCTGTCTTCGTCTTTCTGGTCCTCTCGAAGCTCAGCGGTTGGCGGCTTGGTGATAATGTTCGTGGGGATCACTTCCCCCAAAGGCCCTAACGCGCCTTCAGGCACGTTTTCGTTTCGCCACCGAGACAATTCAAACACATCCAGCTTATAGACGTCCTTGAGAACACTATACCCACCGCACATGTCACCATACAGCGTGGCATAGCCCACTGACATCTCAGATTTATTTCCTGTTGTCAGCACCATCTTGCCAAACTTGTTCGACAGCGCCATCAAGAGCACCCCCCTGAGGCGGGACTGAATGTTTTCTTCTGTTGTATCCGGCTCAACACCAGCAAATACGCCAGAAAGCATGGTATCAAACGCCTCAACACCGGGCTTGATGGCGACCACATCATACTTCACGCCGAGGGCTTTTGCGCATTCCTCCGCATCGCCAAGGCTTTCACCGGATGTGTATTTCGATGGCATCATCACGCAGTGGACCTTGTCCGCCCCCAATGCATCCACAGCCACTGCGGCTGACAGCGCGCTATCAATACCGCCAGAAAGGCCTATCAAGACGCCCGGAAAACGATTCTTCTCGACATAGTCTTTCAGCCCCAAAACCATGGCTTGGTACATGCTTTCGAAATGGCTGGGGGCTGAACATTCATGCTGCATTGTACATTCAAGACCATTCGAGCCGCGCTGCCATGTCGTCAGCAACTCCTCTTCTTTCCAGAACGCCATTTGCACAGGCATGGTTCCATCAGCGCCAAGAACAAAACTGCCCCCATCAAATACCAGCTCGTCCTGCCCACTCATCTGATTACAGAAAATGAGCGGCAGGCCCGTTTCATCAACCCGGTTGCGCGCGTGAACCCTGCGTTCAGGGTGTTTATCCAGCTCAAATGGGCTGCATGTCGGCACCAATAGAATATCGGCACCAAGGTGCGCCAACCTGTTACTGCAGCTGGGGAACCACATATCTTCGCAAATCATCGCACCCAGCTTGAAGCCACGGAAATCAATTGGCTTTTGCGGTGGACCTGGCACAAAAACGCGTTTCTCATCGAAAACGCCATAGTTGGGCAGGTCATGCTTATAGCGAATAGCCTTGATCTCACCGCCTTCAAGCAAAATTACAGCATTATGCAGTATGTCGCCCTCATACCATGGGCAGCCGATGATCAGCCCTGGCTTGCCATCGCCTTTGGTAATGGTCGCCAACTCTTTTGCCGCCGCCATGGCACTTCGCACAAAGAACGGTTTCAACACCAAATCTTCCAGCGGGTACCCGGTTAGCGAGAGTTCCGGTGTAAGAACGAGATCTCCCCCGGCGTCGCTGCCTCTTTGGTATGCTTCAGCAATCCGTGCGGCATTCTTTTCCAGGCCACCAACGGTCGGGTTCATCTGAACGAGATATATGGATAATGTATCGGTCATGACGCGCTTTTACCCTTGTTCCTACGCAGGAACAAGATAAAGAAAATCACCTACCCCGCTAATACAGCTTGCCGACCAAAAGAATTCTGATAGGTTGCAGGCCCGGCAAATGTTTAAAGGAATTATTTATGCCGGATCTCTCCACACTCTTGTTATTTTCCGCTGCTAGCCTTGCGCTTACGATGACGCCTGGCCCAGACATGCTGTTGATTGCATCAAGAAGCGTCAGCCAAGGCAAATCAGCTGGCTTTTTAACCTATGCAGGAATCGCCGCTGGATGCTATTGCCATGCGCTTATGGTTGCCTTTGGCCTTGCACAATTATTTCTATTGGTTCCAGCCGCGTTTGACATCGTTCGGTTCGCTGGTGCCGCCTATCTGTTATTTTTGGCATGGCAAACCATACGCGCGAAGCCCTCTGATGCCAGCACCTCAGTTGAAGCACCACGCCACCGCAAGCGGCGTATTTTTAGCGAAGGTCTGCTGACAAACCTACTGAACCCGAAAATGGCGCTGTTCATGCTCGCGCTTTTCCCGCAGTTTCTTGATCCTTCAGCTGGGTCAATGGTCATTCAAACGCTGGTGCTGGTAACCATCCTCAACATTGTTGGTTTCTTTGTGAACGGCACTGTGATCATTGCAAGCAGCAAGCTTCATCGGGCTTTTGGGCAAGGCGGCGGTTTCGGCCGCTGGCCGCAATATTTGCTGGCAAGCGTTTTTACGGGCCTGGCAGTAAGGCTGGCGTTCGATAGCCGCTCCTAAGACCTGCAGACAATCAAAAAGGCACCCTAAAATCAGGGTGCCTTTTCTCTTTGTATTTAAAGTCGCCTACGCTGCGGCATTTTTCGCCAGTGCGTCTCGCTCTTCCTTAAGCGCCTCGGCCAGCAAGAACGCCAATTCAATTGACTGGCTGGCATTCAAACGCGGATCGCAATGGGTGTGATAGCGGGAAGACAGGCTGTCTTCTGTGATCGCCACGGCCCCGCCGATACACTCAGTTACATTCTGCCCCGTAAGCTCAAGGTGGATACCACCAGCATATGTGCCCTCAGCCCTATGACAGGCAAACACCTGACGCACTTCTTTGAGTACGCGGTCAAACGGACGAGTTTTCAACCCGCCTGTCGCTTTTTGCGTATTGCCGTGCATCGGATCGCATGACCACACAACCTTGCGCCCTTCCGTCTGCACTGCGCGAAGAAGGCGCGGCAGATGTTCTTCCACCTTGTCTGCCCCAAAACGAGTGATCAGGGTCAAACGTCCTGCCTCATTATCCGGGTTCAGCTTATCAATCAGGCGCAGCAGATCATCTACCTCAGTCGTTGGCCCGACCTTCGAGGCGATAGGGTTTGAAATACCACTAAGGAATTCAAGGTGCGCACCATCAACCTGTCGGGTGCGATCACCAACCCACAGCATATGGGCAGATGTGTCATACCAGTCACCTGTGGTGGAATCCACGCGGGTCAACGCTTGCTCATATCCAAGAAGCAGCGCTTCATGGCTCGTGTAAAAATCTGTACCCTGCAACTGACGCACGTCGCCTGGATTGATGCCACATGCTTCCATAAAGTTCAGCGCTTCACCAATCCGGTCTGCCAGTTCACGATATTTTTCACCAGCACCACTTTGAGACACAAAATCAAGGTTCCAGCGATGTACAGACATCAAATTAGCATACCCGCCCTGCGCAAATGCACGCAGCAGGTTAAGCGTTGCAGCCGCTTGGCTATATGCACGCAGCATGCGGTTTGGGTCGGGAATTCTGGCTTCTTCTTCAAACGCAGGCCCATTGATAATATCACCGCGATAACTCGGCAGCTCCAAACCATCCAATGTTTCAGTGTTGCTTGAGCGCGGCTTGGCAAATTGCCCAGCCAACCGGCCTACTTTTACAACCGGACAGCTCGCCGCGAATGTCAGAACAACAGCCATCTGCAAAAGCACGCGGAAAGTGTCACGAATGTTATTCGGGTGAAATTCAGCAAAGCTTTCAGCACAATCGCCACCCTGCAGCAGGAAGGCCTTGCCCTCTGCCACGTCGGCAAGCTGTGCCTTCAGGTGCCGTGCTTCACCAGCAAATACAAGTGGTGGATAAGAAGAAAGTTCTTCTTCAACACGCTTCAGCACTTCCTCATCAGGATAGTCCGGCACTTGTACAACCGGTCGCTTCCTCCAACTGTCTGGACGCCACTCACTCATCACTTTTCCTCAACGTTACTCCGCAAATTTGCGCAGTATTATTTCAATATTACACCAATTTGAGTAATTTCATAAGCCCATGTATAATCCGGCTTTATGCACCCAGGCAAGCCATAACGGCCTTTTTCCGCCAATTCCACAGTTTCTTGTGTAACATTTTTTGCTAAGCCTTACATAAGATCATTTCTTGTCTTTCGCTTCAGCTCGGCTTTCTTTACATCTTATCAAGACATTCGAGTATCACCCCCCCTTACTTTTGAGAGTGCAAATGTCCCAGTTTTTAGCCAACAAAATCATATTTGATCTGGATGGTACACTGATTGATTCAGCGCCAGACCTGCATGCTGCAACAAATCACGTCCTCAAAAGTATTGGGCGAGACACAGTGTCCCTTGATCAGGTGCGCCATATGGTTGGCTATGGGGCGCTCAGACTTATCGAACTGGGCCTTGAAGCAACCGGAGACCCTGAAGAGTACTCGGCGGAAGACCTGCGCCCTACGTTCCTTCAATATTATGGTGACAATATTACAACCCACACCACACTTTTTGATGGGGCCCTGGACATGATGACCCATTTCAAAAATGAAGGCATTGAGCTAGGGCTCTGTACCAACAAGCCAATTGCGCTAACCGAGCCCATACTCGACAATCTTGGCATCAGAGAGCTGTTTTCTGCCGTCAGTGGTGGCGACAGTTTTGATTTTAAAAAGCCTGACCCCCGCCACATCTTTGAAACGGCGAGAAAAATGACCGGCGAAGGCCCAGCTCTTATGGTCGGTGACAGCCGCCCGGATATCGAAGCCGCCAAGGCCGCCAATATGCCGGCGATCGCAGTCAGCTTCGGCTATTCACAAATGCCCATTCAAGACCTGAGTCCAGATGTAATAATTGACCATTTGTCTGATTTGAAGGGGCTGATCAAGCGCGCCTGATGGCTTTATGCCAAAGGTGCCTAGCCAATTGCCGTACCGGCATCCGCATATAGTGACTTCGGATATATAACAGAATTTCAGCCAACCTGCGATATCGCCTATTCTCTGCCAGCTGTCGAATAAGAAAGCGCAATCGAAGGGAAGGTAAGCCCTGGCCTTCATCCGCAATATCAAGCCCGAAATATTGCCGAAGCACCCAAAGAGCAGCGGCCACAGGCCCATCTGAACGCACCTCTATTGCCCGAGCGTATAGGGCCTGCCCTTCCGCTTTTGAAAGGTCTTTATAAAGATAGTAGAGTTCAAGAAAGCTGCGAGCTGGAGTTTCCATCGCCCCATCACCAAAAACATGAATAGCAGAATGAATAAATCGATCCGTGGGCGAAAGCACTCGGAGGGCTTCTCCTTCAATCGCTCTAGCTTCTTTGATCATTTCAAGGTGATCTGGGTTCAACCTTGATGTTCTGGGTAGTAATCGATGGTGTATGTCAATAATCGTGCGACGGACGGCATGCCTAAGTGGTGGCAACTCATGCATCCAGCGCCTGTAGTAGCGTTGATCATATTCATTTTCTGTTGTTGCTTCGGGTTGCCATCCCGCTTCCTTTAACAAAGCTTCCACTTGTTCAAGGTCACTCTCTTCCACAAGAATGTCGATATCACTTACACGTCTACCAACGCCCGCAAAAAGATGTTCCGCAACATAGGCACTACCCTTCAACAAGATAGGTTCAACGCCCGTGCCCAAAAGTGCTCTTTTAATCCGGTCTGTCTCATAAGTGAGCATGCGCCTGTCATAGCTGCTGCGAAGTTTCGCATTCTCACAAATATCAGAAAGCTTGCTCCCGGGCTCCGCATCAATCACGGCGGCCACTTGCCCCATAATATGCTCACGCTGTGCCCAAGCGATAAATCCAGACAGTGTTTCAGTATTAGCCGGTAACGGCAAATCACCTACTGCGAATGCCAAAAATTCTTGAATTTCCTGTTTCATGACGGCTCCCTATGAAGAAGGTCATGAACAATTTCCAAGCTATCTTCTGTGTTGCCGTATTTAATTTCAAATGCCTGAACACCATCAAGCATAACCATAAGCGCCGTAAAAGCGGGCTCACCTATTACCTGATAGTTCGGCGAGCTAGCTATTAGCTGCATAGCAGCATCCGCCAAATCAATCTGAGTAATCTGAGGGGCTGCTCCCTCTACAAACTCAGGGAACAAAATGATGCTCGCTGAGGCTGGCTGCCCCGCAGCGGCCACATCTGAAGCCCGTATACGCCGATAAGCAATATTGCCCTTGGGTGTGTCAGTGAACGTCGCGGACACATTTTCTGAACCTGCAAAGGCTTTAACGACATCAATCGCTTGGTTCTTGAGAGAAACCGGTCTTGGATAAGCTTTTAATGTCGCGTCTTGGATATCAAGAATGGCAAACTCATCCGACAACAACCGGAAACCATCTTCCATCAGTGCCGCAGTAAGCGTGCTTTTCCCGCCGCCAGACTTGGCCGAAATTATGAGGGCTTCACTACCCTTTGCGACAACGCCTGCATGAAAAATAGCAAACCGGAAACACTGCAGTGCAACATTCAGGTTTAGTCCCATCTCGAGCGCCAACGGTGATAATGCGGACGGTAGAGGTACGGCGGGAAAGTTAAAACCAGGATCAGGAACAATCTGCTTGCGAAAAAAACGCCTGTAGAGATTTGGGGGACGCACCGTCATGGAGAAGTCGCATAGCAACTCATTCCCAATTTCGACCTGCGCTTCCTGGTACATATCCAGGATAAATCGCTGCGTTAGCTCGTCACCTATATTCAGGCGCGTGGCAAAAGGTCCTAATTTCAAAGCCAAGCGTTTCTCAGAAAGCGCATTAAAAACAGACGCCTCCGGTAGGTCTTTCATAATAACGACGGTCATGGCCCTACTCGCTGAACGAGGCCAATATCATCCAACTCATCGAACAGGCGGCGTGCAACACCCCTTGGGCATTCTTCCGCAGGCACTTCAAGGAACATGTGAAACTCAGTCACAATGGTTCGGAGCGACTTTGGCCCTGCCGACAAATAATCGAGCATTGCCTTCGACACGAGATTGAAGATGTGTGTCGTACCTGAAAGTCGATTATAGACGAAACTTGTGTCGCCGACTTGGCGACAGAGATAATGGTCCGGGTTGCTAACCCAGACCCAGTCTTCTTTATTAGGGCCTGCTGTCACCGCTTACAAATTACTGCGTTTCCAGATAATTCAAAATTGACAGCAAACAGGAAATTCCGGGGAAACCACCATCATTTCCGTAAGTATCAAGATACTTGCCTGCCAAAAGGATATAGAGGCCGTTCTCGCCTTGAAGGTTCCATGAACCACTGCCATTCAGATAATCGGCTGGCGTGATCGTTGTATTACGGCTGATAACATAGACCTTATAACAATCGGTCCAGCCGCCACCGCCGCTGCCGCCATCGTCATCATCACCGTCGTCGTCACCACCACCGTGACCACCGCGCCAACCACCGCTGTAGCCGCCATCATCGTCGCCACGGCGGCTGCTACTAGTGCGCCAGTCGCTATCATCGTCATCACCGCTACCGCTGTGCCAGCCGCTATCATCGTCATCACCGCCGGAATCATCACCACCCCAACCGCCATGACCACCATCATCATCGCCGGAATCGTCGTCCCCACCACCTGTAGAACAACCGTCGGGCCGATAGCGTTCAGGAACGGTCCCTTCACCAAAAACATAGTCGGCGTTCTGCTTGAAATCGTCTACATCTTTGGTTTTGTATTCGCCCTGCTTTTCCTGGATAGAGCCATCGCCAACCCAGGCTTTACCGTCTACATCAACGAGGATCGTCACTTTTTCGGGAATGACAAACGCACAATCCAGTGCGGAGTGGACAGGCTGGGTCGCTGACGCTTTTAGCGTCAACACCATTGGAACGCCCGCAGCGCCTAGCTTTAAAAGCTGGCGACGGCGTTCGATAAACCCCTTATCTTCATCTTTTTTGTCCGACACGCTGGAACCTTCTCCAAACCACAACGACCCACAATTGTGCAAAAATTTAATTAAACCAAACTTAACAGCGTTCCCAGAGAGCGGTCTAGCGTAAAAATGCCGCATGACCCCTATTTTCGTTAATCTCTGGCATTCGCAGCTCTGTAATATTTTATTCACAAAACTGCAAACTATGTCATTTAAAGGAAGCTGATCTCTCGAAATCCACTTTTTCTGGATACTGATCGTTAGAGATCTTTTAAAGGATCCGATTTATGGCTGGGCAGTCAAAATCATATATGGCGCTACTGAACGAGCGAACAATTATCGTCGCAATTGTCTTTACGCTCGCGCTTATGTGGTCTGTCGGTCAACTGACTTTCCTGGGCGGTATAATTGTTGGTGCCGTAGCTGCCGTTAGCCTTACCCAACTCGCCTTGAAGCGGCGAATTGAGGAGCTTGAAAAACGCCGGGCTTTGATGCAAGAGCGCAAGAAGGCTGAAAAACCTAGCACTGTGTCCATCGGCGCGCAGGCGCTGGATCGATTGCCCTCCCCGTTTATTCTTGTCGATTCTACGCACCGCATTACAGTTGCCAACATGGCCGCAAAAACGCTGCTTGGTGGCGATATTGTTGGAAATGATGTCTCACTTTATTTGCGGCAGACGGAATTCATTTCTGCGCTTGAAACCATTCTAAAACATCCTGCGTCAGAATTTAGGGTTATCCGCCACACAACCAGTAACGATCGCAGTTTTGATGTCACGATCGCCCCTGTCCCTCAACAATCTTCCGGACAAGAGCAATCGGGCGCGATGATCTTCTTTTACGAAGTAACGAGCCTTATTCGCGCTGAACAAATGCGCGCAGACTTTGTTGCCAACGCGAGCCATGAACTTAGGACCCCATTAACGTCTATTCTGGGCTTTATTGAGACACTGATTGGGCCGGCAGCAGATGACAAGGACGCGCATCAACGATTCCTTGGTATCATGCAAACCGAAGCAGAGCGCATGGTGCGCTTGATTGATGACCTGCTTTCATTATCGCGCATTGAAATGACCCGATATGTTGCACCTGAAATGGACGTAGACATCAAGAAGCTTCTTGTAAATACCGTGAGCACCATTGCGCCGAACGCCATGGCAAGAAACATAAAGTTCGAATGTAATATTCCAGATGACTTGAAACCTGTTCGCGGTGATGGCGATCAATTGACCCAGGTATTAATTAACCTGTTGTCGAATGCTTCGAAGTATTGCGACCCGGATAGTACGGTTCACATTTCTGCAAATTCATGCCTGGATGATCAGAAGATTCAAATTTTGATTCGCGATGAAGGCCCGGGCATTTCAGAGGAACACCTTGCCCGCTTAACTGAGCGTTTCTATCGTGTCGACACGGCCCGGTCACGTAAAATGGGTGGTACAGGCCTTGGCCTCGCAATTGTAAAACACATTCTTTTACGGCATGATAGCAATCTGGAAATTAAGAGTGAGGTGGGCCGTGGAACAACCTTCCGCTTCAAGCTCCCAATCTCAAAAAATGCGGCTCAATAACACTGTCATCGAACTGTAACATTTCACCTGTATCAGTCGCCTTGCCGGCGGAATTCTTAATAATAATGACACGCGCACGGCAAGATGCTCGTTAAAGAACGCCACCAGGATTGTGGCTTGGAGAGACAAGATGAAAAAACTCGCTGTCGCTGCTGCTTTGATTTCCGCAGCCACTTTCAGCACCACAGATGTAGAAGCCCAATCTCGTGACCAGATCCGGATTGTAGGTTCCTCCACTGTGTTCCCATTTGCAACTGCTGTTGCTGAAGAATTTGGCCGTACTACAGACTTCAAAACGCCAATCGTTGAATCAACCGGTTCCGGTGGTGGCTTGAAACTCTTTTGTTCTGGTATTGGCACCAACCACCCAGACATCACGAATGCTTCCCGCCGCATCAAAAAAACTGAAGTTGAGCTTTGCGCAAAGAACGGTGTGACAGACATCGTGGAAGTGAAAATCGGTTTTGATGGCATTGTGCTCGCTGCAGCAAAAGATGCCGCACCGATGGAGCTTAGCCTTCGTGACCTTTACCTCGCACTTGCCGCAAAAATTCCTGCACCAGGCACTGAAGGCGGTGAAGGCAACATGATCGACAACCCAAACAAAACTTGGAATCAGGTGAACGCCAACCTTCCAAATAAGCCAATCGTAGTGCTTGGCCCTCCACCGACTTCCGGCACGCGGGACGCCTTCAACGAACTGGCTATCGAAGGCGGCTGCAAGACTTTCTCCGGCATGAAAGCCATTAAGAAATCCAACAAGAGCGCCTATAAAGCGCTTTGCCGCGGCATCCGTGAAGACGGCGCCTACACTGAGGCTGGCGAAAACGACAACCTGATCGTTCAAAAACTGCAAACGAACAGCGAAGCTGTTGGTATTTTCGGTTTCAGTTTCCTTGATCAAAACGGTGACGTCATTCAGGCTTTCCCAGTATCCAAGAAAGAAGGCGCGGCTTCTCAGGCCCCAACTTTCGAGGCAATTGCTGATGGTTCCTACCCGATCTCCCGCTCTCTTTACTTCTATGTTAAGAAAGCGCACGTAGACGTGGTTCCAGGCATCCGCGAATATCTGGCAGAGTTCACAAGCGACAAGGCTGCCGGCGACTTTGGTTACCTGGCAGATCGTGGCCTGATCCCACTGCCGGACGAAGATCGCGCCAAATATGAAGAAGATGCCCGCAATCTTACTAATCTTACTCTTGACTAAGAGTAGCGGTATAATGTCTAGAGGGGGCAACCGGCAACGCAGCCTGTTGCCCCTTTTTAAAACTTCGATAAGATCGAGAAATCTGCATAAGGCCGCCTAACATGACGAGCTCCGCAATATTTTTGATTTTGGTCCTGCTGTCCCTGGTTTCTTTTGCGATGACCAGGCAGAAAGCGCTAACACGCGCTGGCGGAGACCCCGCAAAGCTGCACTCCCTGCCACGCCACTATGGCTATTTTGCTGCGACATGCGTTTTATTGCCGAGCTTCTTTGCTTTTGGCATCTGGCTGATTTTTGGGAAAAGCATCATTGAAGGGCTGATCGTATCAGGCCTGCCTGATCGACTTTTTGAAGTAGGTACCGATCAAGCAACACTTGTACTGAACCGAATCAGGTTGGTAGTTGAAAACGCTTCTAGCCCGGAAACGGACCCGGACATTCTGGCCGCAGCACAGAAATTTAACGATCTATATATCAGAGGGATTTGGGCTGCATTTGCGCTTTCTGTCTCCTTTGGCCTGGTAGGTTTTTATCTGGCATCAAATCGAACCCAGCCCGATTTTCGCGCCCGGAACAAATTCGAACGTATCATGTTGATTGCTTTGGCGCTTAGTTCTGTAATCGCTATTGCTACAACACTAGGTATCGTTGCCTCACTTTTGTTTGAGAGCCTTCGCTTTTTCCACGAAGTCCCTGTAACTGAATTTGTTTTTGGTCTGCACTGGAGCCCACAGACAGCTTTGCGCGCCGACCAGGTTGCGTCTTCCGGGGCGTTTGGTGCCGTCCCCCTATTCGCAGGCACACTGCTTATCAGCTTCATCGCCATGCTTGTGGCGGGCCCGATTGGGCTTCTTGCAGCCATCTACCTGACTCAATATGCGAACACAAAAATGCGTAAAATTGCCAAACCGATGCTTGAGGTTTTGGCCGGTGTTCCAACAGTAGTCTACGGATTTTTCGCAGCCCTTACTGTGGCACCATTTTTCCGCGACCTTGGTATCACGCTGGGCCTTGATATCGCCAGCGAAAGTGCTTTAGCCGCAGGTATTGTAATGGGCATCATGATCATCCCATTCGTTTCGTCGCTTTCAGATGATGCAATCACAGCAGTACCTAAATCGCTGAAGGATGGCTCACTTGCACTTGGGGCAACACCTTCAGAAACCATCACACAAGTGGTTTTACCGGCTGCCCTACCTGGCATTGTTGGCGCATTCCTCTTGGCAGTCAGTCGAGCAGTCGGCGAAACCATGATTGTTGTGATGGCTGCAGGCATGCAACCGAAACTTACGGCAAATCCCTTCGAGGCTGTAACCACTGTCACAGTACAAATCGTAGCCTTGCTGACAGGTGACCAAGAGTTTGACAGCGCTAAAACGCTTTCTGCCTTTGCACTTGGACTTGCGCTCTTTGTATCAACCATGGCCCTCAACGTGATTGCGCTCAAAATCGTTCGCAAATACCGCGAAGTTTACGATTAAGGATGTCACATGTCGGAAACTAACAAAGACTTCAAACCTACCGATTGGCATTCAGATGAGATGAATGCGCGTATCAAGCGGCGTTACCGCAAGGAAAAGACCTTTAAGGCTTTTGGTCTCGGCGCAGTCGTGGTTGCAGCACTATTTCTCGTAATGTTGATCGGCAAAATCGCGTCAGACGGCTTTTTTGGTTTCTTTCAAACCAGTATCGAGCTCGACATTCCCTTTGAACAAAGTGTTCTGGGTAACCCACGTGAGATGAGCCCTGAGGCCTTTCAAGAACAAGTCAAGCGGGCCAACATGCTGCGCCTGATTGATGCCGCCATGAAAGAGCATTTCCCGGAAATCACGAACCGCCGGGAACGTCGCGACCTAATCCGTATGGTTAGTACAGGTGCTCGCGGACAACTTCGGGATATGATCCTTGCGAACCCAACCCTCGTAGGCACCACGAAACGAGTAAGCCTGCTGGCTTCCGACGACATCGACCAATTGCATAAAGGCAAGATCGACAAGAATGAGCCCGAAGCAAATCGGAAGGTGAAAGACAAAGAGCTTGGTTGGTACAACAAGCTTGAGGAAGAAGGTCGTGTTACTCTTCACTTCCACAGCACTTTCCTGACTCATGGTGACTCACGGGACCCAGAAATGGCTGGTATTTGGGGTGCAACTGTAGGCTCTGCGCTTACGCTTGTAGTGACCCTGCTTATCGCCTTCCCAATCGGCGTCCTTGCCGCAATCTATCTTGAAGAATTCGCGCCAAAGAACAGGCTCACCGACCTGATTGAAATCAACATCAACAACCTGGCCGCCGTACCTTCAATTGTCTTTGGTCTCTTGGGTCTAGCTGTATTTCTAGGTGTTATGCATCTACCACGCTCCGCGCCGCTTGTTGGTGGTTTGACGCTGGCCCTCATGACACTACCCACGATCATCATTGCCTCCCGCGCATCGATCAAAGCCGTCCCTCCTTCAATCCGAGACGCAGCGCGCGGGCTTGGTGCTTCACCTATGCAGGTCGTATTCCACCATGTTGTTCCCCTTGCAATGCCGGGGATCCTTACTGGTACAATCATCGGCATGGCGCAGGCGCTTGGTGAAACTGCGCCGCTGTTGATGATCGGGATGGTAGCCTTTATCGTGGACATCCCGGGAAGCGTGACAGATGCAGCGACTGCCCTCCCCGTTCAGATCTTCCTGTGGGCAGATAGCCCTGAACGCGCCTTCGTAGAAAAAACGTCTGCAGCCATTTTGGTTCTGCTGACATTCCTGATTGCAATGAATGGCCTGGCCATCTGGTTACGCCAAAAATTTGAGCGGCACTGGTAAGATGCGTAAAATGGCAACAGAGTTGGAAACTATGACTGATACAAAAATCGCTAAGATGACAGCCAAGGATGTCCATGTATTTTACGGTGACAACCACGCTGTAAAAGGCATCAGCCTCGACCTTCACCAAGATGAAGTAACCGCGCTTATCGGTCCATCAGGGTGCGGAAAATCTACCTTCCTGCGGTGTTTGAACCGCATGAACGACACAGTTGCGACCTGTCGTGTTGAAGGCAAAATCACATTGGACAATGAAGATATTTACGACCCAAGTATCGATGTTGTACAACTTCGCGCACGAGTGGGCATGGTCTTTCAAAAGCCAAACCCTTTCCCAAAGTCAATCTATGACAACGTAGCCTATGGCCCACGTATTCACGGCTTGGCACAGTCCAGAACGGATCTGGATGAAATCGTTACCGTTTCTCTGGAAAAGGCAGGCCTTTGGAATGAAGTGAAGGATCGCCTGGATAGTCCAGGCACAGCTCTTTCAGGTGGCCAACAGCAACGCTTGTGCATTGCACGAGCAATTGCTGTTAACCCAGAAGTGATCCTGATGGACGAGCCTTGCTCGGCACTGGACCCTATAGCAACAGCAAAAGTTGAAGCCCTTATCGATGAACTAAAAGGGCGCTATGCAATCGCCATCGTAACGCACAGCATGCAACAAGCTGCTCGCGTATCTCAGAAAACCGCCTTTTTCCATATGGGTGATCTGGTTGAACACGGTGATACCACCGATATTTTCACCTCACCAAAAGAAGAACGCACCCGTGATTATATCACGGGACGCTTTGGCTAAGGAGATTTGAACATGAATGATCATACAGTCAAAGCCTATGACGATGAACTGCGCGAACTGCGCGCAATCGTAAGCCGTATGGGCGGCCTCGCCGAAGATCAACTTGTCGGCGCCATGGAAGCCCTGAACGAGTTTGATACAGACAAGGCAGGCCAAGTTAGGGCTTCAGATCAGGCGCTGGATCAGCTTGAAATTGATGCAGAAAAGGCCGCGATCGTCGTATTTGCCCGCCGGGCGCCTGTTGCCGATGACCTTCGCGAAGTCGTTTCTTCCCTGAAAATGACGGGGCTAATCGAGCGCATGGGCGATTACGCCAAGAATATTGCAAAACGTACGTTGGCTATTTCCGAAATGGGGCCTGTTGCCATTCCTCAGATCCTTGATCAGATGGCCAGAGAAGCCCGTAAGATGATCCAAGACGTTATGGATGCCTATGTCCACAGGAACGCCAACCTTGCGATGGAAGTCTGGGAGCGAGATGAAGTGCTCGACAACCTCCACAACTCGGCATACCGCACCATTCTTGGTAGAATGATGGAATCTCCAGAAAAGATTGGCGTTCTCACTCACTTCCTAATGATTGCAAAGAACCTGGAGCGAATTGGCGACCAGGCAACAAATGTGGCCGAACAGGTCTACTACACCATTAACGGTGTGATGCTAGAAGAAGCAAGACGACCCAAACATGACGTTACGAGCACCGAACTGGTGACTGACGATTGATTAACAGGACAATCCAGAGGAGCTTCCTGTGAAAACACGTATTCTTCTCATCGAAGACGATGAAAACATCACCGAACTGGTGCGCTACAACCTTGAACGTGCAGACTATCAGGTAGAAGCAGTTGCAGATGGTGAAGACGGTCTGTACAGGGCAAGCCAAGCTGCACCGGACCTGATCTTGCTGGATTGGATGTTGCCAAATCTTTCCGGCCTTGAAATTTGCCGTCAACTTCGCCGAAATGCGGAAACGCAAAACATTCCAATCATTATGCTAACGGCCCGCGCCGACGAGCCAGACCGTATCCGCGGCTTGGAAACCGGTGCAGATGACTATATCTGCAAACCATTCTCGCCGAAGGAGCTGATCGCGCGCATCCAGGCGGTACTGCGTCGCCTGCGGCCTGCACTGGCAGGTCATGAGCTTTCCTTTGAAGACATCAAGCTAGATAGCGTTTCCCACCGTGTGACACGTAACGGCAAGCCTATTCAGCTTGGCCCAACCGAATATCGCCTCCTGCGGCATTTCATGGAAAATCCACGCCGCGTTTTCAGCCGGGAACAGCTTCTGGACAGCGTATGGGGCCATGATGTGTATGTAGAACCGCGTACGGTTGACGTGCATATCCGGCGGCTTCGCAAAGCCATCAATGTAGATAATGCACCAGACTATATCCGTACTGTGCGTTCCGCTGGCTATTCGCTAGACAACTACAACTAGGCAGAAGCCAGTTCAGATATTGGCCAAGTTGGCATCCAGCTTGGCCAGAGTCCTATCCAGCATCAGGACGCACCACAAAGAAGCGTGGTGATCCCGCCTTGCAGCAAGATGCTCCTCCACCATCGCTGACAAGCCTGACCGTGAGATCAAGCCTGTATCAAGCAAAACCTCACTTTTACATAACGCCCTTAACGTGGGTGCCATTTCGTCACGCATCCACTGCCCTGCGGGGATGTCAAAGCCTCTTTTTGGCCGATCGATCACTGCATCGGGTACAAATCCGCGAATAGCCTGCTTGAAAGCAGCCTTGCCCTCGCCATCAACAATACGGCTATCCGGGCTAAGGCGCATCCCCCATTCGAAAAACTTGTGATCCAAAAGTGGCACACGCACCTCAAGCGAATGTGCCATACTCGTTCGGTCCACTTTGGTAAGAATATCCCCAGGCAGATAAGTGTTGATATCGATATATTGGATCACCGAAAGCCCATGCGCGCCAGCAACTTCAGCTGCCAGTTCTTCAAACCTTTCATGAGGGTGATAGCCTGCCAATTTCTTCTTCATGACTTGAGATTGCAGGCGGGTTCTATCTCTATCAGGTGTTTTGGAGACAGATTGAAAATAAGCTTGGGCTGAATTTCGCGCCAAGGCTTCTAGCGTAGATTTCGCACGGAAAACCTGTGGAGCCCAATCCATCTTCGGATACATTTTGCTCAGTGGACCAAATATCGCCCGGCGAAGCATAAGCGGTGCAGCACCACGAAGCTTTTCTTCCATCATATGAAGACGGTAGCGGCGATAACCACCAAAAAGCTCGTCCCCACCATCGCCGGAAAGCGCAACCTTAACATTTTCTCGCGCCAGTGCGCAGACCTTGTACGTAGGCAAGGCTGACATATCCGCAAACGGCTCGTCAAAAATGGAGGGCATCAGGTCCAGCAGGCTACTGTCGTGCGCTGATATAAGACGCATACGGTGATGGGTGTTAAAATGGTCCGCCACCATCTGGGCATAACCGCTTTCGTCATATTCTGGCACATCGGAGCCTACCGCGCATGTTTCAACCGGCGAGTTGCTATTGCGGCTCATTAAACCAACCACGGTGCTTGAATCCAGCCCACCAGAAAGAAAAGCGCCCAGAGGTACGTCCGCTATCATGCGTAGCTTCACGGCCTCTTCCAGCCGATCAAGAAGGGCTTGATGGTCTTCCTCGACGACTGGCGGTGTTACCAAATCAAGATTCCAATAGCGCTGAAGGTCTTGCCTACCCGTATCCTTTGCAAGCGTGAGAGTGTGGGCAGGTGGCAGTTTTTCAATACCGTTCAGGATTGACTTCGGATCAGGTACATATCCGAGGGCCAAAAAATCTTCCATCGCATCCAGCCTCAAGGACCGAACGAATCCAGGGTATTCGAGCAAAGCCTTCATTTCGGATGCGAAAAGAAAGGTGCCATCCGGCATGTTGGCATAATAAAGCGGCTTTATACCCAGCCTGTCTCGCGCCAGAAATAATATCCCCTTACGATTATCCCATATGGCGAAGGCAAACATACCTCGTAAGCGCGAAACACACTCTGTGCCCCATTCAAGATATGAGACCAGCAGTACTTCCGTATCAGAACTCGTCTTGAACACATGTCCAAGAGCCTCAAGCTCGCGGCGCAAATGTTGGAAATTATAAATTTCCCCATTATACGTCAGGACGACGCCCTCGTCCTGACTAAGCATTGGCTGCAGGCCGCCTTCGACATCAATAATGCTTAAACGGCGGTGCCCCAGGGCAACGTGATCACTCCAGAAGAAACCTTCATCATCAGGGCCCCGATGCTGGATACTATCTGTCATACGCCGGAGAGCAACTTGATCTACCCTAGTGCTTGACGTCGTCACGATCCCGCTTATTCCGCACATAGGCCTTGGTCCCAGCTTTGCTCGCCAGAAGGCCACAAAAGTGCCTCCGGTGGATGTGATACAAAAAATCTATTCAAAATAATCCGGGCATCTTCAATAGTCGATGTTAAATCAGTCGCTATTACAAGGGATTGCCCTATTGCCGGCCTGCCGCTTAGACGCAGCCAAGCCAAATGTAGTTTCGCATCGATGTTGTGCGCATAATGCTTGCCACCGATCACATAGGTTCGCCACATAAGTCGACGCTCTCCCTGTCGCCAAATCACACTCTCCTCAAAGGCTGCCTTACCCACGTCTACTGGATGTGTATCAATACCCCCAAGTAGCTGCCATCCATCGTCCAACAACAATGAGGTCGCCCCAACAAGCCGGTGCCCGAGCCTGTCAGGCCAATACAAGAATGTTTTACCCATAACAGTGGCTGCATCCTCACGGAAATACCAAGCTTGCCTTAGATCAGCCTCTGCTTCATGTATCCACCGGGTAGCAACATCCGGCATTAGCTGCCGGAAACCACATTCCATACATTTTGGGGGAGCCAAGGTCGGCGTAAGACACATCGGCACCGACAGATTACTTCCTGGCAGCCACATTCCTGCCAGAGCTGGTAGAAAGCCGGCAGCCAACAGTATCAATGCTGGTGTTGAACTGTTTTGTCGTTCTACTGCCAACTTGCACGAGTTGGGTTCCTGCTCGTTCTCCCTATCGCTGAAGCGATAAGCGCCCGCGATCAGGAGAATCAAGATAAAGCTCAGGAAACCCCAGCCATAGACAATGTGGTCTACCCCCTTTGCGAAGGACGCGTCAGTCATTTCCCCCAAAAGCAATGTCCCATATACGCGCACCGCATTGAAGAAAATGGGTACAATAACCGCAGCGAGCATCATCACGGATCGTCGCTTCCATGAAGAAAATGTGAGGTGGCACAAAAGAACACCCAACACCAAACTACTGTTCAGAAACTTCACACCTGCACAGGCCCGGGCGATTTGATAGTAGCCGCTGGAAAGCTTTATCAGCACCCCATCCGCTTCAAACTCCATCCCGGACATACCAAGAGCACCAATGACCATCTTTGCCGTGAGGTTCTGTAGCGGTTCAACCAACTGCTGTCCGAGAGGTATCGCCGCAAAAAGAAAAAGCATTGGGAACAAGATTAGTCTGTAGGCTCGCGGGCCCAGGCACCCAACCACGATGAATTGGATCGCGGTCACCAAGGAAAAGTGCTGCAAAATGCTTGCCTCGGCAGCACCACCGATCAACCATAGCGCACTTGCGACCAATATTCCCAAGGCAGCAGGCCACCAAAACGAAAGACCACTGTCAGTCACACGCTCCCATGACCGAAACATAAGCCATAAAGAGACAACAGGAACCCACACCCCGTGGTTATATATATCGGCTTTCCAAACAAGGTCAGCCAATTGTGCAACACTCTCGAACCATGAAACAAACAGTACCAAGAGAAGAAAAAGCAGCGCTATATAATTACGTCTGTTTCTAAAAACTGCTGCTAACCCGGTCATTTCACAAGCTCGCTTATAAACCCATCGAACTCTGAGAGACTATGCTGCCACTTGTAATGTTTCAGGATATGCATACGTGCTGCTTCACCAATTGCCGAAGCCTTGCCAGCGTCTGCCATCAAACTAATCAGAAGGTCCGCAAATTCCTTCGGCTCCTCTGCCACAAGCACATGCTTTCCAATTTGGGCCTCAATTCCTTCTTTGGCAGCCGCTGTCGCTATTACAGGCTTGGCCATTGCCATGCCCTCGAGAACTTTGTTCTGTATGCCCCGGGCAGTTCTCAGGGGCGCTACAACGACACTGGCAGCTGCGATTGCCTCAGCCATATCGTCCACATAGCCAGTTACATCTACGCCACCTGTTTGAGCCAACTGCTTCACCCGTTTCGGGGTTGGCCCTCCGGCTATTTTAAAGCAGGCTTCAGGAATACGGGATCTGACGATCGGCCAAACATTTTCGACAAACCACTCAGCAGCTTCGATGTTGGGTAAATAGTCCATCGCACCAGTGAAAATCACGCTGTTCGGCGCCGGGTCAACGCCCGTAAAGCGCTCAGGGTTGAAATGGTCGACATCTACACCGTTATTAAGGTGCATGATCTTGCCATAACCACCCCCAACGATACGCTGCTTGAACAACCGGGCCTCGTCGGCGCTTACAAAAGTGGTGATAGAAGCCTGGCGAGCGATTACTGCTTCCGCTTCGGCTAGAACTTTTGCCTCACGAGCATACAGCCACGAAAGAGGAAAAACTGACTGTTTGCTATATGCTTCCCATTTTGCGCTATCGACATCTACAAGGTCTGCGATAACGGGAAAATCGGGCCGCTCCCGCCCAATCAAAGGACCTACTGCCCCCGAAAACAAAAAGATCAGATCAATCTCTTCCCGCTCCAACAGCCCCTTAACATAGCGTCTGAGTTTGCTTTTCGGATATGCAGCGAAGGACAAAGGCTCATTCCAGACAAGCCCCATCATGGCGCGCAATTTCAACATAAACTTACTGACATAAGTGAAGCATATTGATGTGCTTCTCTGTCTAAGGAAATCTACATACTGCAGATCAGCCTTGCTATCGACATAAAAACCAAGATGCACATCGTGTTTTTGCAGCAAGTGCTCGAGAAAATGCCAAGAACGTATCTTGTCGCCTTTATTTGGCGGATAAGGAATTCGGTGTGCAAGAAAAAGGATACGGGCCATCAACCTACCCCAGGTGCCTTGAGATCGGTGGCCCGAGAAAGTTAGCGATGGGCAGGGGCATCCTTTTCCATACCGCTATCATCATTTGGTACTTCTTATTTTGGGGTGAGATATCCGGAATTGTAGCACCCTCCGCGCGACGATATTGATACTCGAGAAGTGTCGGCTCAAATCCCCAGTTTTTCTTGAATTTGTAGGGCCCGCTGCCAACCTTTGACCGACCGAAATCAAAATACTTCCTGCCCGTGGCCACCGCGCGCTGCATCAATTCGAAATACATAAAGTCATGTGCGCCGAGCTCCCTAGCCCCGGCACCTGTCCCGGCATAATATGGCAGCACCGTATCGGTGGTATAGAAACTCATGAGGCCCGCAACCGGGTTCCCTGTTGCCTCACGCACGATCTGTATAGATACGTCGCTGCCAAACACGTCTACGAAAGCCTCAAACAAGCGTCTTGGAAAAACCGGCGTCCCTAACCCCCGGACTGACCTTGCGTATAGGAAATAAAACTCTTTTATACTTCCATTCCAGTCACTTATGAGATTATTTTTAAGTGATTTACGAACGACGGCCCGTTGCTTTCTCGGAATTTCAAGCAAGATATCCTGCTCTGCTTTCCCAACAATTTCGCGAATGAAAGTGGCAGACTTGTTTCGCTCTACATACCAGTCAGCGTCACCATCATGCCTTGCCTTTTTTGTCCTGTATTCCAATACCTCTGCGCCGGCATCAAGCGCGAGGCGCCACGCTTCCTCCTCAAGGGCCTCATAGCTGCCAGTGTCATAAGCAAGCGGCCCGCCATAAACCCCGAACATACTGGAAACAGCCAATGTACCGAACAAAACGCTTTTACGAATTGTCAGCGGCATTACACCAACAACCGCCCCATCCTGCTCCGCGATCAAAAACGGACAATGATGACGAGCGCCCTGCTCCACAACGCGTTTCCAACCTGCCTTATGGCAGAAGGTACCCTCCGGATGGCTTGCTACGAAAGTGTCCCATGCTATGGAATTGGCATCATTCAACTGCCTGACCTTCACAGTCATTTGCCCTCTCCCTCGAGGCTACCACGTAGTAGAGGTGCAAACACGTCGGTCATACTACCCCATTTGCGGCTGTCGCACAGCTTTCCTACCTTTGCTGCCATCCTTCCCTGCCCGGTATAGTGCCTGAACCGAGAGAGCGCCGGAGCATCGGCCCTGAAGGGCTGTTCAGGGTCCATTTCCCATGGGTGCATATAAAATACACCAGGCACTTTGTTTTGTTTGATGCTACGATCCAGAAGGCCCTTACCAATTGCATAAGGCAGCAAACGGAAATATCCGCCACCAGATGCGGGCCAACGTCTTCCTAAGCTTCGGCAGACGCTCAGTGGTACTTCCAGCACACGACCGGCCCCAATCGGCCAGAAGGGCCTTGTCGGCGCATCAGGCATACCGTAGTGATCAGTTTTCAAAGGATACACGCTCGAGGAATAGCGAAACCCAAGTTTCTCAAGGCTATCATATACCCACCAGGTTTCTGGCGTTAAGGAGAAGCTTGGTGCACGGTACCCTATAACAGAGACACCTGATGCATCCTCTATTTTCTGCTTGGCAATACGAACATCTTCAAAAAAGTTATCTGAAGACATTGTAAACAGGCGTTTATGGTCGCTGCCGTGGCAAGCAAGTTCATGGCCTGCGGCATGAATCTCCCGCAGCAACTCTGGGGACCTCTCGGCAACCCACCCAAGGCAGAAGAATGTGCCTGTTACTCCATGTTTTGTCAGCAATTCGAGAACTTTGTGGGTTTGATAGACCACCCGGCTCTCAAGATCAGACCAGTCTTCTCGACAAATGGTGTTTTCGAAGGCACCTACCTGAAACCATTCTTCAACATCAACGGTGAATACAGAACGTTCACCGAAATCAAAGCCAGCCTCGACCGGCTCTGCAGAAGAAAGAACGCTGAGCTCCTTACTTCTCATCCTTTGAACCGCCACCAGCCAGTTGGGCCATCAGGTTAGTCAATTGCTTCAAGGTTTCATCCTGAGACTTCATCATGGTCTCAAGCTGATTGAGGCGATTTTCCATTTCTTCAGAGCCTTTGCCTGAAGCCTTGGACTTGCCACCGTCTTTTCCTTCGCTTGGTTGCCCAACCTTTTCAAGCGGCAACGAAGGATCGTTTTGCAGATTAACAGGCTGAGACCGAGGCATCGCCGAAGATGTCGGTGTTACTTGGCGCGTATCGCTGGCCATGTCGGCAATAACGGCAGCAACTGTATCCGCATCAATTGTGTGAATCTCTTCCAATGAGCCATAAAGCAGAATGCGCGAACACAGTGTGTTCAGGCGGCGTGGCACGCCGGCACTATGCTGGTAAATGGCTTCTACCGCTTCAGCAGTGAAACATGGGTCATTGTCCCAGCCAACAAGCCGCAAACGGTGCTCGATATAACCTGCCAGCTCTTCCTCTTCCATTGGGTCAAGGTGATGTGTCGCAATAACGCGCTGACGCAATTGCTCAAGCTCAGGCGCAGCAAAAATGCGTTCTCTGAATTCAGGCTGGCCTACAAGAAAGCTCTGTAGAAGCGCTTTGTCACCTTCCTGGAAGTTTGAAAGCATACGCATTTCTTCAAGCGCAGCATTTGAAAGGTTCTGAGCTTCGTCGACAACCAAGAGCGCCCGCCGCCCCATTCGGAATTGTTCCCGCAAGTATTTCTCAAGCCTTGCAAGCAGCTGCCCCTTGTCCTCAGCTTGCGCATCAAGCCCAAAAGCTGCAACAACACTACGTAACAAATCTTCAGCACTGAGCTGTGTGCTAACAATCATTGCAGCAATAAATTCGTTGCGATCCAACGTTTCGAAAAGATGTCGTACGAGCGTAGTCTTACCTGTTCCAATGTCACCCGTGACAATGATAAAACCCTCGCCTTGGTTCAAACCATAGGTAAGGTAAGCCATCGCCTTTTTGTGAGTGCGTGAACTAAAATAAAATCGAGGGTCTGGCGTTAACTGGAAGGGCCGCCCTTGGAGATTATAAAAACTTTCGTACATACCGCTCTAAAATGTCCCTCTTAGGTACAGGGTCAAAGCATTTTCCATCAAATCTGCACCCTGCTCATTAGACTGGCGTTGACTGTGACTAAACATCGCTGAAAACCTAAAGTAGCGTGACAACCGCTTTGACCAATCCAAGCTCCCCACAAAGTAATTATCTACTCGAATATTGTCCTCAAATCTACTGCGACGATAGCTGATTGTACCAGATAAGTCAGTGTTTTTATTCACTTTCCGTTTAACACCCGTTGATACTCCCCATGAAGATGCTTGTCCGGAACCATCGTCAAAGGTTCTCCATTCCATGTTACCGTTTACATAAACCTGGGTTCTTTTGTGCCTCCATGTAAGTACGGCACTACTATTCTGGCGTCGAAAATCGACATCAGACAGCGAAAAACTTGGATCAGTTTCATCAATCGGTAGCCCCTGACTATCGATAATTCCTTGATTGTCATCAAATTGATAGGATTGCAGATTATCGTTCAAAACGATGGCGTTGGAGGTCAGTGTATCCGTATAGCTCGCTACAAGATCAAATCTGACAGAGAAGAAATACTGTAGCCTTGCGTACCATTTACTACGGTTGCCTTCCTGACCAGTCTTCACCGTCAGGTCCAACTTACGTCCTGGCGTGAACCTAAAACCAACATCCCAAGACCGACCATCGACAGCCAACTCGGTGGACTGGAAGTCATTTCTGGCAAACCCATAGGAGCCAAGCAAAGCAAAATGCCTGTTAAATTTTAGCGTAAGCTCTCCACTTACCCGCTCATCCTTGAAGTCATTTACATTCAGGCTTCTGCGTGTGCGTTGACTGCTCGCGGCGACCCTCCACTCAAGGTTATTAAACCTGGCTCCAGAGCCAATCGACGCTCTGAATTCATGGGTCTGTGTATCGGAGAAATTGGTCGTAAGAGTTTCGTCCGCAAGGTTGTCTGCGGGACTAAGTGTCAAGCCGTACCTGTAGCTAAAACGCCAATCTGCCACATTGCGAACTGTGCCCTTAAGAATGGCACTGCCGGTGTAATTCTGAACCAAACGCCGATTGGTGCTTTTGTTTGCAATGCTTTTCGACAAGCTGCCACCACGATCAAGAAAGACCTGCCTTAAGCTTGCGCGACTATTCAACGTAAGATGATCTTTCCAGGGCTCCATATCAAAGGTACCAAAAAGATTGTGCCGCCCCTCAGTGGAACCGTCTGACAAGAACTTCAAATAATCATAAGAATAATCAAGAGCACCTCGCAATGTGCGACCTTCTACACGTGCATTCAAGCCTGGGGACACATTCAAAACCGCATCAAACTTGCGATCACTCTCTGAAAGAAGAGAATTGTCAGAAAACGCTAATTTGGCTTCTGCTCTTGGATCAATCCAGACGTGTTGGGCATAAACAGGACGCCCTTCGACTTTTAGCCAAATAGACGCAAAGCCAAGCGCAGCCATCCAAGCCTGCCGTTTTGTAATGGAGAAAGCCCCCACTCAGCGTACCCCTATCGCCCGCCGTATCCATAATAGGACGCGAATTTCTTGTTGCTACCGCTATAGCGTGTCTTGTTCAGCAGCAGATTAATATGCTCGCACGCACTTATCATGCTGAGACTTTCCTTGATCTGAGGTTCGGTTGTTTTCTCTGCCTCAATAACGAAAACTGTTTGCCCCATGTATAGCGCCAAAACAGAAGCCGCAGAACTGGCCAGAACCGGCGGCGAGTCAAAAATAACCAAGCGGTCGGGATACCGTGTACCAATCTCGCTAACGATCTTCTCCATCCGCTCGCTCGCAAGCAATTCAGTCGTCAGGTTGTGCTGACGACCTGCCGGCAACAGCACCAAATTTGGAATGTTCGTACGGATCAGGCAGTCGCCAATTTCGATTTCATCATCAGCAACCACGTCCATCAACCCGCGACCGCCGCTAACGCCAAGCCGATTCAAAACCTCAGGCTTGGAAAAGTCGGCATCGATGAGCAAAACGGTCGTGTCCTGTTCTGTGGCAATCGACAATGCCAGATTGATGGCGCAAAAGGACTTGCCCTCACCAGGGTTGGAACTGGTAACCAGCACTACGTTACCCTTGTCTACTTTTTTGTCCTTGCCGAAGGCATTGAGAAGGATCGAACGCTTAATGATCCGAAACTCTTCCGACATCAGGTTCGGTGGCATGTCAGGCGTGATGTAACCTGCTTCCCTCAGGGCCACCAAATCGATTTCCTGTTGCTTCTTCTTGCCACCTTTTGACTTGGTGGCTTTGCCCACTACTTTCGGCGCGGACGGGGCTTCAACCATTGGCGCAGGTTTGGTTGCTGGCTTGAGGAGCTCCGGCGCCGACTCAGCCATATCCGCAAGCTTGTCGGCAGTCCCTGGCTGGCCAATACCAACGCTTTTTTTCGGAGCGGCAGAGGCAACGGCTTCCTGGTTAGCTGCTTTTTCCTCAGGCGAAAGAGGCTGACCGATTCCCCGAAAAGACTTGGGTTTGTCACTGATGGCGTCAGGATTCAAAGATGATGGATCTCTAGGCTGATCTGTTGCCTCTCCAATCGCCCCTATTGCAGAGGTTTTGCCTACGCTGGCTCCGGTTTTCTCAGCAGCCCTTTCAACCAAAGACCCCTCGGTCTTTTTCTTTTCCTGCTTCTGTGCTGCACGCTCGATCAGATCCATTAAACTTTACCTACTCTTACCCAACCGTTGGTGCGCCGAAGATATCGAACGCTAATAGAGAAACAAAAACAATTAACAGCAGCAGGACGCCGCCCGCGAAAGAGAGTAGCTCGATACTTCTCTGCCTATTTTCTTCTTCAGACATAGATTTCGAAACATTCCCCAGAATTGGAAGGTCGAAATGAGCCTTCAGTTGATCCACTGTGATCACAACCGGCCGCAATTGCGACAAAACAAGCGCAACAGAGAGACCCGCGATTAGTGCACCAACAAAGCCGCCGGCAAAGAAGAGAAGCCTCGGCGGACCACTGGGGCGCTGCGGTGTGACAGGTTCTTCAACGACACGGAGCGACATCGCTTCATCCGTTGCCTCTACATCCGCTTTCAGGTCAAAGTCCTGTTTCTGTTGTACAAATTCATTATATTGTTGCCTCGTGGACAGATAGTCCCGCTTTAGAGCGCTTTCCTGCGCTTCAATTTCAGGCACCCTTTTCGCCTTGTCTTCCATTTCTGTAACAAGTTTGCGCTGATCACTTTCCCGTTGTTTGAGTGTTTCAAGCTCAGTTCGGGTTTGAATGATCTGCAGCATTAGCTGCTCATAAAGGCGGTTCGGCGTCTCAGTCGTAAGGTTTGATGTCTTGCCTGCCTCGGCTGATCCCTGCAACTCAGCCGCCAAGGCGTCCTGTTTATCCTGAAGTTCGCTCTTCAGACTTTCGATTTGCCGTGTCACATTTACGACATCTGGATGGCGATCCTTCAACCCCAACACCTTGAGTTGATCATATTTTTTCTCAAGTTCTGAAATGCGTTCTTCAAGCGGATCTTGATCGCCATTTCTAGTACCAGAGCGACTGGATCTCGCTTCTCTGATAGTAGCAGGGACATTCTGAATTTGTTGCTGCAACGTATCCAGCGTTACTTGCGCCTCTGCAATCAGGTTACTTGTCTTGCGGCGCTCCGCTTTCGCTGTATCAAGCCTTTGTACAAAGCTTCCTGCTGCTCCAAGGAACTCAATATTGTCCTGCTGGAACTTCGCAACGGCAGTCTCCGCGTCAGACAGCTTCCTCGCGTATTCTTCGATTTTCTGATCTATGAATTCGCGGGCATTGTCTGATTTCTGGCGACCATCCTCGCCATTTCGTTCAATAAAGAAGGCCAGCAAACTGGAAACAACACGCTTAGCTACTTCTGCGCGCTGCCGATCGCTTAACCGATCATCGTCAATCTCATACTGGATGCGGAACATGCCCTCATCCAGCGAAAAAATGCGAATATCACGAGTCAATTGGCCAACAAGCGCGTCGATGTCGTTATTTGAGCGCGCGATTTGATCCAGATAATCTGTGCGCTGGATGATCTTTTCCAGGTTAGCCCTCGTCACGACAGTGCGCCGCACGATTTCAACCTTACGCATAAGGTCTACATTCACGCCCATGCGGCGCGCCATGCTTGGCAAATAGGTTTCTGTATCAACGAAGATTTGCGCTGTTGCTTCGTATTTGTATGGCATTGTCGCCACAAGAGCCCAGCTTAACAGGCTTACAACCCATGTGGTTGCAAGCATATACCAACGCTTTCGCCAAATGCCATAAGCAATAGCCTTAAATTGTTGATATAACTCATGTAAACCGGACTGTGGCACAGCCATATATTATACTCCTACACTAGCATCCTGCCAGAAACTTCAAACATTATACTACAGAATGCTCTCTGGGATAATCAGTACATCCCCCGGCAAAATTTTAACGTTCGCCTCAATCTCCCCGTCCTTCAAAAGGGATTCAATTTTGAGGCCATATTCTTTTTGTTCACCATCCTCAAAACGGACCAAAGTCGCTCGGTCTCCGGCAGCGAATTCCGTCAAGCCACCAACCTGGATCATGACATCCAATAGCGTCATGTTCGCGCGGTAAGGAATGGCCTGCGGACTTGCTGCCTCACCCACCACACGAACCTGCTGTGAAAAAGGTCCAAAGAAATTCTGTACAACGACGGTGACGATTGGCTGAGTAATGTATACGCCCAGTTGTTCTTCAATATCACGAGCCAACGCACTTGGCGTTTTACCCGTCGCAGGAAGATCTTCCACGAGAGGCATAGAGAGGCGGCCATCCGGGCGTACGGTAACCAAAACAGAAAGCTCTGGATTACGCCAGACATGAATACTGAGCCCATCTCCTGGTCCAATTAGATAGTTGGGCCCAGGCCCCTCGCCTGGCGACACGAAGGGGGCTGGTGGCAGCTTGCCCTTCCCGTATCCAGAGCATGCCGCTAGTAAAAGCATAGTCACAGCCATCAGGAGAAGTTGCAGTATCGTCTTAGAAAATTGCGCCACAGATTTCTCTTTCCAAAGTCACAAAAACAGGCAGAAAAAGTGCTAATTTCTGCCAATATGCCAAGTTGCAAAAAAATAAATCAAGCGTTTAATTAAAGACTTAGCTTAATTTTAGCTAAATTTATTTTTCTTTCACATCACCTTTTTTAGGCAACCTGAATTTACCGTCTCGCTGTTGCCCCATAAAATCTGCAAAGTCATCATTTACCAAAGCCCAAAAAATCAGATAGGCAACGAACAAACAAAAACCAACAAAATATAATGTTTCCATATAGTTACTACCTATTCTGCTCGACCCGGTATCGCTGCCATGCCAACGAAGATCCGATAATTTCATTCAGGCTATCATGTTTTGGCTCCCAATTCAGCGTATTATGTAATCTTGACACATTCGCTATAACCGAAGCTGCCTCACCTTCCCGGGGTGACCCAAAAGCATGTGGCACATCGCGCTCTGCCTCGTTCTCCAGCGCTCTCAGCACCTCGAGGACACTATATCCACGGCCATAACCCAAATTAATCAACTGGCTGTCACCACCTTCCAACAAGTACGCCAACAGAACAACATGAGCCTCTGCCACATCCGCTACGTGAATATAGTCTCGAACACCGGTTCCATCAGGCGTGTCAAGGTCGTCGCCGAAAACCGTCAATGGCGGTGCCGTGCCAAGCATAGCGTCAATAGAGCGACCGATAAGGTGGACTGGTTTCTCCAAATATTGCCCGTGCCGCATGTCAGGGTCTGCGCCAGCAACATTAAAATACCTGAAAATGCCATAGCGAAGCGAAGCAACGCCCCCCACATCCTGAAGCAATTTCTCAGTGAATAGCTTGGACCATCCATAAGGATTCAAAGGAATTGCACCATCCTCTTCTCTAACTGGCCGATCGGGTGTTTTTCCATACACAGCTGCCGTTGAAGAAAAGATGAATTTTTCGACACCACATCGCACGGCTGACTCGATCAACAGCCTGCTGCCTTCCGTGTTATTCTCATAATACTTCAAGGGATTTGAGACAGACTCATCCACTTTAATTGAACCCGCAAAATGCAATATAGCCTGTACCTGATGATCCTTGAGGATTGCCTCCACCAATGCTTGGTTATGAACCCGTCCCTCGAAAAAACTCGTTTGATCATGAAAAGGCAAATAACGACCGGTCGATAAATCATCCAATACGCAAACCCGGAAGCCACGATCAAGCAATGAAAGGACTGTCTGCCCTCCAATGTAGCCAGCCCCCCCTGTAACAAGTATGGATTGCCGCTTTGGCATTACTTATCCTAATTCCTCGCTAGAGTTTGATATTACGTGCTCGAAAATTCTTTGCTGCCCGAGCGAAATTCCCCCCCAACCGAACTGCAATGCAAAGCGCCGTACATCTTGTCTATTGGGTATATGCATCGCTAGATCTTGAATAGCTTCAGCATAGGCATCTCCTGTCTGTCCATGAACCAATCGCCCTGCTACAGAATCCGTAATCAGGTCCAGCGCCCCTGCCACTGCATTGGACACGACCGGCGTCCCGCAAGCCATGGCCTCCAGCAAAACATTGGCCCACCCTTCTCGCTCCGAAGGCAGCACTAGAATATCGTTGCGGCCATATATTTGGGGCATACGTTCCGGTGCCTGTCGACCGAGAAAGGCCACTTTGTCGGCAATACCTAGTGCCACGGCCTGTGCTTTCAATGCCGCCTGCTCCGGCCCATCTCCCACAATTTCAACCTTTACATTCTTCAGCTTGACTACCGCATCCAACAAAAGATCAACACGCTTTCTGGGGATAAGCCAGCCGGCGTATAGGATCTTTACAAATTTCTCATTAGACGGTTTCGCCGAAATCTTGGTCTCAGTTGGCAAACAAAAGCGGTCGCCATCTATACCATTTCTCAATGTCGTTATCGGGCACTCCGAACCGTATGTTTTCAACTCATCACGCAAAGAGTTGCTAACAGTAATTGCATGGGCGCAGCGGCTTAGCGCCCATGCAATGGCACGCCGATAGAATGGCTTTCGGCCAATTTCCGTCACGTCACTACCACGTGCCGTCATCACAAAAGGCTTTTTGAAATCCTGGGCCACCCTCGCAACAGCAACACCGTCCGGATAGAGATAGTGGGCATCAAAAAGATCCGCTTCATACCCCTTAGCCTGTATCCGACGAATTGTGCGTTTGAGCGTCAAAGCCAAAAAAAAGGGCGTTAGTGGGGCTCCAACTTTTGGTAGAATCAGAAACCTCGGATGATAGACCTCAATACCATTCAAAATTTCATATTTTGGCGTTCGCGCAAACAAGCTGTAGCGACCAAAACGCTGGCTCTGAAAAGGGAACCACGGCACAGGCGCGATGACCTTCGCGGTGATACCTGTATCTCCAATCAAATGTCTCAACCTGTTCTCAACAAAGACGCCGAAGCTCGGCTGGACTGAGCTAGGGTACAAGCTTGATATAGTGAGTATTTTCAAAATATTGGGCCAGAATTTAAGTGTTAATCAATAGCAGAAAGTTGACGCTTCGCATCAGATGCTTCACTGAAATCCGGATCCAGCCTTAACGCTTGTTCAAATGCAGCCTTCGCATCTTCTCTACGTCCCTTAGCAAGATATGCCATACCTAAATGATAGCGATAAAGTGCAATGGCAGGAGCCCGTCTAATAGCCTTTTCAAGCGCAGGAATGGAATTACTGGTGTCGCGGTTTGCCTGCAGAAGGATCCAGCCATAGGCATCAAGAATAAAGGGATCTTCTGGACGAATAAGGTATGCTCGCTCGATAAGGGGCACACTTTTGCGGTTACCGACCTCCAGATACCCCTTTGCTAGCAAAGCCGCGACTTCTGCGTCTGCCACCCCGGTCTTAAGAATTGCTTCATATTGCCGAATAGCAGCCTCAACGCGGCCCTCTGAAGAATACTTCCCTCCCAAGATCAACCTACCCCCCCGGTGAGTGGGGTTATCTGCCACAAATTCTTCCAAGGTCAACAAAGCCTGCTGGCGTTGCCCCAGCACTTCCTGAGCCCTAGCCAAACCAATATAAAGATAGCCGCTCTTTTCTTCTTTCATTGCCTGGCGATAAGCTTCCACGGCGGCCGAAGCGCGGCCCGCCGCAAGCAACAAGTCCCCCACAATACTAGGGCGAACATCTTCTGGCCGCTTCGCTGCAATCAAATCTTCCCGGTATAGAAGGGCCGTATCAAACCGCTCTGCCAATGCATCCGCGGCAAATAAATACCAAGCAAGCGTTGCAGGATCTGGCTTATCCTTAGCTGCCGCCTGGGCGCGCTGAAATGCCGTTTTGGCCCCGGTATAAAGCCCTACCGCCAACATTCCCCTACCCTGAAGAAGGTGAGCTTCTCCGCTATCCGGATTAAAAGCGACATACCTCGACAATGACCGCACAGCAAGACGGGCTTCGCCAATATCCAGCAATAACAACCCCATACGCTTCAGCAAATCCGGCCTATCTGCGGCCATTACGGCTGTATCTTTCGCCTGCGTGATGGCTTCAGCGGTATTGCCAGCTTTGGCTAATGCCTCAGAATAATCTGCCCAAACATCTACAGAATTCGGTATCGCCCTTACGGCAGCATTGAAATAATCAACCGCTTCATCGGCCTTACCCAGTCTGAGCAGAACCCGCCCAAGCATAGCTTTTGCCCGCGCATCATTAGGGCTTAGCTCAAGTAATTTCTTCAATACGTCTTCGACTTCATCCCATTCCTGAAGCTGCATCTGTGCAAGCGCCTGGTTCCGCAGAGCTGTATAATATTCAGGATTTCTTGAAAACGCTGCAGCATAAGATTGCTTGGCCAATTGATATTGGCCCTTTTTAAACTCCAATGCACCCTTCATATTGTACCCCAAGGCCCTGTCAGGCGCGGTACGTAGCATCTTTATGATCGTCTCTTCCGCACCGGGAAGATCATTTTCACGTAGCTGCATTCCTGCCAGAATCGCCAGACTGCGAAGGTTAGCTGAAGTATTGGCGACGGCATTTGCCAAAGTCGAAAGGGCTTCTTCTTTGTGACCAGAAACAAATTTGGCCAAAGCGAGCTTTGCCATCATATCAATGTCATTCGGCGCCGCATCTTTCCCAGTCAACTCTGCAAGACGCTGATAAAGAGCATCACCTTGTGCTGTATCCCCCATGCGCATTGCAGCCGTTGCAGCAATTGCAATTAAATTGGCGTCGTCCGGGCGCGCAGAAATGGCAGGCCGCAATAGATTCAGTGCAGCCTGAGGTCGTCCCTGTTTCACGTATGAGGATGCAAGTGCCATTCTTGCAGGCAGATTGGCCGGACGAGCCTGAAGAACTTTTTCCAACAACCCCTCGGCGACAGAAAATTCACCTAATTGGTAGGCAACGAGGCCGCGAATATATACAGCAGGAAGATAGTTCTCTGTGACCACCCGGGCTGCATTCAGAAGGGCATTAGCTTCATCATACTGGCCTCTTCCAGCCAAGATAGTTCCCGAAAGATACATGGCCATGGGGTGTTTGGGCGCAAGCTCATAGACCAAGTCAAGGTAGGACTGCGCTTCCTCCAATCGGTTTTGATCAATGCGAATTGCGGCAAGCTCAATATTTGCCAAAATATTCTCTGGAAATAGTTTCTGAGCTTCTAGAAAATACCGCTCGGCGGCCTCTCCATTGCCCTGATAACGGGCAATCAGGCCCTCAGTGTAGCGCACCATCGTATTATTTGGTGCCATTTCCGCAGCTTTCGCTGCATACTTTGCTGCATCCTCAAGATGTTCACTTTGAAGCCCCAGCCGTGCGAGACCCAGGTATGCCTGAAAGTTTTTCTCGTCTGCCGCACGCCCAAGTTCGTAGTTTCTACGTGCTTCGACATATTTTCTCATCGCAAAATTGGCATCACCCGCGATAACATAGGCTTCTGCACGCGAGCCTGCAGGAATGTTTACTCCTCGTAATGCTCCTATTGCTTCAGCAAATTTTCCTTGCAGCAATTGCGCTTTCGCAAATGGAACAGCTGTTTGCGCATAGTCAGCGCCCATTCTACGAGCCCTATCCACCGCCGCCTCTGCCGCAATACCGGCTCCTGTCTGAATATAAATTCTTGCCAGCAAGAGGAAGGTTTCGCTATCTGCCTGTCCCTCTGCATGTATGGCTTCAATCTCTTTAATGGCCCGCTCAAATTGCCGCCCCTCTATATAAGAGACAGCCATTTCCTTGTTCGCAAATGCAACAACAGGGCTGGCATAAAGCGCTAAACTCAGAGCCACTGCACTACTCAAAGTCAGGAAATACCTTTGGTTAAATTTCCTGAAGAAGTCCTGCAGTGTCAGTTTCGCCTGAAGTTCCATTATCGTACCCCTGATGGAAATAGAATAACCCGCGCAGTTTGAAGCATAATCAGCAAATCCAGAAACAAGGAATAGTTCTTTATATAATAGAGATCATATTCAAGTTTTCTTCTGGCATCTTCCACAGAAGCTCCATAAGGATAGCGAATTTGCGCCCACCCGGTCATTCCAGGCTTCACACAATGACGCTCTCTGTAGAAGGCAATATCTTTATTCAATGTCTCGACGAAAAAGGGGCGTTCCGGTCTTGGGCCAACAAAACTCATATCTCCCCAGAAAACATTCCAGAGCTGTGGAAGTTCATCAATTCTTGTGCGCCTGATAAAAGCACCCACCTTGGTGATACGTGGATCTTTTTCTTCTGCCCATTTGGGGCCATCACCTTGTTCTGCATCCACCTTCATGCTGCGAAATTTGACCAGACGGAATATTTTACCGTTCAAGCCAACACGATCTTGTAGGTAAAAAACGGGACCACGGCTGGTAATTTTTATCAAAATAGCAGAAACAAACATAATCGGGCTAACCAAGGCACCAAAAAACAAACTAATACAAAGATCCATCAACCGCTTCGTGGCCTGCTCAAGCCCAGTCGCCCCCCTGAAACCATCGGAGAAGATAATCCATTCCGCCTTTACCGACGCGATATCGACATATCCGCGTATTTCTTCATAACAGGCCAATCGGTCCTTGATAGTTACGCCTGCTAACTTACAGGCAATAAGGGCTTCCAAGGGAAGTTGCTCCTCTGTTGCATCTCCAGTCACAATAATCATCTCGATGTGATTTTCTGATACAAATCGAGTTAGCGAACCAATGTCTTGAAATTTCACTGCCCCCTCAACCACAGCGTCCTCATTGGGAAGCGCCACGACCGATACAATATTCAGCCCCGAGCCAGTGGATTGGCGCGTATAGTCCATCAAGCTTCTTGCGGTCTTCCCTGCTCCCAACAACAACACTCGCTGTGCAAAAAAAACACCACTTCCAAGCTTCATGAAAACACCATGCGAAGCCAACAAGGTAGTGCTTATAAGAATCAAATCCAGAAGAAGAATAGAGCGCCATAAGGGCAGGATAGGAAATAAAAACAATACAGCAGACAACACCAAAGCAGCGCCCAAAAGCCCTGTTGCCATCCGTATCCAAAAAACTTTGAAATCTGAAAGAGAGTCAGCCTGATAGGCCCCTACTCCAATAAGGATTGGTAAGCATATCATTGGTACAATGAGCTTGGCGATCCAGCCGGCCACATCTTGCAAGGGCACAGCAGTATCTAAAAAAGAATAACGTAGAATTTCCGCCAATATAGTGCATATCAAAATAAGCACGAAGTCAGCAGTTGCTAACCCCAGCTTTATTGGCGACACATAATGACGGAAAACACGAACCATACAGTTCTACCTCAATGCCCACACGCCCCCACGCAATAGAACCCTAGGACTTCCAACCGAAATCTTCAAGTTATTGTTCTTTATAATAAACTTCTATCAACAACCGTTCAGGTGCCGCCATACTAGCCTTAAGCAAACCAGTCGTATATTTAAGCTTTGTGATCCCGTAGCCCCAACAAAGCACTTGCAGCAGATAAGTGCGAAATCGCGAGCGCAACACCGCAGCCAGCTCCCGCTCCAACAGGAAAACCAACCAGGGGCTTCTTCCCAAGGCTACGCCAAATTGCTTCTTGCATGGACGTATCATACGATGCCGCCAGAACATGGTCTGTCGTCCCTTTAGCATGGGCCTCTAGCACTGCAACTGCGGCAATGGCGGCCCATCCTTCAGCGACAACCGGCAACCTGCGACTACGTGCGGCTATGATGGCACCAACTGATGCTGCTATTTCCCGTCCGCCAAGCTGACGCATGGCCTCCAACGGCTCGTAAGAACCATTGCCTACAAGGGCCTCGGCAGCGTCAAGAATAGCCTCATCTTCGGCTATTGCAGACGCGGCCACGACTTCATACCCCAAAATTCCAATGACCATCGCCAAGGCGTACACATCGTTCCCTGGCGCCATGTCAGTCAGCCCTAAAATATCCCCGCCTGACGCTGTCGCTTCCATGCCGAAAGCTACGGATGCCATACAATCGGACGCTTCCCAACCACCATCAACCACATGAGGCATTTCGGGAGCCAACTGAATAGCCCGTAGCCCTATCCCCTTGTCCACACACAACAAATTAACAGCCGCACCACCTTTGGATGTTGCTTCGATGTAATTGAGAACAGACGCGCTGTCCTGCCCCTCGTAGCTAGAGGCCAGAATACAGATATGTGTCTCCTTAACAGCAGGCGCAGCCTTGCCCTGCCAATGCGCAAGCCAAGTAAGCATGCCACCAATGCCACTAGCCTCTGGCAGAGGCTTAGCCTTAAGGGCCTCGGCCACTTTCTTTGCCGCACATGTATCCGCTTCAGGTAGTTGATCTAAAACCGTCTTTAAATCATCGAAGGGGTGGCCCGTTAACATGTTCTTATAATCCATAATTTAAGTTTACATTTGCTCAATTGCCAATTCATGCAATTTTGCGCATAAAAAATCATTGCGGCGCAAGGCATACCAACAAATTTGCGTTTGTTAAAACCCAATTTAATGTATTAAGTTAAATTTTAGAGAAGTTGGTGGGTCGGCAAGGAAGTCATGATGCTGAAAAGCAATAAATCGCTGGTGATCACTACATTGCTAACTGGTACAGCAGTTGCCACGGGAACCCTGATATACGGTGCCCTGAAGCAGGACGACCAACTGAGCATCCTAGACGACACTCTGCCCCCTGTTATTGGCGATCGGCTATTGCCACCACCCGCGACCTATGTGATGACCACGCCTCCGCCTGTGGAAATCCCTGGCATCCGGCGCTTGAAAGTGGTTCGACCTGCTTTCAGAAGCATCGCAACTGACCAGTCCGATCAACAGCGCCCTAGCACCACAGATGCAGATGCAACGGAACTGTATCTCACCGGCACCCGTAGTGCTGACCTAATTAGATCCCCTGTTGAAGCCCGGATTGAAACTTTCCCGACAGTTTCTCTAGAAGAGGCTGTGGAAGGCGCTCTAGCCGTCGATGAATGGGGCTTTCAAGTCGTTCAATCCTATCTCAATCAAGCCATGGGCGACTCTGAAGCCCTGAAGGCCCGAATGGATGCGTTGCTGCAAAGAATTGAGGATGCCGCAGGTGATTATGACCTGGCAACCATTTCTGATGCCGCGAACCTGATTATTGAGGCAGGTGCGCGCACGCATTGGACGGCTTTTATGGCGCCATTCGTGCTGGATAATAACTTCAAACTGACAGAAGGCGCTATGGGGTGGGATCTTGGCCCGTCCACTAAAAAGCCCTACGAAGACTTTGTTCGGGTTAGCTCCGAAAGTAAAATGCTGGTTGGCGACCACATGAATGACGAGGCTGCTGAAGAGGGGCCCTCCATTCTTTCGAACGGCGTACGCAATGTAGAACAATTCGTCGCCAACAACGTGCCAAACGGTAGGTATCGTGTTGTTATTCTTACAGCCCCTCGCCCTAACGGCAAGTCTCCACTCTACCCATTCGGCGTGGACGTAAAGAGAAACGGCGGC
>JABXIV010000292.1 GCA_013372925.1 Alphaproteobacteria bacterium
GCCTGCAGATAGGCCGGGATATAGGCCCATGCAGCACCAAACAGGGCCGCACAAAGGATCGCCAGCAAAACGGCAAGAAACGGTGACACATCCCCCACGAGGAACACCGCAAGCGTCAGCCCCACGCCACCCAGCATGGCCTGGCCTTCACCGCCAATGTTAAATAGCCCCGCGTGATAGGCCACAGAAACAGCAAGTCCCGTGAACACAAAATTGGTGGCGTAATAGAGGGTGTAGCCCACGGCTTCTTCAAACCCGAAAGCACCATCCACCATCAACGACATGGCTTCGATTGGGTCTTCCCCAAGCGCCCAGATCACCAGACCGGAAACCAGAAACGCCGCCAAAAGGTTTAACCCTGGCAACAACAGGGCATCGGCCCAGAAGGGAAGCTTTTTCTTGGCAGCCATCAGCTTGCCTCCCTCTTGTCGCCCGCCATCATCAAGCCGAGCTTCATTTCTGTCGCGTCCTCAACTTTCAATGTGCCCACAACTTCGCCTTCACACATCACCGCAATCCGATCAGAGATCGCCAACAGTTCATCAAGGTCTGCGGAAACAACGAGGATGGCCTTTCCTGCGTTTCGAAGCTCGGTGATCTGGTCATGAATTTTTGTCACCGCGCCAATATCCACGCCGCGTGTTGGCTGGCCAATGATCAGCAAATCGGGATCACGTGCGATTTCTCGCGCAATCACCAGTTTCTGCTGATTGCCGCCTGAGAATGACCCGATAGGCAGATCTGGATTGCGCGGACGTACATCCTGGCTTTCGAAATAACCTGCCGCCTTCTTGGCGATTGCCTTCAACTTCAAGATGCCACGAGCGCTGAAATCAGGCTCGCGCTGATAGCCGAGAATGGCGTTCTCGCGCGCTGACATGCTTTCAACAACACCGGTTTTTAGGCGGTCTTCAGCCACGTGGGCCATGCCCATGCGGCGAAGGCTGATTGGGTCTGTTACCGTACCCTTGTCGGCGATCACATCCACACCCATCCAAACCTTGCCGCCGTCAACAGCGCGCAAGCCTGTGATGACCTCCATCAATTCGGTTTGGCCGTTACCGGCAACGCCTGCGATCCCAAGCACTTCACCATCGAACACATCAAGGTTGATGTTCTTGAGGCGCAGGCCATGCTCGCCTTCCGCAGTAACGTCCTTCAGCCGCAGTCGCGCCGTGGCGGCGGCGTTCACCTGCCGCGATGTGGCTCGCACCACCTTTGCGCCCACCATCAGCTCAGCCAGTTCTTCGCTGTTGGTATCCGCCGTTTTGCGTTCCGCAACAGTTTTCCCAGCCCGGATTACCGTAACATCGTCGGTTACGGCTATAATTTCATGAAGCTTGTGGGTAACGAACAGCACTGTTTTGCCCTGGCATCGAAGCTGTTTCACTAACTCAAAAAGCTGCTCGCATTCCTGCGGCGTCAGCACAGCTGTCGGCTCATCCAAGATCAGGATTTCTGCACCCCGATAAAGGGCTTTCAGGATTTCAACGCGCTGCCTGACACCAACCGAGAGTTTTTCCACCGGCGTATCCAGTGGTAGGTTGAAGCCGAACTGTTCTTCAAGGATAAGCAGCTTCGCACGCGCGGCTTCCTTGGCGTTTTCCAGCTTTGCTGACCCTTCAGCCCCCAGAATGATATTTTCCAAAACAGTGAAAGGTTCCACCAGCATAAAGTGCTGGTGCACCATCCCCACGCCTGCCGCCATGGCGTCGGACGGGCTCGCAAAATGTTGTGCCTGTCCTGAAATCAGAATATCGCCGCCGTCTGGCCGGTACAGGCCAAACAGCATTTTAAGAAGCGTGGATTTTCCCGCCCCGTTTTCACCAACAATGCCATGCACCGTGCCCGCAGGCACCTTCAGCATGATGGCATCATTGGCTTTCACTTCGCCAAAGCTTTTGGATAAAGCCTTTGCCTCAATAGCGAATGCGTTGGTCATACTTTTCGGCCCCAAGGGGCATCCCTTCAAAGCGGAGAGGCCTAGTGCCCTACGTTGCTGCCTTCAACATCGCCGACGACAATTTCGCCGCTGATGATTTTAGCCCGCGCATCATCCAGCCTGGCTTTCATGTCAGCACTGATCAGCGCGCTGTTATGCTCATCGAGCGCATAATCCACCCCGCCTTCAGCAAGCCCCATAACGCTATGACCCGCGGCCCATTTTCCTTCTGAAGTGGCCTTCATGGCATTATAGACCGCAAGGTCCACACGCTTCAGCATGCTTGTCAGCACATAACCGGGCGCAACATGGTTCTGGTTGCTGTCCACACCGATGGCGAGCTTGCCACTATCTTTTGCGGCCTGGATCGCGCCAAGGCCAGAGGGCCCCGCTGCAGAGAAGATAATATCGGCACCGCGTGCATACTGGGAACGCGCCATCTCAGCAGCCTTGATTGGATCATTCCATGCCGTCGGCGTGGTACCCACATAATTCTCGATGAACGTAAGATCTTCCCGGATATATTCCGCGCCCTGGCGGTAGCCATGTTCAAAACGGCGAATCAACGGGATGTCCATTCCGCCCAAAAAGCCGATCGTATTTGATTCGGTTTTCATGGCAGCAATCATGCCCACAAGAAACGATCCTTCGTTCTCCTTGAAGGTAATGGACTGCACATTCGGCAGGTCAATCACAGCATCAATCACGGTGAATTTTACGTCAGGATATTTGCTGGCAACATTCCTTACAGCCACCGAATAGCCAACCCCTACCGCAATGATCAGGTCCGCCTTACGGCGCGCGAAACGCTTCAGCGCCTGCTCGTACTGGGTTTCGCTATTGGGCTCGAAGTCCCTGAAATCGCTACCGGTTTCTTCCTTGAAACGAGCGGCCCCAACATAGGCCGCTTCATTGAAGGATTTATCGAACTTGCCGCCGATATCATATAGAAGCACAGGCTTGAAATCTGCTGCCGTCGCAGCAACGCCAGCTAGTACACTCAGCACAAATGCCGTACCCAATTTTCTAAAAAATCCAGTCATGCCTCTTTCGCTCCCCGGCAACATAAATCTTCAATTCTTTTATGCCTTGTTTATGTTGGTCGGCGCAAGGGAACCAGAGCCGGGATGACGGGTCAACCATTTTTGATCATTTGGTCAAGATTCGTTCGACATTTGGATTCAGTTTGCCTATGAAATGGTCAGTTTCAGCAGATTCATGGAGTCAAAAATGACCCAAAACGTAACGGTCGTCGATCATCCGCTTGTGCAGCACAAGCTCACTTTGATGCGGCGACGTGAAGCCAGCACGGCTGAATTCCGTAAGCTTCTCCGGGAAATCGGTCTCTTTCTTGGATATGAGGCACTCAGGGATTTGCCGCTGGGCAAGATCAACATTGATACACCGGTTTGCCCGATGGAGGCACCGGTTCTGGCAGGCAAGAAGTTGACCTTCATTTCTGTCCTGCGGGCGGGCGATGGCCTGTTGACACCGATGCTGGATCTTGTCCCTTCCGCGCGCGTTGGCCAGATTGGCCTGGCGCGAGATGAAGAAACACTTCAACCAACCAAATATTTCTTTAAAGTACCCGTTGATACGACCGACCGGCTGAATGTTGTGCTCGATCCAATGCTGGCCACAGGCCATTCAGCAATACGGGCCGTTCAGGAAATCAAGGATATCGGGGCAACCGACATCCGTTTCGTGTGCCTGCTTGCTGCCCCAGAAGGCATCAAGGCTTTCACGGAAGCGCATCCTGATGTGCCTGTTGTCACTGCTTCGATCGATGAAAAGCTGAATGAAAAGGCATACATCGTTCCGGGGCTTGGCGATGCCGGCGACCGACTATTTGGAACCAAGGGGGCCTAAGCACGATGAGTGTTGTAAAAAAATATGTAACCGCCCAGGAACTGCTGGATGATTCCTTCCAGCTCGGGCTGAAAATTCTAAAAAGTGACTTCCGCCCGAAATTTATCGTGGGCGTTTGGCGGGGCGGCACCCCGACAGGCATCGCGGTTCAGGAAATCATGGATTATTACGGTGTTCACACCGACCATATCGCGATCCGCACGTCATCCTATATCGGCATGCAGCAGCAGAAAGAAGTGAAGGTACACGGCCTTGAATATATCGTGGCCAATATCAACGCTGAAGATAGCCTGTTGATCGTTGATGACGTGTTCGACAGTGGCCGTTCCATTGATGCGATCATCAAAACGCTGAAGGAAAAATGCCGCCGCAACACACCTGAAGTGATCAAGATTGCGACTGTTTTCTATAAGCCTGAGCGAAATGTAACCTCGCTTGAGCCTGACTTCTATTGCCATGAAACCGATGACTGGCTTGTGTTCCCACACGAACTGTCAGACATGACAAAAGACGAAATCAGGGAACACAAGGGCCTCGACCTGCCCGAGATCGACGTTTAAGCAAAGAAAGCCAACCAGCATGAATTTTGAACAAGTTCAGGAATGCGCGGCATTTGTTCGCGAAAAACACCAAGGCGAAATGCCGAAGATTGCCATGGTTCTCGGCAGCGGCCTTAACAGTATGGCAGACGCCATGGAAAACGCCACGATCCTTTCTTACGAGGATCTGCCTGGCTTTCCTGAACCAACGGTAGAAGGCCACGCAGGACGCATGCTGATTGGTGAACTTGGCGGCAAGCCTGTGATCTGCATGCAGGGTCGCGCGCACGCCTATGAAGGCCATGAACCAGAAAAACTAGGCTTCGCCACACGTACGCTATGGGCACTTGGGGTTGAAACACTCGTGCTGACAAATGCCGCAGGCAGCCTACGCGAAGAAGCTGGACCAGGTTCCTTGATGGCGATTACCGATCACATTAACTTTTCCGGCATCAACCCGCTGGTTGGCGTAAACGACGACCGCATCGGCCCGCGTTTCCCGGATGTTTCCGAAGCCTGGAACAAAGAGCTTACGGGTACGCTTAAGGCATGCGCTGCTGATCTTGGCATCGTGCTGCACGAAGGCGTTTATATCATGGCCAAGGGCCCGAACTTTGAAACGCCCGCTGAAATCCGCGCTTTCAGAACCATGGGGGCAGACGCTGTTGGCATGTCGACAGTGCCGGAATGCCTCGTGGCCCGTCACTGCGGCATGAAGGTTGTCGGCGTAAGCTCGATCACGAACCTGGCGGCAGGCATGCAGGGCGAACTGACCCATCATGAAACCATGGAATATGGTGCCATTGCTGCAGTAAACCTTGAGAAACTGCTGCGCGCCTTTGTCGCCAAAATCGCCTGAACCCAACAAAAAAGGGCGTACTATTTTACGCCCTTTTTTTCTCTGTCATATGAAACCACTCAGTAACTTGCGGTTGCGATTGACTGAACCATACGCAGAAAGTCTTTCTGCAACTTGTCAGGCATCGCGTCAAAGCTGGCGACCAGCGCACGAACATCTTCAGCGACATCGCTGCTTTTGTTATCTTGCTGCCCATTCTCGCAGTCTTCGAAAAAGGCCCCCACATGTACGTTCAAAGCCTCGGCCAACATGGCAAGCTTACTGGCCGAGATACGATTGGTTCCCCGCTCATATTTCTGAATTTGCTGAAATGTCAGCCCCAAAATGTCGCCAAGTTCAGTTTGGGTCATACCCCTTTGTCGTCTGAACTGCCGAACCTGAGCCCCCACGCTGGCGTCTACTGGATGCACCATTGTATTCCTCCCTACACTAACCACCTTTGGTTACATCAAAAAGTGTACGGAAACAACTAAGTTCATGCGATGTTAACTGTAAGACCTCATTATAGTTCTGAAATTGTTGACATACACCACTACATAAGCCCAACCTACATCAAGCATTTGGCAACTAGAGGACGATCATGCCTTGGGGTACCACAAAGCGCAATCACGCAAAAATTACTCAAGACGCCTTTGACTTCATCAACCTTGCGTCAAGTCTTGACACAATTGAAGATATACGCGTTGCCTTTCTGGAACACGCATCGGAAATGGGTGTCGATTTTATAATGTGTGGACGAATGCGCGAAGCTGGTGGACCAACCAAGCCAGTGGAAATTTTTGCAACTCAACATCCTTGGTATGAATTCTATAGAAAGCATTACCTGTTCATTGAAGACAGGGCACCAAGGCACGCGGCAGGCACCAGTTATCCTTTTCAGTGGAAAGACATCGTCAACAAGCTGGAACTCACTGAAGGTGAGCGTAAGGTCATGGAGGAACCCCGTAATTTTGGCCTGACAGAAGGCCTTGTGATTCCCATGCATGGCGCAGGCAACGAATTTGCCACATTTACGGCATCAGGTGATGGTTTTCGTTGCGATGAGACCATAAAAGGCGCCCTACAAATAATGGCCAATAGAGCTTATCAGAGAGCAACCGAAATTCGAGGTGAGGATGAACTCCTCATGCTTGGGCCGGAACTAAGCCCCCGAGAGCGGGAAGCTCTCACCTGGGTGCGCGAAAAGAAATCTAACACTGACATTGCGCAACTAATGAATATTTCACCGTCAACTGTCCGCTTTCACCTTTCCTCTATCATGAAGAAGTTGGAAGTAGGAGACCGTAGAAGTGCGGTAGAGAAAGCTATCGAATATAAGATCCTGCCCTTCTGAGACACTCAGCACTAGCAAAAAATCCAGATAGTTGCACCACCTAGTCAGGTGACTAGGTGCCAAGCACAGTAACTCCAGTCATCATTCAGCTAACCGCAAGAATGGAGTGTAACATGTGCAAAATCGTGGTCGTTAATCGAGAAAATCGTGAATATTTTTCAGGTTACCTGGAGGAAATGCATTCGCAACGCTATGACATTTATGTCAAAGAGCGTGGCTGGGCGGCTCTGGAAAACCCCTTAGGCCTTGACATCGATGAGTATGATAATGTTTTTGCAACGTGGTTGCTGGCACTGTCAAACGAGGGAGAGCTACTTGGAGCAGTTCGCTTGGTTCCTACGGATTGCGACACACTCTTAGGAGATCATTTTAACCATTTAGCCACCGAAATACCTGTCCCATCGGACCCTGATATTTGGGAAATCACTCGGTATTATGTGAAGGACAAGAACCTACAAGCTCCTGACGGACATGACATAAAACGTCATCTGATTGTCGGAATGCTCGAGTATGCACTTCTCAACAAAGTAAAAGCACTGGTAGTAGTGTCCGATACTGGATTCCTCAGACTGCTTGAGATGTTTAAGTGGCCCTATGAACTGATGGGGTTACCGCAGAAATACGAAGAAGGCGAATGCGTCGGTATCTACATTCACCTGTCAGAGACAATGGTGGAAAACCACAGGACCCTGACCAATTTCTGGAATGACAGCCTCACTTTGCATGGCGAAACTTATTTCAGTCGCAGAAATAGCAACTTCATCGCTGAGCAATCTAGATCACTAATGCTTTTTGCAAAGCAGAACAAAGACCTGATTCAGCCAATGACTACGCTAATACGGCGCCTGCAAAGCAATGATGCCCAAATAGCCGCACGTGCACAAATGGACCTAGAAGCTCTGTTTCTCGGCCTTGCCGATGATGAGCAAAGCCTCACGCACGAACGGCCTCCGGCCAGCCAATTGGCTTTGAATTAGGCCGTGATCCGGAAAGGAAAGAACAATGGGGAAATACCTGACTTCGTTTGACCTAGAAAGAGAAATCCGCCTCCCTCAGCGAGTGCTCTTTAAGGACACGTACGAACAACATATCAAGAGATTTGCCATCGTCGCGGCCGCATTACCACCGGAAATCATTGAATCTACAGTAGGCCTACTAGAGACCTACGCCGGCCAGGATGATCTGGAAAGAGAAGCTAAAAAAGCCTGAAATTAGACGATGGAGAAGGCGCTATTCACTCGCGTCTTCTCCATTTTCTCCAGTCCGTCTAATACGATTTGCCGCCTTCATTGGCATCACCGTATGGCACCCAGATATTCTTCACCTCGGTTGCCTTTTCCATCAACCCACGTGCGCTCATCTGTTCCCGGCTCGTCCAGTCATAGGCCTTGCCGTAGTTCAGCCAAGCACGCTTCATATTGTCAGCCGCAGCCTTCTCGATCTCAGCACAGCCGTCGCTGCTGCCGAAGTACCAGATGCCGTCCACGCCGTAATGTTTGGCCATTGGCATCGCCATGGCATCACGCTCGCCGGTTACGATGTTCACAACACCCGCAGGCATATCTGAGGTTTCCAGAACCTGATAGAAATCGGTCGCCAAAAGCGGATAACGCTGGCTTGGCACGATCACCATCGTATTACCCGCAGCAACCGCATAAGCCATGGTGGTGACAAACGCCAGAAGCGGATGCTCGTCCGGGCACACAATCCCCAGAACGCCCACAGGCTCATTCATCGCAAGCGCAACACCGCGGATTGGCGGCGTATGCACAGCACCGTCATGCTTGTCGGCAATAGCGGCAGCACTGAAAAGGCGCTTGATAGAGAGCTCAACTTCCGCATCAGCGGCTTTTGACGACACACCAGTCAATGCCTTCAGGCGATCAGCAAACTCGTCCGCACGAGCGGAAAGGTTTTCGGCCACATAGTAAAGGATCTGTGCCCGCAGGTGCGGTGTGGACTTGGCCCAGCCAGCAGCCTTCACCGCGGCCTCAACCGCGTTACGGATATCCTTATAATTGCCTTCGCCTACAAGGCCTGCAAACGCACCTTTCTTGTCGGCAATCGCCACGCTATCACCGCCGTCAGGCCGCGCCTGCTTGCCACCGATATACATTTTCGCCGTGCGATCGATGCCTTCAAGGCCGCTACCTGCTTTCGGTAAGGCAACGTGCGCGGGTGCATCGATTGGCGACCAGGCCTTCAGGGCTGTTTCATATTTCGGGCGCATGTAGGCAAGCATGCCCTCACGGCCGCCTTCACGGCCAAAGCCGCTTTCGCGTCGGCCACCAAAACCTGCCGCCGCATCAAACATATTGGTACCGTTGATCCAGACAACGCCCGCTGTCAGCGATGGCGCCACTTCCAGCGCGCGGGAAATGCTTTCCGACCAAACAGTAGCAGCAAGGCCATACCGCGTGTTGTTTGCCAGTGCCACAGCTTCAGCCTGCGTGCGGAATGTAATGGCCGTAAGCACAGGGCCGAAAATCTCTTCACGGTACAGCGTGCTTTCCGTCCCCACGCCGGTTACCAGCGTTGGCGGGCAGAATACGCCCTCTTCCGGCATCTCGCACGGGGCTCTCCAGATAACAGCCCCTTCGCTTTCGCCTTCGGCCAGCATGCGGTCGATTGTGTCCTTCTGGGTTTGGTCCACAACCGCGCCGATATCGATACATTTATCAAGGCTTGGCCCAACCCGCAGGGTGGACATGCGCGCCTTCAGCTTTTCAAGGAAACGGTCGGCAATGCCTTCCTGCACCAAAAGGCGCGAACCGGCGCAGCATACCTGCCCCTGGTTGAACCAGATGGCATCCACAAGGCCTTCTATAGCCCCGTCGATGTCGGCATCCTCAAACACGATGTATGGTGATTTGCCACCAAGCTCCAGCGTCAGCTTCTTGCCCGTGCCTGCAATCGCGCGGCGGATGATCTTGCCCACTTCGGTGGAGCCAGTGAAAGCCACCTTGTCCACGTCAGCGTTCACGACTGCCGCACCAGTTTCGCCAGCACCCGTTACAATGTTCACAACGCCCTTCGGCAGGCCTGCTTCCTCGCATAGTTCCGCGAACTTAAGCGCAGTCAGCGACGTAAATTCTGCAGGCTTCATCACCACCGTATTGCCTGCCGCAAGCGCAGGCGCCACTTTCCAAGCCAGCATCAGAAGCGGGAAGTTCCATGGGATCACCTGCCCCGCAACGCCGAGCGCTTCATGATCAGGGAATTCTTCGTCCATCAGTTCGGCCCAGCCGGCGTGATGATAGAAATGGCGTGCCACAAGCGGGATATCAATATCGCGGCTTTCGCGGATTGGCTTGCCGTTATCCAGGCTTTCAAGCACTGCAAGAATACGGCTGTGCTTCTGCACCAAGCGCGCCAGCGCATACAGATATTTCGCCCGGCCATGGCCACCCAGAAGCGCCCATTTCCCTTGTGCCTTGCGTGCGGCCGCAACGGCTGCATCAACCTCTGCCTGCCCTGCTGCCGTGATTTCCGCCAGTTTTTCGCCGGTAGACGGTGCGTAGGTCGCGAAAGTTTTCGCGCCTTGCGGTTTCACCCACTCACCATCAATAAACAGGCCGAATGAACGGCTGTTATCATCAAGCCACGCATCGGCGTTTTTCCGGCTTTCCAGTGCTGGGCTATAATCCATGCTTTCGAACTTTTCTTTAACAGTCATCACACACTCCCTAGCCCATTGGATGGCGATAAGACGCCGAGTAACCGCCAAAGGCATGATATTCAAGCTGGCGCTCCAGATCGCCAAGAAGGCTTGAAGCGCCAAAGCGGAACAGTTCAGGCGAAAGCCAATCGCGGCCCAGTTCTTCCTTGATCAGCGTTAGGTACGCCACCGCGTCCTTCGCAGTTTTGATGCCGCCCGCGGGCTTGTAGCCCACCTTCATGCCAGTACGGTCCTGAAAATCCCTGATCTGGCGGATCATCACAAGGCTGACCGGCAGCGTGGCATTCACGCCTTCCATACCGGTGGAGGTCTTGATGAAGTCGGACCCAGCCATCATCGCAGTCATGGATGCCTTGGCAACTTGCGTCAGGTTGCCGTGCTCGCCAGTCGCCAGAATAGTTTTCATCAAGGCTGGCCCGCAAGCAGCCTTGAAGGCTTTCACTTCGTCATACAGTGCCTGCCAGTTGCCTGTCAGCACGTGGGCACGGGTCACAACGATATCTATCTCGTTCGCGCCCGCCTCCACGGAACGACGGATTTCCTCAAGCCGTGTTTCCATTGGGGCAAGCCCTGCCGGAAAACCGGTGGAAACCGCAGCGATAGGCACGGAACCCTTCAGCGTAGCCGCTGCTTCAGGCACCATGGAATGGTAAACACACACGGCACCTGTGGTCAGGCCCATGTCTTCCATGCCAAACGCCTGCAGGATATCGCGGCGCACCGGGTGCTTCGCTTTCTGGCACAGGCGGCGCACACGGCCCGGCGTGTCATCGCCCGCGAGGGTCGTCAGATCAATACAGCTTACGGCCTTCAACATGAAAGCGATCTGGCTGTCTTTCTTGACCGAACGGCGGCCACCAAGCGTGCCCGTGCGGCGCTCGACCGCGCTTTTGTTGACACGAATACCATCCAGCCAATCGGCGTGAAAGCTCGTGCCCTGATTTACAAGTGCCTCAGGTGTCATTCGTCGTCCCGATATTTTATAATCCGTGCCCTAAAAGCCAAATCCTGACCCGAAGGTCAAGATTTGTTTCC
>JABXIV010000096.1 GCA_013372925.1 Alphaproteobacteria bacterium
ACCGTGGAACTCGCAGCAGGATTTGATCTCGGCATGCTTGAAAGCCCAAGCCATCAGGTGGCGATCGATCAAGACACCACCACCGCCCAGATTACCCTTGCCGAAGGCGCTGTTCCTGCCGATCAGGACTTTATCCTGCGCTGGCAGCCAAAGCCCACCCTGGAACCAACAGTAGGCCAGTTCTCGGAGACGACCACACAAGGTACGCACAAGCTTCTGATGCTGATGCCACCCTCGGTGAATACTGAGGAAACCAATAATCACCAACCACGAGACCTGACAATCATCCTGGACAAATCAGGCTCCATGAGTGGGCAGGCAATACGGCAGGCGAAATCAGCCGTCCGTCGGGCCTTGATGCGACTGAAGCCATCAGACCGGATCAACCTTGTGGCATTCGACAATATGGCGCTTGCGCTTTTCGAGATCAGCCAGCCGGCTACGGATCGCACGGTTGAAGTGGCCCTTGATTTCCTTGACAACATAGAAGCCGATGGCGGCACCAACATGGCCTCCGCGCTGGATATTTCCTTGCCCGGACCAAGCCACAGTGCTGCATCCGGTTCGCTCCAGCAAATTATCTTCATCACCGACGGGGCCGTTGGTAACGAGGCCAACCTGATGGCCATGATCAAGCAAAACCTTGGCAACGCACGCCTGTTCACCGTCGGGATTGGCAGCGCGCCTAACAGCTATTTCATGGAAGAGGCCGCCTATTTTGGCCGCGGCACATATATGAACATCGCCATGAATGATGATGTCCACACTGCGATGGCCACGCTGTTCAGTAAAATCGAAAGCCCCCAAATCACGGATATCGCCCTCAAGTGGCCAACAAAGGACGATCAAAAAGCCCCGGTTATGGCGGCTGAGAAAATAGCGGACCTCTATGCCGGGGAACCCATCATCCTGGCCGCACGGGCTGAAAGCTTCCCGCAAGGTGATCTGGTGATTACAGGCAATATGGCTGGCGAACCCTGGTCGATGGCCGTGCCCCTTAAGGCTGGCGGCGAAGGTGTTGGTGTTTCCAAACTGTGGGCACGCCGCATGATCGGGGCCGTCAATCGCGATTATATCGGCCGCTATGGCAGCGACGTGAAGGAAGAACAGCGCACGCGCGTGCTTGAACTGGCGCTTGCCTATCATCTGGTAAGCGATTTCACGAGCCTTGTCGCCGTTGAACAAAAGGTCGCACGCCCAGCAAGGCAGCCTCTGTTCAGGCGCGAAACGCCCGCAAACCTGCCCGCCGGGATGGACTGGCATAAACGCACAGTCTTCACCATCACGGACGGCCTTGTTGCCACGTCCGCGCCGCAACTGAGTACCGAACATATTCGCCCGCGTGCAACGGCCACGCCCATGTATCTCTATCTGGCCCTTGGCGGCACGCTGCTGCTGATAGGCACGTGCATGCTGCTTTTGAACCGGCGCGTGGCAGCACGGCGATGAAAGCCCTGAAACTTTTCGCCTTCCTACTGGTGGTGGCTGGTGCCGCCCTCAGTGCGAAGGGGGCCTGGATCCCGGCCAAGGCCTGGCTTGCCGGTCACATGCTGGATGCAGCCTTTTCGGAGGCCCGCACCGTCAAGGCACCACAGAAACCTTGGCGATGGGCTGACTTCAGGGTGGCCGGCGAACTGCGGATAAAAGGCCACAAAACCCATGTGCTCGACCGGGCCACAGGGCAAGCGTTGGCCTTCGGGGCTGGCCTGCATGAAGAGCATGGTTTTCCGGCGGACCCCGTAATCTTATCTGGCCACAGGGACACCCATTTCAAAATTCTGGAAACCCTCAAGGAAGGAGACACCTTCCAATTGGAAGGCCTGCACAGCACCCGCCGCTATGAAGTGATTGAAACCCGAATTTTCGACCTTCGGGAGGGCAGCCTGCAAATGCCGCCCAAGGGGCATGCCCTGTTGATCACGTGCTGGCCCTTCGGCGCGCTTGCCCCCAACACGCCGAAGAGATTCCTTGTGCTTGCTGCCGAAGTACAGCCCGGCGAAACAGATGCTACGGCTCGCACGGCTGGGTGGTATCCGCCAGCCAGCGATCCAGCGCCTTCACGGATGTCTCAAGCCTTTCCTGCGCTTCACCCCGATTGGTGAAGAACCAGAAGCGGTCCTTATATTCTTTCGGCATGATAACTTCATAAAGGCGCACGTGCGTGCTGCAGGCACCTTCCGGTGTTAATTCAACCCGGAACCAGCGCTGGTCACGGTCTGATTCCTGAATGGTGGCATAAAGGCGCTGCGGAACGACCTCCGTGGTTTGCTCCATGGCATGCCAGCGTGAATACACTCGCTTGTAAAACACAAGCCGGGTAGATTCGGCCTTGTCTGGCGCACCGCTGTAGGGCGTAAGGTCAATCACCTCTGCTTGCCAGTCAGAACGCCGATCAGGGCTGTATATCCAAGGCCAGATCGCTTCGGTGCTGTAGGGAAGCGTGGCTTCATATTCCATCTCGAACCCGGCATCGATCACAATGATCATGCGGTATGCAACGCTGACAAAAAAGGCCGCAATCAGTGCCACCACAGCTTTATGAAGCAGGTTCCAATCCCGGAAACGATCTTTGGGCTTTTGTGCCATCCCTATTCCTTGTCTTGACCTTGAAGCAATTGCACACCACTTTGACGCCTATGCATATCACATAGGGGAAGGGCATATGACGATAACACTTATTACAGCAAGTTTTTTGGGGCTACTGTTCTTTTATTTATCCTACGGCGTGGTGAAAAACAGGTTCCGCGCCAAGGTTTCCATCGGCAGCGGCGGTGACGAAGGGCTTGAGAACGCGATCCGCGCGCACGCCAACTTCGCTGAATATGTTCCGCTTGTACTGGTCCTGTTCGGCCTTCTGGAAACCCAGGGCGTGAACGAATATCTGCTGATCGCCATGGCAGCCTTTTTCACTGTAGGCCGTTACATGCATGGCCTTACCTTCGGCAAATTCGAAGGCCGCAACCCGTTCCGTTTCTGGGGCATTATTTTCACCTGGGTTGTGCTTCTGGTTGCCAGCATCACCGGCCTTGTTCTCGGGTTCAATTTGCTCTGACCTTGAAACAAAGACAACCAAACCAAGATGCATCGGCCCCTCAGCGGGGCCGATTTTCGTTAAGCCTTCTCTGTTTGCGCCACAGCCCGTGGGCGGCGCCTGAACAGCACCCTGCCCGGCACCTCTACAAAACGGTAGGTGAAGGCTGCGGATACGATAGAAACCCCTATGAACAGGCCTGCATAAGCAAAAGCATACAGGGGCGGTAAATCCGCAAAACCGCCCGCATTCTTGAAAGTGGGCAGATAGGTCCAGAAAACCATGAACCAGACACCATGCATCAGGTAAATCGAATATGAGATTTTACCCAGATACTGAAGCATCCGGCCCTTCATAACCCGCTCAAAGCCCGAGCGATTATAGGCCGCAGCCATTACCATCAGGGCAAAGAGCGGCGGCATCAGAAGGTCGTTCAGGTCAAAATGAAACGCAGCAACAACAGCCGCCACCATCAGCATCATGAAACTGTCTGTGGCCATCAGGGCCTTTCCCACCCCGCGCTGATACAGTTTATAAATGCCTACGCCCATCGCAAATTCAAACAGGCAACGATAGAAGCCATAGTTATAAGTGAGGTCCAGCTTGCCTTCCGGGTGAAGCTGCACCAATAGGCACACCCCAACAAAACCGCCAAGCACAAGCAGTTCCGCCGCGAACCGACGCATCGCCACAAACAGGATCAGGATGGCGATAAAATAGGTCCACCACTCAGCTCCGATTGACCAGGAAACGATATTCCAGGAAAGGAACACATACTGGTTCATCGCGTTGGTCAGCAGGAAGTTGCTCGGGAGCGCCGCCGGATCAAAATAGGTTTTCATACTGGCATCAAGGTTTGAAGCCTGAAAGCCTTCCATGAATTGCCAGAACACAATCAACAGCAGCAGCGTGAAAAGATGAAGCGGGTAAATGCGGAAGAAGCGCGCCCGTAAATACCGCCATGCTTCACCCATCCGCAGCCCATCGGCGAAATGGCCCGCATATACATGGGTGATCACGAAACCGCTCAGGATGAAGAAGAAATCAACCCACATGTAGCCACCCGTAATCAGGCCTGTTGCCTCATGCGGGATAAGAGGCCCCAAATCACGGTAGAACAGGCTTACATCAATATGAAACAGCATAACCCAGATGGCAGCGATGCCGCGCATGGCCGTTAGTGCCGGCAGATACCTGGCCTGATGATCGCTCACGTTACGTCCCCCAAAATCTCGTCAGTTTTGCCGGGACATCATATTCACAAGGACAGCGCTGTCAATTCAGCATAAGCGAGGTATACCCTTGGTTATAGCCTGACAAAAAGGCGATTAGCGAACGTAGATGGAGGCACAGGCATCCAGAATGGCGTCAGTGCCGATCCTGTAGGCATCATAAAGATCGTTGATATCGCCCGATTGACCGAACTTATCGACACCAAGTGGCATCACGCGGTGCCCTTTAACGCCGCCAATCCAGCTAAGCGTTGTAGGCGCGCCGTCAATCACGGTAACGATCCCCGCGCTTGGCGACACATGCCGCAACAGGTGGCCGATATGGCTTTCCGTCCGCTCGCCATTCTGGCCAAGCGCCCGCACACTGGCAGACCAATCCTTGTGCAACTGGTCTGGCGACGGCACGGCCAAAAGCCCCGCCCCCGGAACATCCTCAAGGATCTGCTCAAGCGCTTCATTCGCCTCAGGCGCCACGGCACCGGTGTAGGCAATCACGAGTTCCGCGCCGGGTGCTGGTTCACGCTCCCAATAGGCGCCTTTGAGCATATCGGTTTGCCATGCATCGCCTTCGCGCACTGGCTGCGCCAGCGCGCGGGTTGAAAGCCGCAGGTAAACCGATGCGCCGTCAGGCTGCTGCATATAATCGAAACCCCACGCCATGATGGCCGCAAGCTCATCTGTGTAGGCTGGTTCGAAATACGCAAGCTTGTCTTGCGCCATGCCAATCACCGGCGTGTGGATCGACTGGTGCGCACCACCTTCGGGCGCAAGCGTCAGGCCACTAGGGGTTGCCACCAGCATGAAGCGCGCATCCTGATAGCAGGCATAATTCAGGGCATCGAGCCCGCGGTTGATGAATGGATCATAAAGCGTGCCCACCGGGATCAGGCGTTCGCCAAACAGGTTGCCCGCAAGCCCCATGGCTGCGAGCGCCAGAAACAGGTTGTTTTCGGCGATGCCAAGTTCCATGTGCTGGCCCTTGCCGTGCGCCTGCCAGATTTGCGGGCTGAGAACCTTTTCGGCCTTGAACACATCTTCCCGGCCTTCGCGGCTGTAAATACCGCGCTGGTTCACCCACCCACCAAGGTTGGTGGAAACCGTTACGTCCGGGCTTGTGGTGATAATACGGTCAGCCAGCGCGCTATCGCCCTTGCCCAAGGCATTCATGATCTTGCCGAACGCCACCTGGGTTGATTGCTTTCCGTGGCCGGGCTCAAGTGCATCTGGAAGCTTCATAACCGGTGCAGTGTGCTGGCGTACGGCTGGCTGATTGAAGGGCACATTTTTCAGGAACTCAGACAGGTGCTCCGCCTTGTCTTCCATGCCTGCGAAGAGTTCCCATTCCTGCCCCGCGGGCACGCCCATCTGGGTCTGAAGCTCAGCCATCTGGCTTGGGTTCATCAGGCCTGAGTGGTTATCTTTGTGGCCCTGAAACGGCAGACCATAGCCCTTGACCGTGTAGCAGATAAAACAGTGTGGCTGGTCGCTATCGATCGAGCGGAAGGTTTCCAGAAGCAGTTCAATATCGTGCCCGCCCAGATTGGTCATCAGCGCATGCAGCTCATTATCTGAATAGTCTTCCAGAAGCTTCTTCACGCCGCGCTTTGTGCCAATGTCAGCCAGCAGGCGCTCACGCCACGCAGCCCCGCCCTTGTAGGTAAGGGCGCTATAAAGCGTGTTCGGGCAGGCATCGATCCAGTCACGAAGGGCAATGCCGCCGGGCTTCTTGAATGCTGCCTGTTGTTTCTTGCCGTACTTTAGATTGATCACCTTCCAGCCGGTGGTCTCAAAAATGTCGGTGAAACGGGTGAACATGCGGTCTGATGTGATCGAATCGAGACTTTGGCGGTTATAGTCAATCACCCACCAGCAGTTCCTCAGGTTATGCTTATAGCCCTCAATCAAGGCTTCATAGATATTGCCTTCATCAAGCTCCGCGTCCCCCATCAGGGCGATCATGCGGCCCGTCTTGTTCGCATCCACCAGCCCCTTGTCGATCAAATGATCCTGCACCAGCGATGCGAAGGCCGTCACCGCAACGCCAAGGCCAACAGAACCGGTGGAGAAATCCACATCATCAATATCCTTGGTGCGGCTTGGATAGCTTTGGGCGCCGCCAAGCGCGCGAAAGCGTTCAAGCTGGTCACGCGTTTGCTTGCCAAAAAGATACTGGATCGCGTGGAACACCGGGCTTGCGTGCGGCTTGACCGCCACGCGGTCCTCTGGCCGCAGCACTCCGAAATACAAGGCACACATAATGGCCGCCAATGACGCACTTGATGCCTGATGGCCGCCCACCTTCAACCCATCCCGATTCTCGCGGATATTGTTGGCGTGATGGATCGTCCAAGATGAAAGCCACTGCACCCGATCATAAAGGTCGGTAATCGCTTCCAGCTCGTTGGCTTCAATTGCTGCTTGCGCCATAGTTTCCGGTACCTGTGTCAGCGCCATTGCTGGAAATCCCTTTATTGTTATGGCGCCCGTTGTTGACGCGCCGTACGCTCTGTAACATAAGGGCCCGGTTTTAAGGGCTCCGCCTGATAGTTTCAATAGCAACCAAATAGCTGCAAACGAACCCGTGTGCCAATGATCGATTTCAGAACAGCGCCGATGGTCCTTCTGGACGACAGCCGCCCCGCACACCGGGCTGGCCGTTCCCTGCTGTTTCACTCGCCTGAAAAAGTGATCGTCGCCCACACACTGGAAGAAGTAGGCCCCGCGCTTGAAGCCATGGATGCGGCGCTTGCGGATGGGCTGCATCTGGCTGGTTGGATATCTTACGAATGCGCCGCGTATTTTGAACCAAGGCTGAAAGCGCACATCAAGGGCCTGCCCGAGGAACCGCTGATCTGGATGATGGCAACCCGGCAGCGCGAGAGCCTTGATCCTGATACATTGGATCGCGCCTTCGCTGACGCGCGGCGAGGCAATGAGCATTTCACATCCCTTGAAATTGGCGAATCAGCTGCTGGCAAACGCGCGTATCAAAACGCCCTTGAGAAGGTGCATGCCTACATTCAGGCTGGGGATGTTTACCAGATCAACCATACCTTTCCACTGCCATGCGAGATGAAAGGCGACGCCCTCGCACTTTATGAACGCTTGCGGACGAGTCAGCCTGTTCCCTTTGGGGCCTATATCGACACAGGCGCGGAAGCAGGCAATTTCAAGATTCTGTCGCTTTCACCTGAGCTGTTTGTTCGGCGGTCCGGCAATGACCTTACCGGCAAACCAATGAAAGGCACCGCACCGCGCGGCCTGACATATGAAGAAGACAGGGCAATTGCCACCGGGCTGACGACCGATGAGAAGTCAAAAGCCGAAAACCTGATGATCGTGGATCTGATCCGCAATGACCTGAGCCGCATCAGCAAGCCTGGCAGCGTTTCAGTGCCCCACCTGTTTGAAACAGAACAATACCCCAGTCTGCATCAGATGACCTCCACCATCACAGCACAGGCAGAGGATGGCCTTACGCCTTCTTCATTGCTGCAGGCACTGTTTCCATGTGGCTCCATCACCGGAGCCCCAAAAGTGCGGGCGATGGAAATCATCGCCGAGTTAGAAGAAGCGCCACGCGGTGTTTATTGCGGCACCATCGGCCATTTCAGCCCCGGCAGGAACGGCGTTGCTGACTGGTCTCTCAATGTGCCGATCCGGACCATCATATTCGGTGCCCAGCAAAAAGGGCGCTTAAGTGTCGGCAGTGGCGTCGTTGCCGACAGCGATATTGAGGGCGAATATGAGGAATGTCTTCTGAAGGCTCGATTCGCTGAAAAGGAAGCCACAACCTTCTCATTGATCGAAACCTTGCGCCTGGATGCGGATGGCTCCTTTGATCTATTGGAGGCCCACCTTCAGCGGCTGACCGAAAGCGCCAGCTATTTTGATTTCGCCTGCAGCACCGATAATGTAATGGCGTTGCTGGATGAGCATAAAAAAGCTTTCAGCGCCGACGACCTGCCACGGCGTGTCCGACTTTTATTGAGCGAGCGAGGCAGCATAACAATCACCAGCGCAGCCCTGCCGAAACAGGTAAGCGATGAAGCAAAAGTGTGCTTCAGCAAAACGACCACACGGTCCGATGACACATTCCTGTATCACAAGACCACGAACCGATCCCTGTATGATGGTTCATTAGCGCGCGCCCACAAAGCCGGTTTCGATGACATCCTGTTTTTCAATGAGCGAGACGAATTGACCGAAGGGGCGATCAGTAACGTCTTTATAGTAAAGGATGGTTGCTGGTATACGCCGTCTCTTTCCTCAGGGCTCCTTGCAGGTACTTTCAGGGCCGCCTTGATGCAGTCCTATACCCCCGCCATTTCCGAACGGGTGATTCGCCGAGAAGACCTGTTGGCAGCTGACAGGATATACATTGGCAACAGTGTTCGCGGCCTGCGGCTCGCACGCCTGGAAAACGTCGAACTTTAATGCCTTGATTTAGCCACCGAGACGAATCACTTCCATCGCAACTATGTAAAAATACCTATATCTTTGGTTTTAATTGCACACGAATCGCCCCTTTACACATACTGAAGCCATAAAAAATTAAACCTAATTTAGGCATACGCGTTAACCCGATTTTTAGAAGTCGGCTCTAGGCTGAATGCTGATCGAAGCTATTCGATCACGAGAGGTTAGTATGTTTGTTAAGGGTACTGTGTATGCGTTCTAAATCCTGCGCATCTGCTATGGGGTCATCGACTGAGATCGAAGCCGGCTATATTTCCGAAGATAGCCGCGCCCTCGCTCGTCGGCTGTCTGGCCACATGGGAATTGAACATGCGATTCAGGTCTCTACAGAGAATCAATGGCACGGCGTTGTCGCCGCCCTGTTGGAGCTTCAGGAGAAAAAAGGGGGTCGCCCCTAGCACTTGATAAACTATGGTTTGGTTTCCTTGGCAGGATACGAACCATGGTCTTTCCACAAAATCAAACCAACTATTGATGCCTCCATCGGTGGCTAATCAATTGACTTTTCGAATACATTGTTACATTATTACATTCTAACTTTACTTGCCTATCAACGGGATCAGACGCACTAAAATTATATGCACAACAAGATTCTAACAGGAAAAGTGAAATTTTTGCTTGGAATCGCAGAAGATTCTTGGATGATAGGCTCCGAGCCGGACCGCCCGTCTCGTCTTTGCCATTGGTTGTCTCGGCAACCAGGGGCAAAGAAAATTATAAACAATCGTCCTCCAACCTCCCCGAGGTCGGAAACAAGGCGGCGAGAAAATAGAGATAAGAAGCGGAGGAAATCCGTGTGGTGGTCGGCACAATTGGGAGAGGTACGGGAAAGCCTTTTGAAACGACACTTTGCTGTTACGGACCATTTGGCCCGGGATGTTGCTTAGCTGTCGGCTTGCTCCCAATTTTGAAAGGGTAAAGGTTTGGAGCCTTCGGGTACCATAATCTTTGCAAGGTTTAATCCGCCGCGGGAGACCTCGTTTTTGGGGAATCGCGTGGCTTTGTTAAAACCCATGTGGGCAGAAAATGGATAAGGCTAAAGTGAAACGTATAGCTGTCTCGACGGCTGCGGTTGCCTCGATCCTTCTGGGTGCTGCTGGTGCTAACGCACAGGACGCACGCCTGAAGTCGATTGTTGAAGAGGTAAACCAAGCCAATCAAATCGCACAAGCGTCTCAAGCTCGTATTGATAAAACGGCTGACGCAACTTCCAAACTTTACACGGAATTCAAAACCGTTCTGAAGACCAACGCTGGTCTGCGTGCATACAATGCACAGCAACGCCGTGTAATCGCAAAACAGGAAGAAGAGATCGAGAAGATCAAGGTCTCCATCGGCCAGATCGACGAAATCAAGCGTCAAGTCATTCCTCTGATGGAGGACATGGTTAAAGACCTGAGCGAATTCGTAGAGCTCGATATCCCATTCCAGATCGACGATCGCCGTGATCGTATCGCTAGTCTGAGCGACGTAATCGACGATCCAAACGTAAGCGACCCAGAGCGTTTCCGTGTGATCCTTGAAGCCTACAAGGCTGAGGTTCAGTACGGTCGTTCGATCAACGCTTACGAGGACACTCTCGAAGATGGTCGTAGCGTGAACTTCGTTCGCGTTGGCCGCGTTGCTTTCTACTACCAAACCAAAGATGGCAAAGAGACCGCTACATGGGATCAAAACAGCCGCTCTTGGGTGAAACTGGGTGATGAGTACAGCACTCCGGTTAAGCAACTGATTCGCATGGCGCGTAGCCAGATGCCATTCGACGTACTGACGCTGCCTGTTAAAGCGCCGGCTCAGTAAGGGGAGAAATAACAATGAAAAAGATTCTGACCTCTGCTGCCGTCCTTATGCTTGGCTTCTCCGCTACGGCGAACGCCCAAACGGCAGACCTCAACAGCCTTCTGAGCAAAGTTCGCGAAGGCCGTGTATCTGAAACTCAGCAACACAAAGAGCGTGAGCAAGAGTTCCTGTCTCGTAAAGAGCAGCAGTCTCAGCTTCTGGCACAAGAGCGCCAGACGCAGCAGCGCCTTGAGCGTGAATCTTCCCGTCTGGAAGAAACTCGCCGTAACAACGAAGCTGAAATCGCTCGTCAACTTGAAGTGAAGCGTGAACGTCTTGGTCAGCTCCAAGAGCTGTTCGGTGTTCTGCAGCAAGCTGCTGGTGACGCCAAAGCGGTTATCGCTTCTTCTCACGTTTCCATCGACAACGATGGCCGCATGGCTCCGATCGAGACACTGGTTGCCAAAGCTGCTGACTCTGCACAGCTTCCAACCATCGACGAAATCCGCGCTTGGCCATCTCAGATGGTTCTGGAGATGATCGGTTCTGGCGAAGTGAAAACTTTCGACCACACTGTTCGTGGCGTAGACGGCAACACTTACACGACTGCTCTCACTCGTCTGGGTGACTTCGGTCTGGTTGGTGATGGCAAATTCTACACCCTCAAGAACGACGGTACTGTTGAAGAACTGCAGCGTCAGCCTTCTGGTCGTCTGACTGGCACAATCGAGCCATTCCAGAACGCATCTGGCATCGCTGAAATCGCCCTTGACCCGTCTCGTGGTCAGATCCTGAGTCTGGAAGTTGAGAAACCAACAATTCCAGAATATCTGGATCAAGGTGGCTTCATTGGTTACCTGACTCTCGCACTTGGTGCTGTTGGCGTACTGATGGCTGTTGTTCAGTGGCTCTACCTGACACTGGTTGCAGGCAAAGTTCGCAAGCAGATCCGCTCTGACGTTGCAAGCACCAACAACCCACTGGGTCGTGTTCTCTCTGTTTACGACAGCAACAAAAACGTTGACGTTGAAACACTTGAACTGAAGCTTGACGAAGCAATCCTGAAGGAAACGCCTGCCCTTGAGCGCTTCCTGACGCTGATCAAGCTGATCTCAGCCGTGGCACCACTGTTTGGTCTCCTCGGTACAGTGACTGGTATGATCCAGACCTTCCAGGCAATTACCCTGTTCGGTACTGGCGACCCAAGCATGATGGCTGCTGGTATTTCTGCCGCTCTTATGACGACGGTTGAAGGCCTTGTTGTTGCTATCCCTACTCTGCTCCTGCACAGCTTTGTTGCCGGCACTTCCAAGTCCGTGATTCACGTACTGGAAGAACAGTCCGCTGGTATCATCGCAGTTCACGCAGAGAAGGAGCATGCGAATGCTGGCGCTTAACGAAGCATTCGGCGCGATCCAAGCGTTCATGGAGCGGGGCGGTAACGTCCTGTTCCTGGTCCTTGGAGTCACGTTCATTATGTGGGTGCTAATCATCGAGCGTCTTTGGTACTTCTCTTTGGAGTACAGCAAGCAGAAGAATCGCGTTGTCGATGCATGGGAATCCCGTGCCGAGCGTCGGTCATGGTATGCGCATAAAATTCGCAGTGCCATGATTTCAGAGGTCAATAACAACCTGAATCAGGGTGTTAGCATGATCAAGACGCTTGTTGCCCTTTGCCCGCTTATCGGGCTGTTGGGTACGGTTACGGGCATGATCGAGGTGTTTGAAGTTATGGCTACGCAGGGTTCGTCGAACGCTCGTGCCATGGCGGCAGGTGTGTCAAAAGCAACAATCCCGACTATGGCGGGCATGGTTGCGGCACTGTCGGGGATCTTCCTCAGCACCTATATCGAACGTCGTGCGAAACGCGAATCCGAGCGGCTCGAAGATAGCCTGACCACGGATCACTAAGACCAGACCTGGAGTTTTACCAATGCGTAAATTTGCAAAAGGGAACGAGGAAGCTGAAGTCAACATGACTCCGATGCTCGACATCGTATTCATCATGCTGATCTTCTTTATCGTGACCTCTACCCTTGTCAAAGAATCGGGTCTGGAGATCAACAAACCGGAGGACAACAATTCTGAAACTCCTCCGCCACCGGAAGACGATAAGCGCGCAATCGCTTTTGTTGTCGATAACAGCGGTCGTATCATGCATGAGTTCCGTTATGTAGATATCTCCTCTGTTGGCTCGATCATCAAAAAAGAGAGCGTGGAACGTCCGGAGGCACCGGTTGTGATTCAGGCTGCCGACGGATCCCATTTTGGCCTTTCCCTGCGTATCTATGATGCTGCTATGGCCCTCGGGATCCCTGCTGAGAAAGTCGTAATGACGCCCAAGAAGTAAAGCCGGTGGGGGCATGGCCCCCGCCTCAAGGGCAGCCCCTTCGGGGGCATAGTGGAGAAAACAATGCGAGACCACGCACAAAACCA
>JABXIV010000025.1 GCA_013372925.1 Alphaproteobacteria bacterium
AGAAACGCTGAAGCTTGTGGGCAACCTGTGGCTTGTAGTGCGACAAGAGGATGCCGAACCCAAGCGGCACCAGCAGGGTCAGGCTGGTGTTCAAAACGAATGAGGTGCGGTCCAGGTGAATGGCTTCCACCAGATCACGCGTGGGGCCATACAGGCTGGTCCAGAAAAGGATCGCAAGCGGCAGGAAGGCTGCTGAAAACAAGCTTGAACAGGTGGTAAGCGAAACGCTGTAGGCCACGTCGCCGCGGCTAAGGCGGGTAAACAGGTTCGATACATTCCCGCCGGGGCAACAGGCCACAATGAGCATGCCAAGCGCAATGCCCGCCATCGGCTTAAAGGTGCTCAGGATCACAAGTGTGATCAGCGGCAAGCCGATAATCTGTGTCAGCATGCCATACAACACGCTGCGTTTGTGGGACTTTAGAAACGAGAAATCGTCGGTCTTCAGCCCAAGGGCGACCGAAAACATGGTGAAAGCAAGCGATATGGCAAGCCCAAGCTGTGTAGCCGGGTCAAGCGTTATCACGGCGTCATTGATGGCGCTGGTTTCCATACTTCCCTTCTCTCCCGTTCCTTCGCTTCCCCACAAAGGATGACCTGAATTTACTTGACGCAAGCGATTTCGTGAATGACAGTCGGCGTCTAAAAATTGATATTTTACGCCAAGATCCCTTGATGCAGAAGTCCGTATGCAGAAATCCGTCCTCACTCGCTATCTGACCACTTTGGTTGAAACCATGGTGGCCGATTATGGCGTGGCTGAAAACTCACTTTATCGCGCGGCAGGGATCGGGCCACTTGAAACCGACCGGATCAGCGCCGCTGACGCCGAAGCGCTTTGGGTGGCGGCGGAGCAGATGGCAGCAGACGGGCTGTTGGGTGTGCGGGTTGGTGGGCGCGTGCGCTACAGCAATTATTCCACGTTGGGGCATTTGCTGGTTACCAGCAAAACGGTGGGTGAATCGCTTCGGGCGGCGTGTGATCTGGCCTTTTATGTTGGCGCTGCAGGGCAGCTGAGCATCGAAGAAGAAGGCGGTGAGTGCCGCATCGTCTATGCCCCGATGAAGGATGACTGGCGCGCGGCCCAGGTGCGCTCGGAAGCCGTGTTGTTGCCGTTCGCCCGCTTCGCCCGCTGGGCCTCAACCGGGGTGGAGCCCAAGCGCGTGCATCTGATGCGGTCACAGCCTGAAAGCGCGGCAGCATTTGAAGAAGCCTTCGGTGCGCCTGTGATGTTCGGGTCAGATGGCCACAGCATTGTGTGGTCGTCTGATGCGCTCAAACAGCCGATGAATGATGCAAACCCTGCGCTGAATGAAATGCTGCGCCAGCATGTGGAAGCGGAAATCCCGAAAGGCGAGGGGCTTGCGGACCGTGTGCAGGCCCATCTTGCGCAAGCGCTTCGGGATGAAAGTGCGCCGCTGACCATTGCGGCAACGGCGCGGTTTCTGGGCATGTCAGAACGGAGTTTCCAGCGCGCACTAGCACAGGAGGGCGCGGTGTTCCGGGATATATTAGGCGGCGTGCGCCGGGAGGCGGCAGAACGCCTGCTGAAGGATTCAAGCCTGCCGGTGGCTGAGATTGCCGCCCGCCTCGGCTATTCCGAGGCGGCAGCCTTTGTTCGCGCCTTCAGCCGCTGGCACGGCTGTTCGCCCGCGCAGTGGCGAAAAATCTAGTCGTCGAAGCGCAGCTTCTTGATCCCCAGCGCGTGCAGGAACAGCTTTTCGTAAAACGGTTCACTCTGGCCTTTACGTATTTTGCGCAGGAAGTATTTCTCAAACCCGATCTTGGCTAAATGCACCCATTTTCCTTGCGCTGCCCAGTTCACGTTCCGTGGCGGGATTTGCGGTTGTGCCACGAAGGCAACGCCGCTGTCGCCAAAGTCGGCAAGGCAGATGGCGTTCCAGCTTGCTTCATAGGTCGGTTCCTGCCCGTTCACCTGTTCCTTGATGTTGTGGGCGATGGCGGTAACCATGCTTTCGATCATGAAGCCGGTTTTAGGCACGCCAACAGGCACCGGGGTTGGCCCAGTGGGAGGAATAGCCACACAAACGCCTGTAGCATACACATTCTGGAAGGTTGGGTTGCGCTGGTGCTTGTCCACCAGAATGAAGCCGCGCGGGTTCACAAGGTTTTCAACGTCGCGCACAGCTTCCACACCGCGGAAGGCTGGCAGCATCATGGCATAGCCGAACGGCAGGTCATGCTGCTGTTTCTGGGAGCCATCGGTATCAACTTCCTCCACATACATCATGCCGTCGCCCACCTTGGAAACCTTGGCGTTTGTCACCCACTTGATGTGCCGGTTGCGAAGCTCGCTCTCAAGCAGGCCTTTGGTGTCGCCCACGCCGTCCAGCCCTAGATGCCCGATATAGGGTTCTGATGTTACGAATGTCATGGGCACCTGATCGCGGATTTTGCGCCGCCTCAGTTCTGTATCCAGAATGAAGGCGAACTCATACGCCGGGCCGAAGCAGGATGCGCCTTGAACCGCCCCCACAATAATGGGGCCTGGGTTTTTCACGAAGGCATCGAAAACATCAGCAGCCTCTTCGGCGTGCGCGGCCTGGCAAATGGAAACGGTGTGGCCATCGGGGCCAAGACCTTCGATTTCATCAAACGCCAGATCGGGGCCGGTGGCGATCACCAGATAATCATAGGAAATGCGCTTGCCGTCGTTCAGTTCAACTTCATTGCTGGAAGGATGGACCTTCTTGGCCCCAATCGAGGTGAAGTCGATTTTCTTTTTTGCCATTACGGGCGGCAGGTTGACCCTTGTTGCTTCGGTATCGCGCCAGCGAACGGCGACCCACGGGTTAGACGGGACAAACCAGTAATCATCACTTTCCGAGATGAGCATGATATCGGCGTTGTCCTTGAGGGCATCTCGAAGCTCGTACGCGGCGATCGTTCCGCCAAGACCGGCCCCCAATACAATGATCCGTGGTTTTGCCATCAGTCGCTCCTTCTTTTCCTGATAAAGGCTAGCGCTGGGTGCCGAGGCATACTCAGCAACCCCTGCGTGAAAGATGATACTCTAAAATTGGAAATATGCGAAATGCGCAATTGTCGCAGGAATAGGTGTTTTGCACCGGGCAAAGCGAACCGGAAACGAGGAAGGGGGTTGCCACTGCTGCCCAACTGAATACAAGATCGGGGCATGAGATAACGCAGCCACAGAGAAACGGCGGCACAGCACCACTATCAGGGCAGGAAGAAACCAGATGATTCTGAAGAAAATCGCGAAAGTGGCAACGATTGTTGCAGCTTTCCTGACAATTGAAGGACATATTTCCATGACAGCAGCCAGCGACAAAACCCCGGTCGATATGATCGCCTTTGGCCGCTATGTAGTGACAATGGATGCCGACCGGGGCGTGATTGAACATGGCGCTGTTGCTGTAAAGGACGGTGAGATTGTTGCCGTTGGTAAGGCTGATGAAATTGCCGCTGGCTACGCTGCCGCAGAGGTGATTGAAGGCGAAAACCGCGTGCTGATGCCCGGCATGGTGAACGGCCACACCCATTCTGCCATGGTGCTGTTCCGCGGCATGGCTGACGACCTCGATCTGATGACATGGCTGACCAAATATATCTTCCCGATGGAGGGCCGCTATGTGGACCCTGATTTCATCAAGGTGGGGTCAGAGCTTGCCTGCTGGGAAATGATCCGGGGCGGCACCACCAGCTTTGTGGATATGTATTTCTATCCGGAAGTGATTGCAGGCGTTGTGGACCGCTGCGGTCTGCGCGCCATCCTGTCGGCCCCGATGATCGATTTCCCTAGCCCCGGCTTCAAAGGCTGGGACGACAGCTATGCCGCTGGTGTGAAGTTTGTGAAAGACTGGCAGGGCAAGCACCCGCGCATCACGCCAGCCCTTGCACCGCACGCGCCTTATACGGTGTCGAAAGAGCATCTGGCGCAAGTAACGGCAACCGCGAAGGAACTGGGTGCGCCCATCTCGATCCATATCGCTGAAGATCAGGCCGAAGTGAAAACCGTGCATGAGAAATACGGCATCACGTCTGTTGAACTGATGCAGGACGTAGGAATGACAGACGTTACCACCGTGGCGGCCCATGTGGTGTGGCCAACGGACGCTGACATGCGCGTGCTGGCGAACTCAAAAGTTGGGGCCATCCATAACCCTACATCGAACCTGAAAACAGCCGCGGGCATCGCGCCTGTGCCGCAGATGCTGGCGGCAGGCGTAAAAGTGGGGCTGGGCACCGACGGTGCGGCGTCCAACAATGATCTGGATATGTGGGAAGAAATGCGGCTTGCAGCGCTTCTAAACAAAGGCAAGCAAAACGACCCTACGCTTATACCTGCCGAAACCGCCTTGCGTATGGCAACGGCGGGCGGTGCCGAGGCTGTGGGCCTGGGTGAAACCACTGGCATGCTGAAGTCGGGCCTTCGGGCCGATATGATCCAGGTGTCGCTGGATAGCCTGCGGCTTGAGCCGCTTTATGATGTGCTGTCACACTTGGTGTATGCGGCTGGTTCGCGCGATGTTGTAACCACAATTGTGGACGGGCGCGTTCTGATGCGAGAAGGCAAGGTGCTGACCGTGGATGAAGAAGCCCTGCGCGCGAAAGTCCATGAAATCGCCGGAAAGATCCGTGCAGACGTGGAAAAAACAAAGGCGGCCCAATAGGCCGCCTGGTGCCCGAATGCTTCAAATTTGAGGCATTATTTTACACGGCCTTAAAAACCGTGTGATATCAGGGAAGTTCGGCAACAGGCATTTTGAGTAAACCGGCAGGCGAGGGTAACGTGAGCGACCCAGAATTCAGCTTATTTCTTGTGAAGAAAAGCTTCATCGACAAGGCGGATGATCGCTTCAAGGAGATCATGCGCTGGAAAGATGTGGATTTGTTCCGCCAGCCGCTCAGTTTCCTGTTTCCCGCCGACGCCCACGATCGGGTCGAGCGCCTGCTGGACCGAGATGACGTTTCCATTTTCCAGAATGTTGTGTTTCCGCACGTGCCGCTGCGCCTGAAAACAGGCGGCTATATCAACTTTGATATGAAGCTGGTGAGTGAGGGCGACGAACGGCGGCTGGATTTCTTCAAGCCGGGCCGCGCTGACGATATGAACGCCGCGCAAAAGGCGGCAGGCGGTGAAACCGCCGCCGATATGTATAGCTTCTTCAACTTTGTGGAGGACTTGCTGGCCTCCCCGTTTGAAGGGGATCTTGATCTCACGATGGTGAGCATGGATGCCTTGAAGGACGGCAGCAGTGCAGGGCTGACGGACGAAGAAAAAGACAGCGCCCGCACGGAGTTTGAAGCCAATCTGCAGAAGCATGCGGTTGGCGGCAAGGTGGGCAAGCTGGATGAGGCCTCATACGGCCTCTTGACCGCCAGCGGGTTTGACGAAGAAGCCTTCGACCTTGAGATGCAGAATGTTGCGGCACGGCTGAATATCGCGCCCGAAAAACTTGCGCTCAAGAAAGCCAATATGGCGATCGATGATCGCGACGTGGCACCCGAAAAATTGCATCAGGCGCTGCATCAGGCGCGCGGTGTGTTTGTTGGCGAAATTGAAGACGAGCACGGCATTGAAAAACTGACCGGTGTGATCGACGGGATCGAACATAACCGCAAGCTGATACAGGAAGCCATCAAACGCTATAAGTATCGCACCAGCCCACGGAACGTGGCTGATAATGTGGCCTCGGTTTCAATTGCCGTGTTGCAGCAGGGCAAGGTGAACCTTGAAGGTCAGATCAGGCGCCCGGACGAAATTATCGTGCTGGCAGACCACCCTGATATTTCGATCGAACATGATTTGGCCCAGCTTGAAGACCTGATCCGCATGCGGGTAAGGAAGCCTGCCGACGAGCGCGCCAAGCCTGATTATTATGAGCTGTGCCGGTCCACAATGATCCAGGATAAATTTCAGGAAGATTTGGCCGCGATGTTGGAACGCCACGGCGAAGAGGCGGTGCGGGTTGGTTTCCGCATCAAGGGCATGCCGCCGGTGCGCCGGGGTGGGCTCCACTGGGATGCGCTTAACCGTTTGGCGGCAAAAGGGCACCCTATCTGGATCGACCGTTTCGGCGATGCGGTGGTTGCGCCTGAAGCGCTCAAGTGCCTGAAGGGCGGAATGATTGAGATGCCGCCAGCCTTGATGAAGAAACTTGCCGGTCACTTTGACGGCAAGGAAATGATGAGCCAGCTTGTTTCCACATGGCAGGCAATGAATGTGCATGTGGTGTCGGCAGATCTGCCGGATTACAACATGAAAACACTGGCGCAGGAACTGGGCATTACCATCGCGGTTGAAGATGCGCCGGAAATGCCAGCATCCTGATCCTGCCTTTTCCGCCCCAAAAGCCATAAAAATCATATTTCTTGTCAACCTATGTTTCACTTGGGCTGTATCACAAGTAGCGTTGGTCGAACCGTGTCGGCTAGCGCACTGCAGCTGGATACATAGGAGAAGAAAATGTTTGCCCTTTTAATGATGATTGCAGGCCTTTCGCTGTTGGTCTTGGTTATTGTGCTGGTCATGAGCACGCTTGGGCGGTATCGCCGCTTGGCTCGTGAACAGGGATATGCCTCACTGGGGGACTATCTAAGGGCGGCCCCGTCCACAGACAGGGAGAAGCGCGAAGCGGTTGACCTTGCTTTGTATGGATTGGCGTTTTGCATGGTTGGGTTGGCGTTTCCGCCCTTGGTGATTGTGGGCGTTTTCCCCCTGTTTTTTGGCGGCAGGAAGGTTTTATACGGTTTGATGGGGCTTGGCCTCATGGATGATGCTGATGAAACCAGCGCCTAGGCGTGCCGGTGATGTCTGAAAATCAAAATACGCGCGGGCGGACGGTTGACACAGATAGTCATGCCGTTCGTTCTGCTGTGCAAGCGGCCATCAAGGGTGATGCGGCAGCGTTTGGGGTGGTTGTGTCCGCGTTCCAGCGTCGGATTTATGGGCTTTGCCTCATGATCACAAAGGACGCCGCAGCCGCTGAGGATGTCGCGCAGGATGCATTTATTCGCGCTTATTCTAACATCCACAAGTATGATACGGCGCGCTCTTTCTATCCCTGGCTCGCAACCATTGCCGTCAGGTTGGCCCAAAATTGGCTCAAGGCTCGTGCGCGCCGTTTGGGGCATGAAGTTGCGGGCACGGACATGCCTGATCAGCCTGATGAAGGTGTGCCAAATCCACTGGGTGTGGTGATGCAAGGTGAAACCAGCCAAAAATTATGGCTGCAGGTTGCAGGCCTGCCAGCCGGCCAAAGAACAGCCGTCACACTGCATTACCAGCAAGATTTGGCAGTTTTGGAAGTTGCGGCCGCTATGGGTGTGACAGAGGGAACAGTTAAAACGCTTCTTTTCCGTGCAAGGCAAACGTTGAAGAAGAAGCTATCGAATTCTGACGAGGAGACAATCCATGACGCGTGAACACGATACCGACCTGTTGGAAGAGGCCTTGCAGGAAATGGAAGCGCCTTTCCCGCCCAAGGGTTTTGAGGAAGCCGTGGCGAAAAGGATCGAGGCCCTTGGAGTTCCGTCCTCGTCACCTTCCTCAGGACATCCGCACTGGCGCGACAGGCTTGGATGGGCGCTGGCTGCTTTAGGGGGTGTTGGTGCCGCAGCCTTATCCATTTTTTCCGCGTTGGGAGGGCGGGGGGGCGTTATGCTGGGGGATGTAAATATTGGGTCTTTCCTGATCAGTGAACGAATGACAGCCCTGCTGGACCCTGCGCTTTGGAGTGGGGACGCTGTGGCATTGGGGTTCGCAGGGATGACGTGTGTTGCAGGCATGCTGCTATTGGTGGCTTCCCCGAAGAGAGTTTGAGCTATCTAGGTCATTCGTCGCAAAGCAGGATTTTTTGATTGATTTGCCGGGCGGCAGGTCGCACCTTCTTCCAAAATATGTGCTAGAATTAAGCACCAAGAATGAAAAGGGGGCGACTGTGGCGGCCAATACCGTTCAGCCATGCAGCAACACCGAAGACGATCCAATCACTGCCTTTGTGAGTGAAACAGGGGGGCTGATGCATGCCCTGAACGCGCTTCAGGCGCGCGATGGGTATATTGATGCGGCGCTTGTGCCCAAGCTTGCCAAGGCCTTCAATATCACCAAGGCCGAAGTGAAGGGCGTGATCAGCTTTTATGATGATTTCACGAAAGCACCCAAGGGTAAGCATGTCGTGCGCATCTGTCAGGCAGAAGCCTGCCAGGCGGTGGGCAGTCGATCACTGACAGCCCACACGCTGGAAAAGCTGGGGATTGGCCTTGGCGATACCACGCCAGACGGGCATGTGACGGTGGAGGCCGTTTATTGCCTTGGCCTCTGCGCTACAGGCCCTGCTGTGATGATTGATGGCCATGTGAAAGGGCGGGTAGCCCCGGCTGACCTTGATCCCATCCTTGACGCGGCGGAGGCAGAAGCATGAGCAGGATTTTCATCCCCCTTGATAGCGCTGCCGTTGCCGTGGGCGCAGACGAAGTGGCTGCAGCCATCGCGGAAGCCCACCCGGAAGCAGAAATCGTGCGCACAGGCAGTCGCGGCATGCACTGGCTGGAGCCCATGGTTGAGGTGGAAACCGCTGAAGGGCGCGTGGCTTACGGCCCGGTATCGCTCGCAGATGTGGATAGCCTTCTGGAAGCTGATTTGATGGCCGCAGGCGCCCATGATTTGCGCCTTGGTAGGCCGGAAGACTTGCCGTTCCTTCAAGATCAGGAGCGCCTGACCTTTGCGCGCTGCGGCATCACTGATCCATTATCGGTGACAGACTATGAAACCCATGGTGGGCTTGAAGGCGTGAAAAAGGCCACTGGCATGAGCGCGGAGGCCATTTGCCAAGAGGTGATGACCTCTGGGCTCAGGGGCCGCGGCGGCGCTGCCTTCCCGGCGGGCATCAAGTGGAACACGGTTTCAGGCGCGAATGCCGACCAGAAATATATTGTCTGCAACGCCGACGAGGGCGATAGCGGCACCTTCGCTGACCGCATGATCATGGAAGGCGACCCCCTCCTTTTGGTTGAGGGCATGGTGATCGCGGGCCTCGGCTGTGGGGCGACCAAAGGCTATATTTACCTGCGATCTGAATATCCCATCGCCAAGCGAGTGCTGGGGCAGGCGATCGAGCAGGCCTATAAGCACGGGCTTTTGGGCGACGATGTGATGGGCAGCGGCAAGGCCTTCCATCTGGAAGTTTTTATGGGCGCTGGAGCCTATATTTGTGGCGAGGAAACCTCGCTTCTGGAAAGCCTTGAAGGCAAGCGTGGGCAGGTGCGCGCCAAGCCACCACTACCGGCGCTTGAGGGCCTGAACGGCAAACCCACGCTGGTGCATAATGTGATTTCCCTGTGCGCCGTTCCCACCATTCTGGCGAAGGGTGGAGCCTTTTACCGCGATCTTGGTATGGGGCGTTCCACTGGCACTATGCCGTTCCAGCTTGCGGGCAACATCAAGCAGGGTGGCCTTGTGGAAAAAGCCTTTGGCGTAACCCTGAAGGCGTTGGTGGAAGATTTCGGCGGTGGAACACGGTCCGGCAGGCCGGTGAAGGCCGTACAGGTTGGCGGCCCCCTTGGTGCCTATATCCCGCCATCCAGGTTCGATATGCCGATGGACTATGAGACCTTCGCCAAAATTGGCGCAGGTGTGGGCCATGGTGGTATAGTAGTGTTTGACGATACGGCAGATATGGCTGCGCAGGCGAAATATGCCTTCGATTTCTGTGCCCATGAAAGCTGCGGGAAATGCACACCGTGCCGGATTGGCGCTGTGCGCGGGTCGGAAGTGATGGCCAAGGTGATCGCGGGCGAAAATAGGGAAACAAACCTGACCCTGATCGAAGATCTTCTGGAGGTTATGGAAGACGGTTCCCTGTGCGCAATGGGCGGCATGACGCCCGTGCCGGTGAAAAGCATTCTCGACTATTTCCCCGAGGCCGTAGGCCGGGGTACTGCGAAAGGAGGCGAATAACATGGCGCTTCTTAAGGAAAAAGATTTCGGAACCCCTGAGGTGAAATCGGATGAAACCGTAAACCTTGAGGTGGATGGCGTAAAGGTTTCGGTTCCGAAAGGAACCAGTGTTATGCGCGCTGCGGAAGAGGCGGGCATCAGCATCCCCAAGCTGTGCGCTACAGACATGGTGAAGTCGTTCGGGTCATGCCGCTTGTGCCTTGTGGAAATCGATGGCCGGAAGGGCACGCCTTCAAGCTGCACCACGCACGCCGAAGACGGCATGGTGGTGAAAACCCAGACCGACTGGCTGGCGCGTCTGCGCCGCGGGGTGATGGAGCTTTATATTTCTGACCATCCGCTTGATTGCCTTACCTGTCCCACGAATGGGGACTGCGAGTTGCAGGATATGGCGGGTGCTGTGGGCTTGCGCGACGTGCGCTATGGCTATGAGGGCGAAAACCATCTGGATTTGGGCAAGGATGAAAGCACGCCTTATTTCACCTATGATCCATCGAAATGCATTGTGTGCTCGCGCTGCGTTCGCGCGTGTGACGAGGTGCAAGGCACGCTGGCGCTGACAATTGAAGGCCGGGGCTTTGGCTCCCGCGTGGCGACTGGCACGGAAGATTTCTTCTCAAGCGAGTGCGTGTCTTGTGGGGCCTGCGTGCAGGCCTGCCCCACAGCAACGCTGTCTGAAACTGCGCTGATCGAGCACGGCGTGCCCGACCGCACGGTGCTGACAACTTGCGCCTACTGCGGTGTGGGGTGCAGCTTCAAGGCTGAGCTGAAAGGCGATCAGGTTGTGCGCATGCTGCCCGAGAAGGCAGGCAAGGCAAACCATGGCCATTCCTGTGTTAAGGGACGTTTCGCCTGGGGGTATGCCACCCACAAGGACCGCATCACCACCCCTATGGTTCGGGACAAGATCACCGACCCTTGGCGCGAGGTAAGCTGGGATGAAGCCATCGGCTTCGCGGCAACGCGCTTCAAAGATATTCAGGCAAAGCATGGCCGTAAGGCAGTTGGCGGGATTACGTCAAGCCGGTGCACCAACGAGGAAGTGTGGCTGGTGCAGAAACTGGTGCGCGCTGCCTTCGGCAACAATAATGTGGATACCTGCGCGCGCGTTTGCCATTCGCCCACAGGCTATGGCCTGAACCAGACCTTTGGCACCAGTGCAGGCACGCAGAACTTTGATTCTGTTGAGCATGCCGATGTGATCATGGTGATCGGCTCCAACCCGACAGATGCCCACCCGGTGTTCGGTAGCCAAATGAAACGCCGCTTGCGTGAAGGCGCGAAGCTGATCGTGATCGACCCGCGGAAGATCGATCTGGTGCAATCGCCGCACATCAGGGCGGATTATCATCTGGCACTGCAGCCGGGCACCAATGTGGCGGTGATCAATGCGCTGGCGCATGTGATCCTGACTGAAGGGTTGCATGATGAAGACTTTGTGCGCGAACGCTGCGAAGTGGATGCGTTTGAAGATTGGAAATCTTTCATTCTCGATCCCGTAAACTCGCCTGAGGAAGTCGCCAAAATTGCAGGCATCAGTGCCGACGATATTCGCGGTGCGGCCCGGCTTTATGCCAAGGCAGGCAACGGCGCTATCTATTACGGCCTGGGGGTTACGGAACACAGCCAGGGCTCCACCATGGTGATGGGCATGGCTAACCTGACGATGGCCACCGGCAATATCGGGCGGCCCGGTGTTGGCTTGAACCCGATGCGCGGCCAGAACAACGTTCAGGGCTCGTGCGATATGGGCTCCTTCCCGCATGAATTTGCGGGCTATCGCCCTGTGTCGGACGACGGGGTGCGCAAAACCTTTGAAGAATTCTGGGGCGTTAGCCTTGATGGTGAACCGGGGCTGCGTATTCCGGGCATGTTCGATGAGGCCTGTGCGGGCAGCTATAGGGGCATTTATATTCAGGGTGAGGATGTGGCGCAGTCAGACCCCAACACCCTGCATGTGGAAGCGGCGCTTCGGTCAATGGAATGCGTGGTGGTGCAGGACTTGTTCCTGAACGAGACCGCGCGTTTCGCCCATGTGTTCCTGCCGGGCACCAGCTTCTTGGAAAAAGACGGCACCTTCATTAATGCGGAACGCCGCATTGGCCGAGTGCGTCCGGTGATGAAATCCAAGACAGGCCTTGAAGAATGGCAGGTAACGGCCATGCTCGCGAACGCGCTTGGGTATAGGATGGACTATACCGAGGCCGCTGACATCATGGCCGAAATTGCGGCGCTGACGCCCACGTTTAAAGGCGTGTCGTTTGACCGGCTTGACCGGGAAGGCAGCATGCAGTGGCCAGTGAATGATGCTGCACCCGAGGGCACGCCCGTGATGCATGTGGATGCCTTCGTGCGCGGCAAGGGGCTTTTTATTGTGACGGAATATGTGCCGACAGAAGAAAAGACCAACCGCAAGTTCCCGCTGATCCTGACAACGGGCCGTATCCTTAGCCAATATAATGTGGGCGCGCAAACCCGCCGCACCGCCAACAATGAGTGGATGGAAGAAGACGTGCTTGAAATTCACCCATCTGACGCTGAAATGCGTGGCATTCGCACAGGCGACTGGGTGGCTGTACGCTCCCGCAAGGGGGAGACAAGCCTGCGTGCACAGGTCAGCGACCGCATGGCGCCGGGCGTGGTTTACACCACCTTCCACCACCCTGAAAGCGGCACAAATGTGATAACGACCGAGCTTGCCGACTGGGCCACAAGCTGCCCCGAATATAAGGTTACGGCGGTTGAGGTGAACCCGGCCAACCACCGGTCGGAATGGCAGGAACAGTATGCCACTGAAACGCCCGACCTTCGCAAGATTGCAGGCCCGCGTTCAACGGCGGCGGAATAGGCGCGTGGGGCAGAAGGATTTCCAGCCCCGCAAGTGGCAGGCGGATGTGGAGGCCGAGGGGACGCTGAACGGCGAACCCATCCACTGGCATGTGCCTGAAGAAGCCCCTGTTGCGCTTGTTTATGGCGGCATCAACCATGTGGTGATGTTGGCCACCCCTGCGAACCTGGAGGATTTCGCCACTGGCTTCACGATAACTGAAGGCATCGCGGACGGTGCGGCGGATATCAGGGCCATTGAGGTGCGGGAAAAAGCGCAGGGCATAGACCTTCTGATCACGCTGGCCGACGCACCACAGGAACGGTTTGAGCTGCGCCATACCCGCCGGAATATGGTAGGGCGTACTGGGTGTGGCCTGTGCGGGATCGACAGCATGGAGCAGCTTTTCCAAAAGGTAACGCCGGTAGCGGATACCCCAAAGGCGCTTGAAGAAACGTCCGTCCAAAAGGCAGTAGAGGCATTCGCTGGCCAGCAGCCGCTGAAACAGCTTAACAAATCGGTCCATGGTGCCGCTTGGGTAAGCGCGGCGGGTGAGATCATGCTGGTGCGTGAAGATGTGGGCCGCCATAACGCTCTTGATAAGCTTATCGGCGCATTGGTGCACGATGGGACTGATCTGGCTGACGGCTTTGTGCTGGTATCCAGCCGCGCTTCCTACGAGATGGCGCAAAAATGCGTGGCGGTGGGTGCGCGCGCGATGGTCAGTTTGTCGGCCCCCACGGCCTTTACCATTCGGCTGGCGCGTGAAGCCAATTTCACGCTCGCCAACTGGTCCAAGGGCGGGCTGGTTACGTTTTAGGCTTCAGCAACAATTCACCCAGCGGGCGGCGCTGGGGCGCGAAGCTGTTGACCTTGTGATCCGCCGGATAGCCGATCGAAACACCGCAGAGCAGCCTATAGTTTTCAGGAATGTCGAACCGCGCTTTCACCGGGCTTGACCATGTGGCAAGCGCCGCCTGAATGCAGGTGCCCAAGCCCCGTTCTTCCGCCGCCAGGGCCAGTGACTGGATAAAAATGCCGGTATCAAGCGGGCCATAGGCCCCCAGGCTTTTTTCGCAAAAGATAAAGAGCGCTGTTGGGGCATCAAAAAAGCTGAAGTTGCGGGCCATCTGGTTGTGGCGGGCCTGCTTGTCGCCGCGCTCAATTCCCAAGACGCCATATAAGCCCACGCCCGTTTCACGGTACCGCGCGCCCAGTTCAGGCGGGTATTTCATCACGGTATTATAGTCGCCATCGGGCTTGACGCCGCCCTTCATCAGGGCCCCCAGTTTGGCAAGAATGCCCGCACGCTGTATTTGGGCGGCGCAGTTGAAACGGTCTGTCAGGTCAGTCGCGATTTCCTTTGCCGTCTCGCCGCTTGCCACAGCCACGCGGTAGGGCTGAACATTGCCCCACGAAGGCGCAAGCAGGGCGGTCTCAAGCACGTCATTTAACACGCCTTCAGGCACTGGGTCGGGGCGGAAGGCGCGGATGCTGCGCCGGTTTTTTAGTGCCTTTGTAATGGCCTCACTCTCATTCATGGCAGCATCCTCCCATTGTGTCGCTGTGCAATAGTATATTGGCCGCTCCATGGCTGGGGCAAGGGCGAAGGACAGGCAGAAGGACAGGCAGACTGTGCACCGGGGCCATGCAGGTCTGGCTGATGTTCGGTCCGCCTTACACGCAAACCGGTTTATCGCAAGAATCTGGCAAAGCCCCGCCAGCGCATGTAGCTGATTGCGCTCAAGAAAAACAAAAAATCTTTGCGGGGAATATATGAAAGGCAAGGTTACGATTGCTGCCATGGGGCTCATGCTTTTGGCGCCGATCTCACCTGTTTTTGCAGGTGTGCAGGAAGAGGCTCTTATCAACAAGATTGTTGAAGCTTATGGGGGAGATGCTTTGTTAAGCACCCCGAGAATCGAGATTACGGAATTCAAGAAGACACTTTGGCCTGGGCAGGAAGGCAAGCCAGGGCACGCTGATTTCTTCAGGGAAAATTCCATCCTGACCATTGATTTTGAAGGCGAGCGGAAAAGCATGCTCTCTTGGCGCGTGTCCCGATCAGGCAAGGATCTGGACAGGTTTGTATTCGATGGCAGGCGCGGGCGTGTGTATGACTTGCCGAATAAAAAATATGAAGAAGATGACTGGTATGATTTTGACACTATCGGTCGTTCGGTAACCGGCGCTAGCGATACGATGATCGCGCGCACATTGCCGACATTGGCGGCCAATGCCCATGCGGAAGGCGAAGCCTGGTTTGAAGGCAGGTTGCATGACACGCTGACTGTTACGCCACCCAGAGGTGGGGCTTTTACCCTTTATGTGGATAAGGCGAGCGGGTTGATTTCCAAAAAGGTGCGCGAGCATCCCCGTGCAGGCGAAATCGCGCAGGTTTTTTCCGCCCATGACAAAGTGGATGGCGTTGCCTTCGCCCGTGACATGAACCTTTATGTTGGTGGCAAAGTGCGCGCTGTGTCGGTGGAACGAGACATCGACCTGTCGCCATCCCTTGATGGCCTTTTTGAGGAGCCAGAGGG
>JABXIV010000281.1 GCA_013372925.1 Alphaproteobacteria bacterium
CTTGCTGATGCCGCAAAAAATACGCCCGAGGGCGAATGGGTGCTGGGTGGCAATTGGGACCATGAACTGTGGGGCGGTGACCTGCCAGACCGGTCATGGATTGATGAGGCAACGGGCGATGTGCCTGTGTCCGTGGGGCGGCTTGATGGCCATATGGTGCTGGCGAACTCGGCAGCGCTTGCGCTCGCCGGCATTGATGAAAGCACGCCGGACCCGGAGGGCGGTGTGATCGTACGCGATGAGGGCGGGCGCATAACGGGCGTGCTGAAGGATGCTGCCATGGCGCTGGTGGAAGCGGCAGTGCCGCTGCCATCGGATGCGCGGATGGAGCAGGTTTTCCGCGACGGCATGGCGCACGCGGCCAGGATGGGCATCACGCAGGTGCACGACATGGCCTATAATTACCGTTCGCTGGAAACCTATCGCCGATTGGCCGCCAAGGGGCAGATGGCCCTGAGGGTCTATGCTTTCACCCCGCTTGAACAGTGGGAACGCATGGCCGCCTATGTTGAGGAGCATGGCAGGGGGGATGATATGCTTCGCTGGGGTGGCCTCAAGGGGTTTGTGGACGGATCGCTTGGGTCAACCACCGCATGGATGTATGAACCCTATGCCGATGAACCGGATACCAGCGGTTTCCCGCTTCTGGATATGGATGTGCTGAAAGCACGCGTTCTGGGCGGTACGCAGGCGGGGCTGCATGTTGTGGTGCACGGCATAGGCTTTCAGGCTAATGACCGGCTTCTCGATATTTTTGAGAATGTCGGCCAGCAACTGGGTGCGGGCGATTACCGTTTCCGCATTGAGCATGCCCAGCACCTGACAGAAGACGCCATCCGGCGCTTCAAGACTTTGAATGTAGCGGCATCCATGCACCCGTTTCATCTGATTGATGATGGCCGCTGGGCAGAAAAACGGCTGGGCAAGGCACGGCTGAAGGGCACCTATGCTATCAATAGCGTGATGCAGGCAGGTGGGCGCGTGAGCTTCGGGTCTGACTGGCCGGTGGCACCGCTTGATCCGATCATGGGAATTTATGCGGCCGTAACCCGCCGCACGACTGATGGCAAAAATCCTGATGGCTGGATAGCTGAAGAGAAGATCAGCGTTCTGGATGCCCTGAAAGCCTACACCGTGGCCAACGCCTATGGCGGTTTCCAGGAAGATCGCCTCGGGCAGTTGAGGCCCGGCTTTCTGGCTGATTTTGTTGTGCTGGATCGGAACCTCTTTGAAATAGACCCGGTAACAATCAAGGATGTGAAAGTGCAGCGCACAGTGATCGGCGGCATAGACCGCTATACTGCTGGCGACTAGGGCACCAGGACTTCTTTTCGCGGATGGGGAAGTCTGGTATAATCCCGGCTTCCTCCCCGTACCTCCATGCCCATATGGGGATCAATCTTATCTCAAGATATGGAGGACAATCATGTCTATTGCCCCTCGGCTACAGTCTTTTATGGACGAAAGCGGTATTGATTACGACCTGATGCCGCACGACAGGGAAGTGGTTGCGACCAAGATTGCCCAGTCAGCCCATGTATCGGGCAGCGCCATGGCCAAAGGTGTTTTGCTGAAATCTGATGATGGCTACATGGTGGCTGTTGTGCCCGCGTCCCGCCATGTGGATCTGGCTGAGTTGAGCCACCAGTCACACACGCGCTTGGGGCTTGCTTCGGAAGAGGAAGCCCGCGCAATCTTCAGTGATTGTGATCCAGGTGCCGTGCCCGCATGCGGCAGTGCCTACGGTATGCCCATGATCATTGATCGTTGTTTGGATGATCAGGATGATATCTATATGGAAGCAGGCGACCACAGAAGCCTGATCCATATGAACAGGGCGGGCTTTGCCAAGTTGACGGCAGATGCCCGGCATGCGGAAATATCTCGCCCCAATTGAAAGAGGCCTCCCCCCTCATGAAAAGACGGATGGCGCCCCCTCCGTTCGCCATCCGTCAGCCTGATGTTTGCCTGATGTGTCGGGGCCTAGCGCCTGCCTGACGAGGCTGCCGTCGCCAGTTGCCGTGTTGGCCGCATGGGCCCCAGTTCCTGCCAGTAGCTCGCGCCTGCAACTTCCCTCAGCCGCCACTCATACGGGAAGGTTTCCCATGGGGCACACTCGCTGTAGCGAATGTCACACACGATGGTGCCTTGTGTGGTCTCGATCGATAGCACGGCATGATAATCCTGCTGCTCTGTATAGGCTGTGGTGATCCGGAACGCGGCGCTATATTGCGGGAAGCGGCTGCGCAGGATGCGCCGCATGGTAAGGGCAAAGTCTTCACAGTCGCCAGTTCCTGCGGTGGTAAGGCTTTGCCAAACGTCCGTGCCTTGTTCTTCTTCCGGGATAACAAGCGCTGTGGTTTCCTGATGTGCGTCTTTCAGGGCCTTGAGCATGTCGGCAGATGTGGGTAGGGCGCATTCTTCAGGGTGACGGCTGCAGAAGCTGTTGAAGGCATCCGGTACAGGTGCCTTTTCGCCATCCGGCATGGCTGTCATGGGCTGGATGTTTGCCTCCTGCGGGCCCAGCTGCATGCAGGCCGACAGCGAAAACGCAAGAACAACAAGTTTCAGACAATTGAACACGATATTTTACCCTATCTAGCAACACTCAATTACAAATCGACCAACCGGGCCGAGACCATTTTTTTGCCTGATAGAAGAGCGGGCGTTTTTTTACCCTGTCGCAAATTCATTTACGCGCTAGTGCGTTGCCTGAAAGAATCGCGAATAATTTCGTAACAAAAATTGATGAAGTGGGGTTTCATCGCAAATTTTCGTATGATTTTTCCTAAATAAATAAGAAATTTATTGGAATTATTTAACCAAAGAGTAATGCTGGTTTATAATTTTTCGAGAATTTTGAGTAAATCGAAAGTAAAGGATTTTCTCCTTTCCTTATTATGGTTTATGCAATATTACGCCTTTGAAAAGTACTCCGGTATTTCGCTGGGATACGCCTGTCAGTAAGGGTGATGACAGCAGGATTGCGATGAAAACCAGTTCAAAAATAATTGTCAGCAATCAGGCAGGTATCCATGAAAACCTTGCCTCTATCGTCCGCAAGCACCTCGAATCAGAATACAGGAAGCCGGTTGCAGACCACACTAAACGGGCATTCGCAGCCGTATGCGCGCGGCTGGAGGATGTTCCAGCGCGCCCGATCATTCTGGATGCATGTTGTGGTGTGGGTGATAGCAGCCGTGCGCTGGCGGCGCAGTTTCCCGACCACTGGGTGGTGGGGATTGATAAATCCGAAAGCCGTATCATGCGTGAACGCCCGACCTTGTTTCGGGATAACCTTATCCTGATGCGGGCCGATCTTGTGGATTTTTACCGCCTGGCAGTTGAAGCTGGCTGGACGCTCGCGCGGCACTATGTGCTGTATCCCAACCCCTATCCGAAATCCGTGCATATCAAACGGCGCTGGCACGGCTCGCCGGTGTTTCCTTATATGCTGAAGTTGGGCGGTGTGTTCGAGATGCGGTCGAACTGGCGCCTCTATCTGGAAGAGTTTGCTGCGGCACTGGAGATTGCAGGCCATTCTTCCAGCCTGGAATCCTTCGAGGCTGATGAGCCATTGACCGCATTTGAGCGCAAATATAGCGAAAGCGCGCAGCCGCTTTATCGCCTTTCCGCCGATCTGGACTAAGGGCTCCACTCTTTCTAATTCTGCCCGCTGTTAACAATCTGTCATAAATTTGTTGCTATAGTGTTTTCTGGGGCGAGTGCAAAAGGCGGTTGCCCGCCTTCAGGAAGTGAAGTTTGTTGCATGCGGTTTTTGTTGCTTATTGTGCTGTGGTGTAGCGTTTTTGCTGCTTCAAAGGATACCTTGGCCGACCAGTCCCTGCTGTTGTTGACAGAAGAAAACCCACCCTTCAATTATCTTGATCCAGAAAGCGGAACTGTAACCGGGCCCAGCGCTGATCTGGTGCGTGAGATCATGCGCCGTGCGGGCGTGGCCTATGAAATCAGGCTGTTGCCCTGGAACCGTGCCATTCGCTTGGCTGAAGAGGCGCCCGATACTTGTGTGTTCTCCATGAACCCGACGCCAGAGCGCGAGCCGCGCTTCCGCTGGCTTGTGCCCTTTTTCCCGGGTGGTGGTATTGCCTTTTTCGAACGGGCAGAAGGGAAGCGGAAGAAAATTACAGACGCTAGTGCCATTCGGGGTCGTGTCCTTGTGGCAGAAAAAGCCCTTGCATCGATCGAAAAGCTTGAAGCCCTGCCTGATGTGATTGTCACCAAAGTGCGTCAGGAAGAGGACGCCTATGATCTGCTGTTGCGAGGCAGGGGCGATTATTGGCTGGCGGGCTTCTTCGCAGCTGCCGACATATTGAAAGACGAGGCCAAGTCGGCCCGTATTCGCATGGTCTATAATTGGCAGTCTGCTGCCGTGGGGCTTGGCTGTTCGCTCAAAACAGATGAGCGGCTTATGCAGCGCCTGCGTGAGGCCAATCATGCCATCGGGGATGCCCGGTGGGATATGGTTGCGCGGTATCAGTAATTCGAAGCGCTCAGACCTTCTGCTTTTTGCGTGGCTTGATGTTGAAACCCAAGGCGGCAGACAGGGTCAGCACCACGCCTATCCACCCCAACATGTTCACCGGTGTGAACTGCACCGTTTCGGGCCACAACTGGTGCGCAGCAATGCTGGCCAGAATGGTGATAACAGGGGTTGTTGCCACCACGCTGGAGATATGGGTTGAGGGCCAGTATTTCATGCTTTCGGTGAAGGTTGTGTAGGCCACCAGTGTGTTGATGGCGCAGAAGCCGAGGATCAGCCAGTCGATGCTATCAAGCGGTGCGAAGCTTCCCATATCGCTGAACGGGTAAAGCGACACCACCGCACTGATATAGATAAACAGCAGGATATTGGTGGATGACAGGCGGTTCACGAGTTTCTTTTGAAGCGTGGCATAAAGCGCCCAGATGAAAGAGGCGGAAACCGCCAGCAACACGCCCGTGACAAAGCCCTTCTGGGCGAAATCAATTTCGGCGATCGAGGCATTGAAAAATAGCCCGAGCCCGATGAAAAGCAGGAAGGCGCACGCCCCTTGCACCCATGTGATGCGTTCCCCGAAAAACAGGATGCCGCCAAGCGCAAGGAACAGCGGTGTGGTTTGCGAAAACACAGTCATGGCCGATGGCTCAAGATAGGTGAGGCCATAGATAAACAGCACATAATCGATGATCAGGAAGGCGGCGGCGAGCGCCAGCAGCAGCCATTCGCGTGCCGTTAGAACCTTGTATTGGCGCAGCTCGCCCGTCCAGGCCTGATAGGCAATGCAAACCACAGCCGCGACCAGAAAACGGAACCATGTAATGGTGGTGCCGTCCTGAAGTTTCAGCGAGAAAACCAGGGCAATCGGCAGGATGCCCCAGAAGAAAACGGTGGTGCATACAAGCACGAGGCCGGTCAGGAATGCATTATCGGAGTAACGCTGCATGGCGTGTTGCTCATTGTATATTGTATACGATTTTTGGCTTATGCCACGAACCGCTCCCGGAGAAAATAGAATAAATGCGTCCGGTATCAAAATTTTTCTGATCGATCGGGTAAAAGAAAATGGCCCGCCATTTCTGGCGAGCCATGAACGTGTTCTTTTGTGCGTGTTGGCTTAGGCCGCCCAATCGAGGATCACCTTGCCTGATTGGCCTGAGCACATGGCGTCGAAGCCTTTCTGGAAATCATCCACATGGAAGCGGTGGGTGAGGATCGGGGACAGGTCGAGCCCGCTCTCTAGCATGGCGATCATCTTGTACCACGTTTCAAACATGCGGCGGCCATAGATGCCGTGTATCTGAAGGCCCTTGAAGATCACATGGTTCCAGTTGATGCCGGAGCCTTCAGGCAGAATGCCCAAAAGCGCCACTTTGCCGCCGTGGTTGATGGTATCCAGCATGTTGCCGAACGCCTGCGGCACGCCTGACATCTCAAGCCCTACATCGAAGCCTTCTGTCATATGTAGGTCGGCCATCGTGTCCTTCAGGCTATGGTTCATTACATTGATGGCCCGTGTGGCGCCCATCTGGCGCGCCAGATCAAGCCGGTAATCGTTTACGTCAGTGATCACGATATTGCGCGCACCCACCTTGCGGGCAATGGCAACAGCCATGATGCCGATTGGGCCAGCACCTGTGATCAGCACATCTTCGCCCACCAGATCAAACGAAAGCGCCGTGTGCGTTGCGTTGCCAAGCGGGTCAAGGATCGCGCCCATCTCGTCCGTCACCTCGTCAGGCAGCGGGCAGATGTTCACGGCAGGCACAGAGATATATTCTGCGAACGCACCGGGGCGGTTCACGCCAATGCCTTCTGTGTTGCGGCACAGATGGCGCTGGCCCGCGCGGCAGTTGCGGCAATGGCCGCACGTGATGTGGCCTTCGGCGGATACGCGCTGGCCAATCTCAAGGCCCTTGACCTCGCTGCCCAGTTCAACAATCTCGCCCGCGAATTCGTGGCCCACATGCATTGGCACAGGAATGGTGCTTTCCGCCCATTTGTCCCAGTTATAGATGTGAACATCCGTGCCGCAGATGGCGGTTTTTTTCACGCGTACCAGAACGTCGTTGTGGCCGACTTCCGGCATCGGCACATCTTCCATCCAGATGCCTTTTTCGGCTTTTGCTTTGACGAGTGCTTTCATGTGTTTTGTCCCTCACATGTGCCTATTTAAGGCTTTAGCTGATAATGCCCAGTTCACGACCAACCTTGCCGAAGGCTTCAACGGCGCGGTCTACTTGCTCTGGCGTATGGCCTGCAGACATCTGCGTGCGGATACGGGCCTGGCCGCGTGGCACCACAGGGAAGCTGAAGCCGATCACGAAAATACCTTCCTTCAGGAGCTTGTCTGCCATGTCGGCCGCAAGTTTCGCGTCACCCAGCATTACAGGGATGATCGGGTGGTCAGCGCCCGCAAGGGTGAAGCCCAGCTTTTCCATGCCTTCGCGGAAGCGGCGGCTGTTGGCATGCACGCGGTCACGCAGGTCTGACCCCTGTTCCAGAAGCTCAAGCACCTTAATGGACGTTGCTGCAATTACAGGTGCAAGTGTGTTCGAGAACAGATATGGGCGGGACCGTTGGCGCAGCCAGTCTACAACCTCTGCTGACGCAGCTGTATAGCCGCCTGACGCGCCACCCAGGGCCTTGCCCAGCGTACCGGTGACGATGTGAACGCGGTCCTGCACACCGAAATGCTCGGGCGTACCGGCGCCGGTTTCACCAATGAAGCCCACAGCGTGGCTGTCGTCCACCATCACCATGGCATCGTATTTTTCTGCCAGGTCACAGATGGCGGGCAGGTTCGCGAGGATACCGTCCATCGAGAAAACACCGTCAGTGGCGATCAGGCGGAAGCGGGCATCTTGCGCGTCCTTCAGGCATTGCTCCAGCTCGGCCATATCATTGTTGGCATAGCGGAAACGCTGGGCCTTGCAAAGCCGCACACCATCGATGATGGATGCGTGGTTCAGTGCATCGGAAATGATCGCATCTTCAGGGCCGAGAAGTGTTTCAAACAGGCCGGCGTTGGCGTCGAAACAACTTGGGTACAGGATCACATCTTCCGTTTTCAGGAATTTGGCCAGCTTGCCTTCAAGCTCTTTGTGCACATCCTGTGTGCCACAGATAAAGCGGACAGATGACATGCCGTACCCATGCTCATCCAGTGCCTTCTTGGCGGTTTCAACAAGGATATGGTCGTTCGACAGGCCCAGATAGTTGTTGGCGCAGAAGTTGATAAAATCCGTGTCGCCAGAGCCTTCCACATGAACAGCGGCCTGCTGCGGCGTGGTGATGACGCGTTCGCTTTTATAGAGCCCTGCGTCTTTCACATCCTGAATTTGTTCGCGAAGATACGCTGTGTAGCGATCCGTCATGCCCAAGTTCCTCCTTGTCATCGCCAGCCCGGCGGTTTCTGAAAGTTCGATATGTTAAATACACTGTTCAATATATTGGTCAATAGCCAATATATTCCATCATACTGCGCCTTTATGGGGCCAAAACCAGCATCAGTGCCCGCGCCTGATTTTGGCCTTTGTTTTCAATTTTGTGCGGCACATCTGCCTGATAACGGGCGGTGTCGCCAGCTTCAATTGTTTGCACCTTACCGCCAATACGAACGTTCAAAACGCCTTCCAGAACGGTCAGGTGTTCGGTTGTGCCGCTTGCGTGGCCTTCCGAATCAAGGCAGCCGCCGGCTTCCAGGCGCATATCGTACCATTCTGTTTTAGAAACAAGGTCGATGGGGCCCAGGATGCGCAGGGCGCACAAGCCGTCGGCGCTTTGTATCTCAGGCGTTTCATAGGCTTTGGTGACGGTGATTTCTGGCGCAGTATCCCCTGCCGACTCGCTATCATCCAGAAGCGACGCAATGTCGATGCCCAGCGACTGTGTCAGGCTCCAGAGCGTGCCAAGCGTTGGGTTTGTCAGGCCCCGTTCGATCTGCGACAGCATGGATTTCGACACGCCGGACATTTTGGCAAGGCCGTCCAGTGTCAGCTTTTCCTGTGTTCTCAGTGCCTTGATTTTCTGGCCCACGTCGGGCGGTGAATTGCGTGTCATGGGGTGCCCCTTGTATTGGCTTTGGTTCACTATATTGAATTTTTTGCCTCATTCCAGCGTGAAAATGCCGTTTTTCAGCCTGCCGCTTGATCTCTGTCAAAACGTCACGGCGCCTTTCAGGGTACGTAATGCCCCAGTTTCAATTCTAGTTCAGGGTAGGTAAGCGGTATGACGCCGGAAAACTCTTCAAGTGCCTATAAAGCGTATTTTCTGGGGCCAAGGGCAGAAAATGAAGCCTGGGTCAGGGCTGAATTTCAGGGAATACTGGATCACTGGTTCCAGTGGCGGAAGGATCTGTTCCCAAACGACAAGCCCGTTTCCACAAAGCCCGAGCGGCGTACGCCAGCCTATCTGGAGGCGCGGGAGCGCATGGCCGCGGGCCTTGAAGATTTGGCTGACCTGCTTGACGGTGAACTGCCCAAGTTCACGCCGCGCTATATCGGGCATATGGTGTCTGACCTCACGCTCCCGGCCCTGATGGGGCATTTTGCTATGCTGCTGCATAACCCCAATAACACCAGCCGCGACGCATCGAAAATCGGGTCGATCATCGAAGAACAGGTTGTGGCCATGCTGGCTGAAATGCTGGGCTTTGCACCAGAAAAGGCCACAGGCCACATCACCGGCGGCGGTACGGTTGCGAATTTCGAAGCCGTGTGGCGCGCCCGTTTCAGGCAGGACCACTGGCTTAGCCTTGTGCTTTATTTGGCGGAAGAGAGGGGCGTGAAGCTCAATCTGTTTCAAGGGGCGCACATGGGCTGGGCACGGTTCGCGGAACTTCTGGCGGAACATGACGTGTTGCTTGATGACCTGCGCGAATATAGCGCAGTGGCCACCAACCCGTATGAGTTCGGCGAACGGATGACCAACGCATTCGGTAGGCCCTACCGTGGCCCCGTTATGCTGGTGCCGGAGAATAAGCATTTTTCCTGGACCAAGGCGGCCAATATCTTTGGCTATGGCGAGCACGCCTTCTGGCCCGTGCCGCTTGATGCCTATGGCAAGATGGATGTAGAGGGGCTCACGGGCTTGATCCAAAAAGCGCAAAAGGAAGGGCGGCCCATCAGCATGGTGGTCAGCGTGGCAGGCACCACCGAGACTGGCGAGATCGACCCGATCCATCAGGTGCAGGGCATATTGAAAGCGCTACGCGAGCGCGAGGGCTGGGACATCTGGCACCATGTGGATGCGGCCTATGGCGGGTTCCTGTGCACGCTGTTGCGCGGCGAGCCTTCCCGCGTGTTGAGTGCTGAAAATACCAAAGCCCTTTCAGCGATTGGCGATGCCCATTCCGTGACGATCGATCCGCACAAGCTTGGCTATGTACCCTATAGCTGCGGGGCTATTATAACAAAGGACGAGCAGGCCTATGCGGTCTCAAGCTTCAAGGCCCCGTATCTGGAGCGCCAGCTTGAGGTGCCGGACAAATGGTCCACAACTCTTGAGGGGTCGCGCTCAGCGGCGGGTGCTGCAGCCACGTGGCTGACGGGTAAAACCTTCGGGTTCGATACCGCGGGCCTTGGCGGTGTGATAGAGGAGACCATCCTCGCGTGCCGCAGTTTCCGGAAAAAGGTGGGTGATGCGCTGCCGTTTGTGCGGTTCCTTGACCCATCTGAAACCAACATCCTCTGCTATTCGCTGGCGGAAGCGGGCGCGAGCCTGAAGGCCACCAATGCGGCGACTGAGGAAATATTCAACCGTTTCGTTGCCTGCCCCGAATTTTCGGTCTCCAAAACCACGCTCTCGGGCGCCGCGCATCGGAAGGTTATCGAACGCCACGTTGGGGCCTACGGCGGGGTGGTGGATGATGACCGGCTGGTGCTGATCCGCAGCGTGTTCATGAACCCCTTCTGGCGCGAACTGGATGTGAGCGAGTCTCTCACGGCAGACATCATTGCCCGCCTTGATGACTGGTTCCAGCCTGCAAAAGCGGCCTGAAAAAGAGAAAAGTTAGCATCCCTTGGATGTGAGTTTTAGCCATTAAAGCCAATCGGTTAGCGTTGGGTGTGGTGACGCCCAGCGCTCTTTTTTCGATCTGTCCTGTTGTAATTTACAAAGAACTTTGTATTTCAAAGTAAATAACACAACGCATAAATTCTGTAGCGAGGAGAGAGTGATGAATGAGCAAACTACCGGCAGGCATGCCTATGAGCATAGCAGGCGGCATGAAGGCGCAAACAGGCGTTATGCCGCAGAGGGCAGACTTGAGCGTGCGTTCAGGAAGAAAC
>JABXIV010000008.1 GCA_013372925.1 Alphaproteobacteria bacterium
GGCAACTTTGAAGCCAATGGCCTTATGATTGCCAATAGCAGGTTGGCCCGTCACGGCATCGCTGCACCTCACGCCTCAATCGAGCAAATAAAGGGTAGCGGTATTTCCACCCGATTACTCCAGCTGCAGATATCCGAACTCCTTACCGCCTCCTCTGTCTTGTCCTCAGAAGAAGCACAGGCGCTGCTGTCACCAACCCTCACTCTTTTAAAGGCTGTATGCTCGCTGGCCAGAAAAGCCAGTCAGCCGGTTGAGAACTTGGCCCTGGCTAGATTTAAGGCTTTCATCAAAGAAAACCTGAGTGATGCCGATCTTTCGATTGAGATGATCTCAGACCGGTTGGGCATGTCTCGGGCGACACTTTACCGCGTGGCCGAACCGCTTGGAGGCGTCCGAAAATACATTCGCACACAGCGCCTGAAACTTGCGCACGCAAAACTGCTGGCTGGAGAAGAAAGCGCCCGCTCCATCACAAATCTCGCTTTCGATCTGGGGTTTGGTACTGAAACGGCATTCCGCCGGGCCTTCAAGGAAGCCTTTGGCATGCCGCCTTCACAGATGAACCCTAGCACAAAAAGCGCACATTGAGACAAATTGACTCTTCTTTGAGACACCAAGACAGGACTCCCCGCCAACGATTGGTTTATAAAAAACGATAGTACACAAAAGGTGTGCGCCGCCCAGAAAGGGCGACAACTAGCAAAGTAGGCATAGAAGATGTCTTTTAGTGTGAATACAAATGCAGGGGCCTTTGCCGCCCTACAGAACCTGGGAGCCAGCAACAAACTGCTGGATATCACCCAGTCGCGCATCAATACGGGCCTGAAGGTCTCAAGCGCGAAAGATTCTGCCGCTATCTATTCCATTGCACAATCCATGCGCGCCAATGTTTCCGGCTATAACGCTGTGAACAGTTCGCTTGACCGTGCCCAGTCTGAACTCGACATCGCCATCGCTGGCGCCGAAGCCATTTCAGACCTTCTCATAGAAATGAAAGAGAAAGCGGTTGCCGCCAAAGACGCTGGCCTCGATGCCGCCAGCCGGACTGCCCTCAATGACGAATTCCAGGAGCTTCTGTCGCAGGTTGACAGCATCGCAAACAATGCGGTCTTCAATGGCACGAACCTCCTCACCGGCGATTCACTATCCGCGATTACCAATGCGGACGGGAGCGAGACCATTTCCGCAAGCGTCAGCAGCCTGACAGCCGCAGACCTGGGCATCGACACCGCAGACATTTCCACTGCTGGAACCGGCACCCCAAACACTTTGGTCCCAACAGGCTACACCACCCCCATCAACAGTGGTGATGCATTGAGCGCCTTGAACAACTACATGGACGCTAATTTCAATTCGCTATACAACAATGGTGCCCTGTATGATCAGTCGACGGGGGATTTCACCAATTCTGGCGGCGCAGATAGTGCCGACCAAGTCGCCTTCGCATTAGGGAACGACATGGGCGTCTCGCCTGGGGTTTTGGTTTCGAGCGGCAGTTTCATTTTTATTGACAGTGGCTCTCTATACATTGAAGGCTCAGGCGCCAGCGCCACATTCACCGCCAGCCCCACATCTTCCGGTGGCGGGGCAAGTGGGGCAGTGGATTCGATTGAAGCAGCCATCGAGACAGTGAACACAACACTCTCGACCCTCGGCGCCACTTCAAACCGGCTTGCTATCCAGAAACAATTCACTGGCCAGCTGTCTGACGGTCTGGAAGTAGGCATCGGAAACCTTGTGGATGCAGACATGGCTGTTGAGAGCGCCAACCTGACTGCCATCCAAACCAAACAACAACTGGGCCTGCAAGCGCTTTCGATCGCCAATCAAGCGCCTCAATCGGTCCTGTCTCTTTTCCGGTAAGTGATCTTTCTGAGAGATCATAAACTAGGCCGCTGATCTCCATAGAGACAGCGGCCTTTCTTTATGCCTGATTGCACCCCGTGAAAATCAGAGGCTTGGAAGTTCTTTTGCAATAACAACACCGTCGGCATCGGCAATAACCCAGTCGCCCGGATGGATGGTCACGCCGCCAATTGCGATCTGTACATCCACATCCCCCCGGTCAAGCTTTTCGCTCTTGCGCGGGCAAGCCCCCAAGGCCTTGATGCCAACATCTTCCTGAAGCAGTTCGTGCCGGTCGCGCACACGACCATTGATCACCACGCCGGCCCACCCATTTTTGGCCGCCAGCGCCGCCAGATTGCCGCCAAGCAGCGCAGACCGACGCGAGCCTTCACCATCGACGACAAGCACCCGGCCTTCGCCCTTGGTTTCCAGAAGGGCGCGCACCTTTGTATTGTCATCCAACGTACGAAGCGTTGTGGCAGGGCCCGCGAAATCCACGCGCCCTCCATAATCTTTGAAATCAACAGGGATCACCGATACAGCGCGACCTTTTGCGTCGCACACATCGGCAGTCGCCAGTTTTGGCGTGATAATATCCCCGCCCGGCATGATGCCTAGTCCTGCTTGTGAATGATCGGCACCAGCATATCGCCCCAATGCCCTTCTTCATTGTGATAGCGGGAAGCGCGCATCAGCTCGATCGTGACACCTTTTCCCACGGCGGAAATCACAGCATCGTTCAGGCGGTGCAGGGCATTTGCAACCTGCCGAATCGCCATTTCTTTGCTTTCGTCCATCGTTGACTCGTTCGGGGCGTCTTTCGTCATAATGCTCTCCGCTGGCTTGACGTTTCGAATAATTTTATATCCAAAACAATATTATCTGCGCAATAATAATACAAGACCCATAATGGGAATATCTTGTACTTTATCATTGAGACATGGCCCGATAGGCCCCTGATTTCAAGGTCCCGTCAGCACCGGCAATGTCGCCGCCTTCTTCGCACTTTTCGGAAGTGTGCCATAAACCTGCTTGCGGGCGCTAACAATCAGGGCACCCCCAAGTGTACGGCCAAGCAAGCCGATGGGGCGTTCGCCATACTTCAGCATACGCGCAGCAACAGGCCGTATGAAAGGCGGCATCATCAAGGCTGTGTCCCAGCCGTCAACTGGCAACATCTGTTCTTCAAGAAGCAAACTCAACTGGCCCTTTGAATAGGGCCTGCCATGCCCGAAAGGCGTGCCTTCATAGGCCGCCCAGCTACGAAGCCGGTTTGGCACCACAGCAATCATCTGCCCGCCCGGCGCCAAAACGCGCCACACTTCCCGAAGCAAATTCACGGGCCTGTTGGCATGCTCCAGCGCATGCACCAGTATCATTCTGTCCACGGAACTGGCCGCCAGCGGCAGATGATATTCTTCCACCAACGCAGTACGGCTTGCATGATGACTTGGCCAATGACACACGCCCTGCTGCGCAGGCATGAAACCAAGATACCGGCTCCCAACATCAGCCTCCAGCTTCGAAAGATGATCCAGATACGGCAGCGTAAAACCAAGCCCGATAGTGATGGAATTCGTCTTCGCCGTTGTCAGCTTGGCAATCTTGTTCGCAAGTATCGGATAGGCTGCCCGACCAAGCGCGCTTTGGTAAAAACGGTAGAGCGACAAGACATCTGGCCGCATCAATCAACTCCCCAACCATTTGACAAGCGGCTCCCATAGGCCCGCCTTTGCCTTGCTGCCCACCATCATGCCCACATGGCCGGCACCCGGATCATGGCACACAGCATTTTTCAGCTCGGCCATCATCGAATAGGCGCTTTCCTGCGGCACCAGGCGGTCTGCCTCGGGCGCGGCAATCCAAACAGGGCATGCAACATCCTGAAGGCGCACCGGCGCACCGTCAACATACCATTCACCCCGACCCGGTGTGTTGTCCCGATACCAACCGATCATGGCCTCTTCTGCCACCCGTCGCGGCAGCGGTGCACCGGTGTTGGTCCAGGTTTCAAGCGCCACAAAGAATTCCGCAGCTTCACTTTCAGGGTCCATGGTCGCAAATTTGCGAAACTTCCTGTCGTTTAGCGTGGGATCAACGCTTGTGAAAAAGGTTTGTACGGCATCAACCGGCAGCGGCATGCCATCTGGCAACTTCGCCAGCGCTTCTGCGAACACAGGAGCGTATTTCTTGCCCGCATGCGGTTTTTTTGTATCGAAATTCCAAGGGGCCGCAACCAGCGCAAGCATGGAAACAAGCTCTGGCACACGTGCAGCCAATGCTGTCGTCAGCGTCCCTCCCATGCAGTAACCAAGCACGGGCACCGGCCCGCCTGCGACACCCGCGGCATGCTCCAGAAACGGCTTCAGGCGTTTCATCACAAAGTCACCAATGCCGAATGTCAGTTCTTCTTCGCCGGGATCATACCAGTGCACCAGATAAGGGCGGTATCCATGTCCCTTAAGATATTCAGCAAGGCTGCGACCAGGTTTTAGGTCCAGCACATAGTGAGGGTTAATCAGGCTCGGCACCAACAGAATGGGTTCACCCTCCCCGCCAAAATCATACAACCGACAACTGCCAACCTGCAGCGCAATTGATGCCTGACTTTCCGGCCGGTGATAAGGGTGCGCCAGATATTTCGCGATCCCCTGAAGCATGGTGTCGCTGCGACCTGAGGCCTTCTTTTCAACTGCACCATAGAATGCCTGCCAGTCCTCATCCGACCTGAGGAGTTCTTTCAGCATCAGCAGGCTGTCCTTTACACCGCTGTGCCACACGCCCGTGCCAGCCCGCAGGCGGCGAGCGCCGGCCCCCGCTTCGCGCCAGATCATCAGGCTGTTGGCCAGATGAAGCGACATAGGGCGTGGGCCACGAATGGCAGCTTCGCTTTCCATCCAAAGTGACCTGGCACTGGAAGCGCCCTCATTCGGGTGAGCTGTCATGGCGCGCCTTCCTGATTGGCGTTAGGCCCCAAAGGCACTTCAAGAAGCTCAGCAAGCTCAGCATGCGGCAGCAGATCTTTCTCTGTTGCCCACAGGCGGATATTTTCCTGCCACAAGGTCAGGAACAGGTCGGCTGCTTGCTCTATATCTTCATCACGCATGACAATTTCACTATAGGAAGCTGGCATTTGGCGCAAAATGAAATTCTTTTTGCATTTGCACAATTTTCCTTGCGGCAGCGCATCAAATACCATTTAATTCCCCGAATTATTTAGAGATTTGCTGCCCTTTCGGCTTTTCGCAGGTGCGAGGGACAATAAGGCCAGGCGGCATGACGAGGCACAAGATGGCACGGAAAAAACGCGAACAAGGCGAACCGATCATCATCAAGAAATACGCAAACCGGCGGCTTTATAACACCGAGACCTCCAGTTACGTGACGCTTGACCACCTTGCTGACATGATCAAGTCAGGCGAGGAATTCGTCGTGCGCGATGCCAAAACCGGTGAAGATATCACCCGTGCAGTCCTGACACAGATTATCTTCGAAAAGGAAACGCGCGAAAAGAACATGCTGCCCATCGCCTTCCTCAGGCAATTGATCAGCCTTTATGGCGATAGCCTTCAGGCCATGGTGCCAAGCTATTTGCAAAGCGCCATGGAAGTGCTGACCCGGCATCAGGAACAGATCCGTTCAGCCTGCGGCGACCAGATGGACAACAAGAATTTCATGCCCATCTTTCAGGAACTGACACGCCAAAACCTTGCGCTGTTCGAGCAAAGCATGCGGGTCTTCACCTCGGGGGCACACCAAACACCCCCTGCAAAGCCTGAAGCACAGGAAGAGACCACCGAAACCCCGCGCACGAAAGACAAGGAACTGGCTGACCTTCAAGCCCAGCTTGCCGCGCTCAAGGAAAAGGTGGACGCGCTTTCAAACTAGAAAGCAGTTCCTTCGCTACATCGTGACCTGACAGCAGGCCCCGTTTGTGCTTCACTGCACCGAACCATTTGTGCCTGCCACACAGACATCCGTTTAACCCGCAAAGAGTTTTGGCCATGCCAGCCGTATTGTTCGCCATTTTCGTAGACCTGCTAGGCTTCGGCATTATCGTGCCAATCCTACCTTTTCTGGTGGAAGAATATGGCGGCACC
>JABXIV010000078.1 GCA_013372925.1 Alphaproteobacteria bacterium
CCTCTCCCTTACCAAGGGAGTGCTCTACCCCTGAGCTACAGCAGCGTACCACTTCTTGCGAGCGCACTTCTATAAGCGGCCCGCAATTGAGTCAAGTAAGTAATTGTGGTGCAAGCCGGTTATGAATTACCTGCTCTTGGCAGTACCGCAGCCCCACATAAAAACAAACCTTCCAGGCAACATTCCCACTTGAAAAATCAGCCGCTTTGGCGCAAATCTCTGCCCATGAGCGAAGACAAGTCAAAAAGCGGTACGCTAAAACAGGATACAGGCAAACTGAAGGATGCTGAAAAGCAAGCACGCCTTGCCGAAGCCCTGCGTGCCAACTTGCGCCGCCGCAAGGAACAGCAGCGCGAACGCAAGGACGACGCTAAATAACGCCGTCTTCTCGACTTTTCCAATTCACCCTCCCTCCCCTCTGAACAATTCCCACATAGAGTGGGTTTAACGCTTGTCGCGCATAATCGATTGGCTTACTAATGCCAAAAACAGACATGCTCCGATGGGTTGGGGCACAAGTGATTCAGGGGAGACGCCAATGTCCATTATGTCCGATAAATGGATTCGCCAGATGTCAAAAGAACACGGCATGATCGAACCGTTTGTGGACGGGCAGGTCAGGAACGACAATATTTCATATGGCTTGTCCTCTTATGGCTATGACGCCCGCGTAGCCCCAGAGTTCAAGATTTTCACCAACGTTGATTCCGCCATTGTTGACCCGAAAGACTTTTCCCCGAAAAGCTTCGTCGATCGTGACACAGATGTTTGCATCATCCCACCAAACAGCTTTGCGTTGGCGCGCACCGTTGAATATTTCCGCATCCCCAAGGACGTGTTGGTGATCTGCCTTGGCAAATCCACCTACGCCCGCTGCGGCATCATCGTGAATGTGACACCCCTTGAGCCCGGTTGGGAAGGCCACGTGACGCTGGAGTTCTCGAACACCACGCCGCTGCCGGCTAAAATCTATGCCAATGAAGGCGCATGCCAGTTCCTGTTCCTGCAAGGCAACGAGCCGTGCGAAACGGCATATTCGGACCGCTCCGGCAAATATCAGGGCCAAACCGGCGTTACACTGCCAAAACTTTAAAAGCACACTGCCCCATATCGGGCATTGCTTTGCCGCCAAGCTGCCTTTATTAGCGGCCAACATGTCGGTCATCATTGATGGGCGGCACTAGCGGTATAGAAAGGCACTACACACATGGACAAACTGGTCATCACCGGTGGGAACAGGCTTGAAGGCATAGTTCCTATTTCAGGCGCAAAAAACTCAGCGCTGAAGCTCATGTGTGCGTCGCTCCTGTCAGCCGAACCGTTAACACTTCATAACATGCCGCGTCTTGCGGATATCACCACGCTGGCGGACCTCCTGAACCATATGGGGGTGACCGTGACCATGGCAGGTGGCCAGGGCGGCAAAATCGCCGGTCGCAGCCTTACGTTCGATGCCGGGCAAATCAACGACACCGTCGCGCCCTATGATTTTGTACGCAAGATGCGTGCGTCCATCTTGGTCCTGGGGCCGCTTGTGGCCCGTGCGGGTGAGGCGATCGTCTCCTTGCCCGGCGGCTGTGCCATCGGCACACGCCCCATTGATCTGCACCTGAAAGCCCTGCAGACACTGGGCGCTGAGATCGACGTGGCCGAAGGCTATGTGCGCGCAAGCGCGCCCAAGGGCCTCACGGGCGGCAATATCCGCTTCCCGTTCGTTTCCGTAGGGGCGACAGAAAACGCCCTGATGGCAGCAACGCTCGCCAAAGGGACGACAGTGATCGAAAACGCCGCGCGCGAACCCGAGATTGCAGACCTTGCCAACTGCCTGAACGCCATGGGCGCGAAGATCGAGGGTGCTGGCCACGAGACCATCACCGTTGAAGGCGTGGATAAATTACACGGCGCTGAATACGCGGTGATGCCTGACCGTATCGAAGCTGGTTCCTACGCTGTAGCTGCATTGATGACACGCGGCAACCTGTTCCTTGACGGCGCCCGCGCACAAGACATGCAAGCCACGCTTGATAAGCTTGAGGAAGCTGGCGGCATTGTAGAAATTGAAGATGGTGGTATCTGGGTCAAATCCAACGGCCACATCAAGGGTTTCAATATTGTAACCCAACCCTTCCCCGGCTTCGCAACCGACATGCAGGCACAGTTCATGGCACTTGCCTGTGTGGCCGATGGCGCAAGCGTGATCACCGAAGCCATTTTTGAGAATCGCTTCATGCACGTGCCTGAGCTATGCCGCCTGGGGGCCGACATCACCGTAACCGGTGCCAGCGCCACGGTGCGCGGAGTAAACAAACTGAAGGGCGCCCCTGTGATGGCGACAGACTTGCGTGCAAGCATGGGGCTGGCACTCGCCGCCCTTGTTGCGGAAGGCAAGACCGAACTGCGCCGTCTGTACCATCTGGACCGCGGGTATGAGCGCCTGGAAGAAAAGCTCAAGGCCGTGGGCGCTGATGTAGAACGCATGCCCGATTAGGGCCACGCGCCGCACCCCAAAAGTTTTTCTGCACGGCCCGACAACGGGAAACCACTTGAAGCATGCGGGCAGGCCGCCTAAATTGGCTTCGATTCTGAAGCAGGAACCATGGCGTTATGAGCGATCCGTTAAAAATTATGGGTAGATCACCTGAAGAGGTGACAATCCTTTCTGGCCTTTTGCAGGACACCACCGTGCGTGTGGGTGATATTGCGTGGCTTGCGGAAGAGCATCGTTTTGCTTTCGTTGGCAACCGCTTCCGCTGGGAAAAAAAGCGCCGCTTCCTGCGCCCGAAAGGTGAGCGCGTTCGCACCGGTTTTCACATGAACGGCATCCTTGAAGCCAAGCTGCATGGCATCGACCTGAGCCAAAAGGACGAGGTTCTCGCGCTTCTTGATATTGAAGCCCACGAAAACGGGGATGACTTTTTCATTTTGATTAACTTTGCTGACGGCAAAGGCATTCGCCTGAAGGCGGAATGCATTGAAGCAATGTTGAGCGACCTGAGCGATGACTGGGAGGCCCTTGCGCGCCCCCATCATGATGCTTGATTTCTCACGCATCCCCCTATTTCATTTTTCATCAAATAACCCGGAACAGACCGATGGAACTCACAGATAAACTGGTACTCGCCCTACCAAAGGGCCGCATTCTCGAGGAAGTCATGCCACTCGTGAAAGCTGCCGGTATCCATCCAGAACCCGCATTTGATGATCCAAAATCACGTGCCCTGCAGTTTGATACCAATATCCCGAACCTGTCGATCATCCGCGTGCGGGCATTCGATGCCGCCACATTCGTTGCGTTTGGTGCTGCCCATCTGGCAGTTGTTGGCAATGATGTGCTGCAAGAGTTCGGCTATACGGACCTTTATTCACCACTTGATCTGGATATCGGGCATTGCCGACTATCGCTTGCCATGCCGGAAGACGAAGCGGAAGAAGATCCCAAAGAATGGTCCCACATTCGGGTGGCCACCAAATACCCGAACCTGACCCGCGAATATTATGCCGAACGCGGCATCCAGGCGGAATGCATCAAACTGAATGGCGCGATGGAACTGGCGCCGCAACTGGGGCTTTCCCGCCGTATCGTGGACCTTGTTTCAACGGGCGGCACGCTGAAGGCCAACAAGCTGAAAGAGGTTGAGGTGCTGACCAACATCACCTCCCGCCTTGTGGTGCATCGCCCCGCGTTCAAAACACGCCCACAGGAAATCAGCTACTGGATCGACCGCTTCAGGGAGGCCGTAAAAAATGGCGCAACTTCTTAAAAGCACTGCCGACGATTTCGAAGCAGCCTTTTCAGCCCTGCTTTCTGCGAAACGCGAAACCACTACAGACGTTCGCGACGTGGTGACGGACATCATTCGCGACGTGACAGATCGCGGCGATGAAGCACTTTACGAGCTGACCACCAAGTTTGACCGATTTAATGCCCGTACGCGCGGCCTGAAGGTAACCGAAGCGGAAGTGGATGCTGCCTGCGCGCAGGTGGATGCAGAAACCATGCAGGCGCTTGAGCTGGCAGCAAACCGCATCCGTGGGTTCCATGAGAAACAGATCCCGGACGACCTGGACTATGTAGACGAGGCGGGCGTGCGCCTGGGGCAAAACTGGCAGGCTGTTGAGGCCGCAGGCCTTTATGTGCCCGGCGGCACGGCAAGCTATCCGTCATCCGTTTTAATGAACGCAATCCCCGCCGCTGTTGCGGGCGTAGACAGGGTTGTGATGGTGGTGCCAACACCAGACGATATCCTGAACCCGCTTGTGCTGGCAGCAGCCAAATTGGCGGGTGTGACCGAGATATACAGGATTGGCGGCGCACAGGCTGTGGCAGCTCTTGCTTTCGGAACCGAAACAATTGCGCCGGTAGATAAAATCGTCGGCCCCGGCAATGCGTTTGTTGCGGAAGCCAAACGGCAGGTATTCGGCAAAGTAGGCATCGACACCATCGCTGGCCCATCCGAAATTCTGGTGGTGGCCGATGACCAAAATGACCCACGCTGGATTGCGGCAGACCTGCTTTCACAGGCTGAGCATGACACAGCCGCCCAATCGATCCTGATCACAGATAACGAAGCCTATGCCCACCAGGTTATGGCCGCCGTGGAAGATCATCTGGCGAACCTGGACCGAAAAGACATCGCCCTTGCAAGCTGGACAGATTTTGGTGCCGTGATTGTGGTTGAAGACCTGCTTGACGCCGTGCCACTTGTAAACCGGTTGGCACCAGAACACCTTGAACTGGCGATCGAGGATGCTGACGATTTCAAACCAAAGGTAAGAAACGCCGGGGCCATCTTCATCGGGCGCTATACGCCAGAGGCCATCGGCGACTATGTTGCCGGGCCGAATCACGTATTGCCGACCGCGCGCGCTGCACGCTTTTCTTCGGGCCTGAGTGTCTATGATTTCATGAAACGCACCACTTTCGTGGGCTGCACACAGGAAAGTCTTGAAGCCATCGGCCCCGCCGCAGTGCGCCTTGCGGAAGAAGAAGGGCTGGGCGCGCACGCGCTTTCTGTTGCCATTCGCCTGAAAGGCTCTACAAAATAGGGTTATGGCGAACCACAAGCTTGTAGATGTGACACTGGACGAAAGCACGGTCGTGCGCTGGAGCGCGGACGTCGAGCATGAACGTCGTATTGCCATCTTCGACCTTCTCGAAGAAAACAGCTTCGAACTCCTGAAATCATCAGATGAACGCTATGAAGGGCCCTACAAGCTCACGCTTGCCACCATTGAAGGCCGACTGAATTTCGATGTCCGGTCCACCGATGACGCACCGCTGATGAACTTCCGTCTGGCGATGACACCCTTCCGGCGCATCATTCGGGAATATTTCGCCATCTGTGACAGCTATTACGAAGCAATTAAAACCGCGAGCCCAAGCCAGATTGAGGCCATCGATATGGGTCGGCGCGGCCTGCATAACCAGGGCAGTGAATTGTTGCAGGAACGGCTGGACGGCAAGATCAAGGTTGATACCCAAACAGCAAGAAGGCTTTTCACCCTTGTGTGTGTGCTGCACCTGAAAGACAACCGGGGGCCGCGATGACCGACCAGCAGCGCCCTATTAAAAGCGTCCTGTTTGTGTGCAATCAGAACGCCGTAAGAAGCCCCATGGCCGAAGCCCTTGCCTGTCGCCACAGCAAGCGCCGCATGTTTGTGGAATCCGCGGGCCTTATCGCAGGGGCGCTTGATCCTTTTTCTGTGGCAGCCCTTCAGGAAAACGGCATCGACATATCAGGCCACAAAGCGCTGACATTGCAGGATGTGGACCTTGGTGCTTTTGATCTTGTCATTGCCCTGACACCAGAAGCGCGTGACCGCCTGGAGAAGGCCATGAAAGGCACGGACACCCCCCTTGAGTATTGGGCGACGCCGGACCCCTCAGACTCAGAAGGCAACCGGAACCAGATCATGGATAGCTACCGATTGGTGCGCGACCATCTGGAATGCCGCATTGCCGATCGCTTCCCCTATTAAGACGCCAAACCATCACACTTCAGTGTCGATCATGGTAAAAACGCCACTAATATCGGTGTTTTTGGCAAAAAAGACGCCAAAATTGTTGCATTTCGGCGGCACACGCTTCATGAATGTGCGCGAATGAAGAGCCATACCAAGGAGATACAATGGCTAAAGAAGAAGTTTTGGAAATGCGTGGCAAAGTGACCGAGTTGCTGCCAAACGCAATGTTCCGTGTAGAGCTGGAAAACGGCCACGAAATTCTGGGCCACACCGCAGGTAAGATGCGCAAGAACCGCATTCGTGTTCTGGCTGGCGACGAAGTTCTGGTTGAGCTGACTCCATACGACCTGACCAAAGGCCGCATCACCTACCGCTTCAAGTAAGATCGGTCGGAAGCTGATGGCCGTGCGCCAACATGACGCCCCTGAGGGCGCACAAGCACCCCAAAAAGCAGAAACTCTTGTCCTCGCCTCGGCCTCGCCGCGGCGGCTGGATTTGCTTGCCCAGATCGGCATAGCGCCCGATGTGGTTGCCCCCGCTCATATAGATGAGACCCCGGAAAAAGACGAACTGCCCAAACCGCATGCGGAGCGGCTGGCGCGCGAAAAAGCCGCAGCCATTTCCCCCGAGCATCCAGGCGCGCTTGTGCTTGCCGCTGACACGGTTGTGGCCGTGGGCAAGCGCATCCTGCCAAAGGCGGAAGATGAGGCCACGGCCCGGCACTGCCTCAAAATGCTGTCCGGTCGTCGTCACAAGGTAATCTCTGGCATTTCGGTTGTGCTGCCCGGCGGGCATCAGATCACCAAGTCTGTCACCACCACGGTTGCCTTCAAGGTGCTGTCAGAAACCGATATCGAGCAGTACATCGAAAGCGGCGAATGGGACGGCAAGGCTGGTGGCTATGCTATCCAGGGGCTTGCCGCCACCTATGTGCGCTTCCTGTCCGGATCATATTCGAATGTTGTTGGGCTGCCGCTCTTTGAGGTGGGCGGCTGGATGAACGCACACCTGACCAAACAGGATCAATCCTGATATGACCAGCTTCACTATTATTGAACCAGGTATTGGTGAATGGCGATCCGCCACTATTGATGAAGACGGCTTCCCGATTGACCTCAAATCCCATCTGGACGCAAGCCTGAGCCCGTTGGACACTATCTTCCGGGCCCGTGTTACCCGCGTGGATAACACATTGGATATGGCATTCCTTGATCTGGGCGATGGCCTATCGGGGGCTATGAACCTGAGGCGCGCGAAGCTTTTGGTGAAAGGCCGCGCAGATACGATCAGCGACTGTGTTTGCGAAGGTGATATGCTAACCGTGCAAGTTATCAGCGAGCCAGGTTTTCTAGAAGCCAAGGCCCTGCCCGTAACGCCGCGGCCACGCCTTCTTGGGCGTTACTGCGTTGTGGAAGCTGGCGGTTCACGCCTAAATTTTTCCAAAGACCTTTCCGCCAAAAAACAAAAGGCCCTTGCGCCTCTGCTGGCGGATATCGCTGCAAGCGCTGCGATCATCGTGCGCAGCCATGCGGGCGAAGTTCCTGCGGAAGCCGTTGTGAATGAAGCGGTCATGCTGGTGAAGGGCCTTACCAAATCAGCAGACAAGCCTGGCCTGCTGTTCTCGCATTCCCCGCTGGAGCAAGCGCTACTTGCTGCGCCAGCCGACGAGAGTGACATCCTAATTGAAGGCGGCAGCATACTGGCAGAAGCAAAGGCGATCGCAAACCGCCTGTGGCCAGACCTGAAAGAACGCCTGCAGCTTTATAAAGGCAGCAGCTCCGCTTTCGAGGAACTGGGTGTTAACGAAACCATCGACGAAGCCCTGGCCGACAGGATCGAGCTGCCGTCCGGCGGCTGGATTTCGATAACCCCTACCCCTGCCCTTACGGCCATTGACGTGAACATGGGATCTGCCCTGAAGGGCCGCAACGCGGGCGAAGCAAAGCTTGTCACCAATATGGAAGCCGCGATGGCCGTGGCTTTTCATCTGCGCTTTCAGGACATTGGCGGCCTTGTGGTGGTGGATTTCATTGATATGTCCTCAAAAGGCCACGCCAAAGAGCTGATGGATACTGTCACCAAAGCTTTCCGTGAGGATTCTGTGCCGGTTCAGCATACAGGCTTGTCACAGTTCGGGCTGATGGAAATCAACCGCAAACGCCGTGGCCTGAGTCTGCGGGATCGCATGCTGCGACAATCGCGCCAGACACCAAGGCCTGAGGCGATGGCGCTCGACCTGTTGCGAAAAGCGCGCCGCGCCACAGACAGCGCCGAACCCGGCACACTTGTTCTTGTGATGCCTATGGCGGTTCAAAACTGGTTCGAGCAGCACCCGAACCTTATGAGCACGCTGAAGGAATCGGCAGGCAGACCGATTGAAACAGAAACAGGCGAAACACCCAGCGCCTGGATACGAAGCTGATAGGCAGTTACATGACCAAAGACGAGACCCAAAAACAGACCGGCGGCAAATGCCCCGAATGCGGCAAACCTGCTGTGGTGAAATATCGGCCTTTTTGTTCGAAACGCTGTGCAGATGTGGACCTGGGTAAATGGTTCAACGAAGAATATACGCTGCCTGGCGATAGCGAAATCCCGGACGATATCGGGGAAGCAGAAGGCGAACGCTAAGTGCGTTAAAAAAATTCGATTCAGCGCTGGACAGGCCCCGAATTATTGCCTATAAGCCCCTTCGCTGACGCGGTACATGGTGCCGTGTGACAAGCATGCCCGGGTAGCTCAGTTGGTAGAGCAGCGGATTGAAAATCCGCGTGTCGGTGGTTCGAATCCGCCCCCGGGCACCACTTCAAAAGCCGCCTTCACCGGAAACGGTCAGGCGGTTTTTTGCTTTTCTGACTAATTTTCAGCGCTTCTGCTTCCGACGCTTCTTTTTGTCTCTCTTGCTCAAGCTGCCCTCCATCGGGCCACCGCCATAGCCGTCCAGTTCTGGCCAGTCGATCTCTTGCCAAGGATTGGCGCACATCGGTGCTACATAGATTTCCATGCCATAGCCTGAAAGACAAAGGATGCCGTCCACGGTGTCCTCCTCGAAGGACGCATGCATGGAAAGGCGCCCACCATATTCATCCTGATCGGAATCAGGGCACCACTCACCAACCATCTTATTGAGATACTCAACATCCCTGACGGCCAGCGTCCAACAGTCACCCTCAACGCTGAAGCCTGAAACATACCCCCGACACACAGACTGCCCCTGTTCGTGGAGAAACGCCCCGCCTATAATATTCCGGGCCAAAACATCGTCAGCGCTCAGTTTTAAAACTGCCATTTCCAACCCTTTCGTATATCGGTTGTTTAAATGGGCTCAAAAATTCTCGCGTGTTGGATCAATCCATCAGCCCACAAGCATTACTGTATGTATGCAATCAAGGAACTGCAAACCTGCCACATGAATTTCGCGCCCGATAAAATCAACATCTAGGTCTCTGGCCCGGCATCGTGTACGCTGAACGCAGGAGCACAGAAAAACGGAAATGAAGAAGGTAAAAACCGCAATCGATATTCAGTCCTTGAGCAAGTTCAATCCAAAGCATCAGAATAACTCCCTGACATCGGATTGGGTGAAGGATATCTTGCTGCCAATCGTTTTTCTATCTGCCGTCAGCTTCGCTGCATTCAGCGTAAACTATCTTCTATTCCACAGCATTGCTGAAATTTCTTCCGTTCTGATCGGCGTGATGGCCTTTGTGGTTTCCAGAGAAACGCGGTACTTCTCAAAAAATATCAGCCTTGCTTTGCTAAGTGTCGGCATTGGTTTCGCAGCCTTGTTGGATTTCATCCACGCGTTGGCATACGAAGGCATGGCCTTGCTTCCTGTAGGCGGCTCCAATACTGCCACGCAGCTTTGGGTCGCCGCACGGTTTATTCAGGCTTTTTTCTTCCTTTTAGCCGCTATTTCCCTATTCAAACCAATATCCCTGAGAACCTCCGGCTTCGCAGGCACCACATACACTGTGTTCGTATTGCACCTGATATTCACGGGCAATTTCCCAGATGGCTATATCGAAGGCCAGGGCCTGACGGCCTTCAAAATCGGCACAGAATATGTGGTGATTGGCTTGTTATTCATGGCGGGCCTGACAATCTACAAACATCAAGAAAAATTGGCGCCCAATATCTACTTCGGCTTGATGGCCGCGGCCGGGGCCATGATTTTATCCGAGTTTGCCTTCACGCAATATGCCGGTGTATTCGACTTTGCCAACGCAGCCGGGCATATCCTGAAAATTTACGCCTACTGGTTCCTGTTCCTCAGCCTTGTAAAGGGTACGCTCAGGGCGCCTTTCAACATCCTTGCACGCGCAGCCACAAGTTACGATTCCATTCCCAACCCGGCGATCGTCGTCGATAGGTCTGGAAAGATCATTCAGGCAAACCGCGCAGCCTACACCATGGCAAACAAGTCAGGTCAGGATTTGAACGGAGCAGATGCACATACGATTTTCCATAACCCGGCCTTGTCTCGTGATGATTGCGCACTCTGTTCTGGCTGGGCCGGCCGACACGCCGAGCTTAAGGTTACCGTTGGTATCGGCAACCGCTTTTATAACTTCAACATTGCTCCCTTCGGTGAAGAACTGGAGCTCGGCACTCATGTTGAGGTTATACAGGATGTAACTGAAGAAAGGCGACTAGCCGAAGAACGCAGGGAGCTGCTTAGCGCCCTCGAAGAAAGAGTGAAAGAGCTAAATGCGCTTCATCAGGTTGGGCGGCTTGGTGACAAGTTGGGCTTCCAGCCTGTTCACCTTTTGGCCGAAGCTGCAACAATACTTCCTGAAGCCTTCCTGCATTCCGACAAGGCAAGAGTTTGTATCACAAGTGACTGGGGTAAAGCTGGCGCCGAACGTGAAGGCAAGCGATATTTGTCTAAACCCATTGTCGCTGCCGGCAAAACGGTAGGCAAAATCTGTGTCTGGTATCCGGATGATGTGGTTGTAAAAGGCGACTTGTTCCTTGATGAAGAGGAGGATTTCCTCGCCACTGCATCCATACAGATTGCGGCGCAGCTGGAACGCATACAAACCTGGCAGAATGAGAAAAAGCTAGGTTGGCTTCTGGACATGTTGGGCAAGATCAATCGTGCGATTGTCCATAGCCCGGCCCCCGATGCAATCATAGGAAAGCTGTTCGAAGCGCTCACACAGCACAAACCTTTTCCTGTTGTCCTGATTGTTCGAAACAACCCGAATGAGGGCAATACCGATGTCCTCCACCACTTCGGCATTCAAACCAAAAATGGCGCGCTTGAGGTACCACTGGCAGAAATTGGGAAATATCTCTCCCAAGGCATTTATCCCTCTGATGACAAGGCCCTGATCAACGACTTGCAGTCGCTCCCGCAAAAATGCCTTTGGCGCAACTATCTTCATGAACGCAATCTACGCTGGCAGTGCATCTTGCCCCTTACGGAAGAGTCCAGAAGATGGGGCCACGTGATACTATATGCGGCCCATACGTCAGCTTTTGAACCTGATCAGATTCGGGTTTTGAACGAAATGGCCGCCGATGTGTCATTTGCACTTGGAAAGTCTGTTGCTGACGAACGTGCCAACCTTTCAGAACACCGGTTCCGTGGTGTATTTGAACACTCCCCCATGCCAATGCTGATCATTAGCAAAGCCAGCGGCGCCATTAGAATGATGAACCAATCACTTCTCGATTGGCTTGGCTATTCTTCAGCAGAATTGTCCGATACAAACGCCTGGTTTGAAAAAGTCTATCAACACGCGGGTGAACGTACAAATTTGCTCGCCCTGTGGGAAAAGGACACCGAGTTAGCTCGCAAATCCGGCCACCCAGTAATGTCGCCTGAAGTCTGCTTGACCAAAAAGGACGGCAGTAACGCTTTTGCCAGAGGCAGCGTTAGCGTTACGGGAGATGACATCATCGTTGCCTGGATGGACCTAACAGCTATCAGGCAAAGTGAGGAAGCATTGCGGGAAAGCGAACAGCGCTTCCGGTCAATGATTGAAGAAACCGTTACGGCTGTATTTGTTCAGGACGCAAACGGCATTGTCTATGCCAATCCAAGCTTCTGCCAAATGACCGGATTTTCCAGGGACGCCCTGATTGGCCAACCCATCTCCAACTTCCTGACAATAGAACCTGATCATACACTGGTGGATACAGACAAGGCTTTCACTTTGCTTGCTGATGGTCAGGTGGAGGAACTCTCACTCCGTTTTCGCAGGAAGGACCGTCAAGAAATTGAGCTTGAGGTCAAGGTTCGCAAGATATTGTGGGATACCGGAGAAGCTGTCATTGCCACAGTAGAAGACATCACCGAAAGGCGGTCACTTGAGAGGAGTCTTCGACACGGTCACGACCTTCTGCACAAACTTTCCGCCCAAGTTCCCGGCGTAATCTACCAATACCAACTTTTCCCGGATGGACGATCTTGTTTCCCATTTGCCAGCGAAGGCATGGAGCATATTTATGAAGTCGCGCCAGAAGATGTTACAGAAGATGCAAGCATCGTCTTCAGCCGCTTGCACCCTGACGACCTTGAAATGGTTTCCGAAGCCATCAACCGATCTGCTGCAGACCTAACACCCTGGGTGCAGGATTATCGGGTAACCCTGCCCAAACAAGGCATGCGCTGGCGGTCAGGCAATGCGCAACCCGAAAAACTGAAAGATGGCAGCATTCTGTGGCATGGTTTCATTACCGATGCGACCGACCGCAAGCAGATCGAGGAAAAGCTTGGGCAGTATGTCGAGCAACTTGAAAGTTCTATGCAACAGACGCTGGGGGCTGTTGCAAGAATGGTTGAAGCGCGGGACCCATATACAGCGGGCCATGAAGCACGCGTTGGTGAGATTGCCGCAGATATCGCCAAAGAGATGGGGTGGCCAGAAAACTTGTGCGAAGGATTAAAACTGACGGGGCTGGTTCACGACATCGGCAAGATAGCAGTGCCCGCTGAAATCCTGGTGAAACCGGGCCAACTAACCCAGATAGAACTGGACATCGTTCGTACACACGCAGAAGCCGGATACCAAATCCTCAAAGATGTCGCTTTCCCATTCCCGGTTGCAGATGTCATTCGTCAGCATCATGAAAGGCTGGACGGCAGCGGGTATCCACAAGGACTGAAGGGCGATGAAATCCTGCCAGAAGCCAAGGTCATCGCCATTGCCGACGTGGTGGAATCCATGGCCTCACACCGGCCATATCGCCCCGCCAGAGGAATGGAAGCCGCGCTGGAGGAGATCCAAAAAGGCAAAGGGAAGATTTACGACCCGGAAGCCGTGGATGCGCTAACCAGAATGGTGATAGACCAAGGGTACAAGTTACCATACTAAAGCCTATCACCGTCCTTTTTCATTGAAACACTAGAGGCCCATCTCTGTCAGCCCCGGGTGATCGTCAGGCCGCCTGCCTAGCGGCCAGTGAAACTTGCGGTCACTTTCTTCGATAGGATGTTCGTTGATGCTGGCAATACGCCGGCGCATCAGCCCATCCGCATCAAATTCCCAGTTTTCATTTCCATAAGCACGATACCAGGTCCCGCTATCGTCTCGATACTCATA
>JABXIV010000074.1 GCA_013372925.1 Alphaproteobacteria bacterium
GGCATCCGCATTGTGGCCAGCCACATTGACAGCCCGCGCCTTGAACTGAAGGGCCGCCCGGTTGATGGCTCACAGGGGTTTGCGCTGTTTCAAACCAACTATCACGGCGGCATCAAAACCTATCAGTGGACCAATATCCCGCTGGCGCTGGTTGGCCGCGTAGACCGCAAGGACGGCAAAACCGTTGAGATCAACGTGGGCCTTGATGCCGACGACCCGATCTTCATGATCCCTGACCTGTCGCCCCATACGGCACGCGACCAGATGAAGAAAAGCGCCCGTGATGTTGTGGCCCACGAACAGCTTGACCCCATCGCGGCCCACGGCCCGCATGGTGAGGACGGCAAGTTCAAGGCCAGCGAGTGGGTATTCCGCCACCTGAAGTTCGCCTACGATATCGACCCGGCAGACCTTGTTTCAGCAGAGCTTTCACTGGTGCCTGCCATGGCCCCGCGCGACATGGGGCTGGATCGCCGCCTGATCGCAGCGTACGGCCAGGATGACCGGCTTGCAGCCTTCGCCAGCATGGTTGCGGCGTTTGAAGCCAAGAAGCTGCCGCACACCACCATCATTCAGTTCGCAGACAATGAAGAATCCGGCAATGTGAATGTCAGTGGGGCTTCCTCCACCTACCTGCCTGATCTGGTGAGCGAACTGGCCTATGCCGAACTGGGCGATGCATACCGCCAGCCCCTGTTCACGCGGGCGCTTCGGGCCTCGCGCGCGCTATCGATTGATGTGAACCCCGGCGTGAACCCCATGAGCCCCGGCGCATGGGAACTGACAAACGCACCGCGCCTCGGATACGGCGTGAACATCAAGCTTTATGGCCGCGGCTTTGACGCCAACAGCGAATTCATCGCCTGGACACGCAACGCCCTCGATGAAGCGAACGTTCCGTGGCAAACAACCACCTACAAGGTTGGCCGCGCAGGCGGCGGAACGCTTGGGCGCGAACTGGCCCGCCTGAACATCGACACGATCGATTTCGGTGTGCCCCTGCTTTCCATCCACACGCCCGTTGCGGTAAGCGACAAGATGGACGTGATGGCCCTTCGGGACGCCATCGCAGCCTTCATTTCGCACACCGACTAATCATTTTACACTCGCCGCCCTGCAGAGCGCGGGGCGGCACTTGCCTTCAATTTTAAGCATAGCTTCAAAAACTGCATCCTTTATGGCATAATGCGCGCAGGTAGAATGCCGACCAGCGGTGGGGACTGCTGGTTAAAATATGGGTGCTGAAAAATGGTGAACTCGATCAATACGAACGCCAGCAGTTTGCTGGGCGTGCGTAATTTGCAGCGAACAAATTCGCTTCAAAGCAAAACGCAAAATGAAATTTCGACGGGACTGAAAGTCTCCAGCGCGAAAGACAACGCAGCGATCCTGTCGATCGCGCAGCTTCTTAAAAGTGATGTCGCAGGCCTGAACAGCGTGAAAGGATCGCTGGACCGGGCGATCTCGACAACCGATGTAGCGCTTTCAGCCGGCAGTGGTGTTTCCGACCTGTTGCTGGAGCTGAAAGAAAAGGCCGTAACGGCTGCAGACCCCGGGCTTGATGATGCCAGCCGGTCTGCCCTCAACGACGAATTTGTCGCCCTGCGGGACCAGATCACGTCAATCGTTGATAGTGCCGATTTTAATGGCACCAATGCCGTGAAAGCAGGCGGTGACGATATTGTCGCCGTCACCGGCGCTGATGGGCAGGGCCAGATCAATATCGCCGCGCAAGACCTGTCGCTTGGTGGCCCGAACATCACTCTGGGTGCCAGTCAGGATATCAGCACTGCTGCCAATGCGCAGGCAGCTGTTTCCGCGATTGAAGATTCGATCAATGGCCTGTCGGGTGCGCTTTCCGAGTTGGGCGCAGGCGCAAGCCAGCTTCAGGAAACAAAGGACTTCACTGAAGTCCTCAGCAACGCCACCGAAGTAGGTATTGGCAACCTTGTGGACGCAGACCTGGGCGCAACGTCAGCGGCCTTTGAGGCCAATCAGGTAAAGCAGGCACTGGGTATCCAGGCGCTGTCTATCTCGAACCAGCAGCCAGCCGCGCTGCTCAGCCTGTTCAGAAGCTAGACACCAAACCACAGAAGTTTAGGATTGCGCCTGGGTGTGTTGTTGCCCGGGCGCTTTTCGTTTCAGGGTACTTGTACACACAAGCGCCATTCCTTGAAATCAATCACCATGTTCGCTGCCGACAAAAGCACATCCGCCCCCAAAATCATGGCGGGCGCATGCTTCGCGCCGAACGCCGAGAATACCGGCAAATCAGCAACCACAAGGCGTTGGTTTTCCTTCCGCCAATCACCGATAGTAAGATGCTCCACCACCAAAACTTCCGCCGCAACAGAACCCGCAGTGGCCGAAACACTGGCCGCCCCTGCGCCAACTTCAACACCTGCTTTGCCTTTGAGTTCGGCGCCCGCCATTCGGTTAAGCACAGTCGCCCCTGCACCCGTATCAACGATTGCGGGGATTTCCACGCCCGCGATTGTCACAGTAACAGCCAGGGAGCCATAGCCAACAGGCCGCCCCTCAGCAACCAACCAAGACGGATCATCAAGCCAATCCTCATCGTCTTCCAACAGGAAGCGCGCGCCATCACCCCCAAGTGCAAGGCGGCGACCATGCATGATATCAATCCCCAGAATACCATAAACACCCCTGCCCCTCGGGTCAGGAAAAGCCACGGTTTCTTTCAGGTCAAATGCTGTGCCCAGCGCGTGAATTTTGCCAACACGGTAAACCTGCATTTCACGCGGGCCTGTAGCGGTGATCACCCTGCGCGACTGGCCGCGAGATGCCTCCAGATCAAGAAGCGATACAAAGGTGCGGTACACAACCGTGCGGCTCGCTGCTGTATCCAAAAGGAATGGATAGGCCTGCCCATCGGCGGCAACCACATCCACCAACACGCGCCCCTGGGGGTCTAATCTCAGGCTAGCTTCCGCCTCGGCCTGAATGGCTTTCGCTGCTGCAGAGCAAAGAGATAAGGCCGCAGCCAGACAAACAAAAAGGGGCAACTGAAACCAGCTGCCCCTTCCAAAATCTTTCAGAAAGTCCAAGCGATGCCTCTTAGGTGTCGAGGAAGCTTCTGAGCTGACGCGACCGGCTTGGGTGCTTCAGCTTGCGAAGCGCCTTCGCCTCGATCTGACGAATACGTTCCCGTGTTACCGAGAACTGCTGACCAACTTCCTCGAGCGTGTGGTCGGTGTTCATACCGATACCAAAGCGCATACGCAGCACGCGCTCTTCCCGCGGTGTCAGGCTTGCGAGAACGCGGGTTGTGGTTTCACGCAGGTTCGACTGGATCGCAGCATCCACAGGCAGGATGGCGTTTTTGTCTTCAATGAAATCGCCAAGGTGGCTGTCTTCCTCGTCCCCGATAGGAGTTTCAAGGGAGATTGGTTCTTTGGCGATCTTCATCACCTTGCGTACTTTTTCAAGCGGCATGGACAGACGCTCTGCCAGCTCTTCCGGTGTTGCTTCGCGGCCGATTTCGTGCAGCATCTGACGCCCCGTACGAACCAGCTTGTTGATCGTCTCAATCATATGCACTGGAATACGGATGGTGCGCGCCTGATCAGCGATCGAGCGGGTAATCGCCTGCCTGATCCACCATGTGGCATAAGTCGAGAACTTGTAACCGCGGCGATATTCGAACTTGTCCACCGCTTTCATCAGGCCGATGTTACCTTCCTGAATAAGATCCAGGAACTGCAGGCCACGGTTGGTGTATTTTTTCGCGATCGAAATCACGAGACGGAGGTTGGCCTCCACCATTTCTTTCTTGGCGATCCGGGCTTCTTTCTCACCCTTTTGCACTGTGCGTACAATGCGGCGAAACTCTTCCACATGCAGGCCTGTGCGGCCCACGACTTCGCCCACCTGATCACGGATATTGTTAATAGCAACGCCTTCAGACGAAACGAATGACGCCCAGCCTTTGCCTTTAAGCTTGCCTACACGCTCTGCCCAACCGTCTTCAAGCTCGTTGCCCTGATATTCATCAAGGAAAGCAGTACGGGAAACCTTATGGCTTTCTGCCAAACGCAACAGACGGCCGCTCAGGCTCATCAGGCGTTTGTTCAGGCCGTAAAGTTCGTCCACCAACTCTTCGATCCGCATGTTGTTAAACTTAACAGAGCTAACAAGCGCGATCAGGTCTTCACGCAGCTTCTTGAAGCGGCGCTCTTGCGCTGTGGACAGTGTATCGCTTTGTACTGCCGCTGCCAGACGGGCATCCTGCAGTTTCGCGTATTTTTTATAAGTCGCTGTAATCAGACGGAATTTTTCAATGGTCTCCGGCTTCAGGTGCGCTTCCATGGCAGACAAAGACATGGCGGCTTCATCGTCGTCATCGTCATCGTCGTCATTGTTGCCGTCGTCGTTACCTTCGCTTTCACCATTTTCTTCTTTATCGTCGTCATCATTATCGGCGCCCTCAGCGCCTTCTTTCATGACGTCGCCACCATCTTCGTCTTCAAGGTCATCGCTGTCAGGTTCTTTGCCAAGCGTTGCCTCAAGATCGATGATGTCGCGAAGAAGCATCTCTTCATTTTCCAACCGCTCTGCCCATTCAATGATGGCGCGGAAGGTAAGCGGGCTCATGCAAAGCCCTTCGATCATGGTCGCACGACCAGCCTCGATCCGCTTTGCGATAGCAATCTCGCCTTCGCGGGACAGAAGTTCCACAGACCCCATTTCGCGCAGATACATACGCACAGGATCATCCGTGCGGTCACTGGCTTCTTTCTTGTCCGTGGTTTTGAATTCTTCCTGTTCGGCTTCTTCTTTTTCGTCTTCGCTATCATTGTCATCAGGCTCGTCGCCATCGGTGACATTGATCCCCATCTCAGACAGCATTGTCATGATGTCTTCGATCTTTTCAGACGACATTTCTTCGGTCGGCAAAGCGGCGTTCAGCTCATCGTATGAGATGTAGCCACGCTCCTTCGCCTTTGCGATCATCTTTTTGACGGCGGCCTCTGTCGTATCACCGAGCGGGCGGGAACCACTTTCTTCGGTGCCGGTTGCCTTATCGTCTTCCTGATTCGCATTCGTTGCCATGTATTTTTTCTCCAGATCTGCGCGAATCGCAGTCTATACCATATTAATTGAAAGAAAACCTGCCTGATTCGAGCCGGTAACCTTCTTTATCTGCTTCTTTTTCTTCCAAAGCCCGGAAAGCCTCTTGTGCAGCGATAAACCGGTCCCTGTTTTCTTCCGTCATTTCAGCCGCAAATTCGGCTTCAGCCTGTTCGTAAGCCGCTTTCGCCGCTGTAATATGCTGGAATCGCGAGACAATATGCTCGAACCCTGTCAGCGCATCCGACAAGGCAGCATCGCCCCACGCAAACCAATCATCCCTGATTGCCCGATCACTCAACAGCTTTTCGAGCGCCGCCATTTCCGGCCTGCCCTGAAGATGGGTGATCACTGCCTCATGATCAAGGGTTTCACCGGCAGCCGCCATCTCTAATAACGCATTCCTTATTCCGTCAAGCCCTGTTGTGCTCAATTCAAGGCTCGCCACCAGTTCCTCATGCTTGATGAGGATTTCCGGGTGGTGCACAAGCGTCAGGAGAATAACCTTTTCCATCCGGTCTGTTACCGGACGGGCTTTATCCCCCTGTGCGAAAGATGTGTGCTTAAGGCCACCGCTTTGCTGCCAAGGCTGCAACGGACCAGAAGGCTTGCGCTGAAACCCGCCTCCCTTCTGGAACGAACGCTGCGAACCTGCACTCGCACCGCCTTGTTTCTTTTGCGGGCGAAACAGTTCCCAAATCCGGTTACGGAACTCGGTCTGGTACAGCTTCTTTACATTCTCGTCTTCAATTTCAGACAGAACGCCGAATATCTTCTTCTCCAGCCCCGCGCGGCGCTCAGGCGTATCAACCGGCACACCTTCCGTAAGGTTGCGCCACAACACATTTACGAGCGGGTCAGCATTGTCGATCAGTTTTTCAATAGCGTGCTTGCCTTCACGCTGAACAAGACTGTCGGGGTCGTCACCCTCTGGCATGATAATGAACCGCAGCGACTTGCCGGGCTTCAGCATCGGCAAGGCGCGCTCCACCGCGCGGGAGGCTGCGCGCATGCCTGCGTTATCACCATCGAAGCTGAGGATCGGCTCATCCGCCATTTGCCACAGATGAGAAATCTGTTCTTCTGTGAGTGCGGTACCAAGCGGGGCCACGGCATAATCAATGCCGTACTGCGCCAGCGCGATCACATCCATATAGCCTTCCACCACCATCACCTGGCCCGCGTCATAGCTGGCGGCGCGGGCATTGGCCCAGTTATAGAGCGTTGCCCCCTTGTGGAAGAGCGTGGTTTCAGGGCTGTTCAGATATTTTGCCTTGGCGTCTGCAGAAAGCGCCCTGCCCCCAAAGGCAATCACCCGGCCCTGCCGGTCAGTGATCGGAAACATCAAACGGTCACGGAAACGATCATAGCTTGCGCCGCCACCCTCAGGCTTGATCAACATACCCGTTTCAATAAGCTGGTCTTCGCCCACACCGCGGGCGATCAGGGCATCCTTCAGCGATGTGCGCGCCGCGGGCGCATAGCCAAGGCCGAAGCGTTCGATTGTCTCATCAGTCAGCCCGCGGCCCTTGATATAGTCATAGGCTGCCCGGCCGATCTGGCCCTTAAGCTGTGCTGCGTACCATTTGGCCACCGCGTCCATGGCGTCCGATAGCGTGCCGCGCTTCTTGTCCCGCTCGATCTGCTCAGGGGTTTGGCGCGGCATCTCCATGCCTGCTTCGCCCGCAAGCATTTCGATCGCTTCCATGAACTCCATGCCCTGGGTGCCCATGACGAAATCGATCACGCTACCATGCGCCCCACAACCAAAGCAGTGATAGAAGCCTTTTTGGTCATTCACGGTGAAAGACGGCGTTTTCTCGTTATGGAAGGGGCACAGGCCCTGGTGTTCACGCCCGGCGCGCACAAGCTTCACCTGCCGCCCGACAACGTCAGACAGGGTGAACCTGTGTTTCAGCTCATCAAGAAACTGCGGGCTAAGCGCCATTATCCCCTCAAACCACAAACAGGGATGAGCACAACACTCACCCCTTTCGAGCAATCACATAATCTGTGATGTTTTTGCCAGATTGTCTAGGCCGCGAAAAACGCCTAGCTCAGGAGGCCCTTGATGGTCACGCTTGCTTTGGCGAAATCCATTTGGCCGGCATACTTGTCTTTCATGGCGCCCATGCAGCGGCCGATGTCTTTCAGGCCTTCAGCACCAAGGTCTGCAACCACGGCTTCACAGGCCGCCTTGATTTCATCATCGCTCATCTGTTTGGGCAGGAATTCTTCGATGATATCGATCTCGGCTTTTTCCTGTTCCGCCAGTTCACAGCGGCCAGCCTCTTCATAGGCCTTGATGCTGTCACGGCGCTGTTTCACCATTTTAGACAAGATATCAGTGATCATGGCATCGTCATCACGATCGCCACCGTCCGACGTGCGGAGCTCGATATCCTTCTCTTTAATGGCTGCCAGAATCAGGCGCACAGTGGAAAGCTTGCGCGTTTCTTTTGCACGCATCGCAGCTTTCATTGTTTGATTGAGTTCGTCCCGCAACATAAATAACCACCCTGACTTTACGAGTCGGAAGCGCGCATCATACCGCATAAGCTGCCAGCTGGCAAATCGGAAACGCCTTCTAACTTATTGATTTTATTAGATATTTTTTTAAATTCTTTACTTGACCCACGGGGCCCTTTTGCTTATTGTCCCGTCAATTTGGCCGACGCCCACTGGCGCGTGCAGCGCGCCCTTTTACAGGCTACTCCCTTGATATGCAAGGGAACTTGTGTGAAACCAATGGCAGGAGGAAACCGCCCCCATGACCGACTCCACACTCCCCACGCAGCGACCCGCTGACGATATCACCGCCATCCTTGTTTTGGCAGATGGCACTATTTTTTGGGGATATGGATTTGGAAGGGAAGGCGACGCTGTCGGCGAAGTCTGCTTCAACACCTCCATGACCGGCTATCAGGAAATCCTGACAGACCCCTCCTACGCAGGCCAGATCATCACCTTCACATTCCCGCACGTCGGCAATGTGGGTACCAATATAGAAGACATGGAACGCGAGACCGCTGCGTCACGTGGCCTTGTGGTGCGCGAAGATATTACCGAGCCCGCCAACTTCCGCGCGCTGAAGCATCTGGATGACTGGTGCACTGAAATGGGCCTGGTGGGCATCAGCGGTATCGATACCCGCAAGCTCACCCGTCACATTCGTGCGAACGGCGCCCCGAACGGTGTGATTGCATATAATAAAGACGGCGAGTTTGATGTGCCCGCCCTTCTGAAACAGGCGCAGGACTGGCCCGGCCTTGAAGGCATGGACCTGGCGAAAGACGTAACCTGTGACACGAACCGCGAATGGACCGGCACCCGCTGGACCATCAAGGACGGTTACGGCAACCTGACAGACCCGACCGCCCATGTGGTGGCTGTTGACTATGGCGCGAAGGACAACATCCTGCGCTGCCTTGCAGCAACAGGCGCACGCGTAACCGTGGTGCCAGCCACGGCAAGCTTTGACGAGATCATGGCGCTGAATCCGGATGGGATTTTCCTTTCAAACGGCCCGGGTGACCCGGCAGCAACCGGTGAATACGCCCTGCCCGTTATTCATCAACTGATTGAAACAGGCCTGCCCATCTTCGGCATCTGCCTTGGGCACCAGCTTCTGGCGCTGGCGTTCGGCGGCAAGACCTACAAGATGCATCAGGGCCACCGCGGCGCGAACCACCCAGTTCAGGACCTGCGCACAAAAAAGGTTGAGATCACCAGCATGAACCACGGCTTCTCGGTGGATGGCGACAGCCTGCCGGAAAACGTGAAGATCAGCCACATCAGCCTGTTCGACCGCACGGTGTGCGGCATCGAATGCACAGACAAGCCGATCTTCTCGGTGCAGCAGCACCCTGAGGCAAGCCCCGGCCCACAGGACAGCTTCTATCTGTTCGAACAATTCATGGACATGATCCAGA
>JABXIV010000091.1 GCA_013372925.1 Alphaproteobacteria bacterium
CATACTTATCCGCATGATTACAAGGTTATTTTCGTTGGGGATGCATCCATGAGCCCCTATGAAATCACCTATCCTGGTGGCTCCGTTGAACACTGGAATGAAGAATCTGGTGAAGTGTGGATGAACCGGTTAAACCAGGTATATCAACGATCAGTCTGGCTTAATCCCATCCCAGAAACCCACTGGAATTATTCGCAGTCCATTCAGATCATGAAGTCTCTGATGGAGGACCGAATGTTCCCATTGACAGTTGGCGGTATTGACCGCGCCATGCGCGAGCTACGGCGCTAACCCACAAAAAAAGGGGCCATATAAGGCCCCTCTTCCCTCTGGCGCTTTTTTAGCCTATTCGCCTTGCGTATCCAGAATACGGATACTGGCAACCATTGGTGCGCTTTTAGAAGCAATCTCACGCCCTGTCACACGGCCTTGACGTTTAAGCGCCTGCTCTTCAGAAAAAGAGTTTGCGATTGCGTATGTCAACTGCAGCGAGAAAGTCATTTTCTCACCATCATAACTGGCGGGCAGCGCGGGGAAATCAGCGTTCTTCACAACCCTTTTGGCCGCCGCATTAATAAGGCCGCTGTTTGCCGACATTTTAAGGTCAGATGCCACAACATTACCTTGGCGGTCTACGGTAACATGGAAATTCGTGAAGCCCTCTTCACCATTCCGAATGGCCAGAGCAGGATACCGCATTACGTCATTTACTGATGTACCGGCGGATTTCGCCCATGACCGCAGACCATTGTCAGCGCCTGCGTGTGCGGAGACTGTCATTGTTGCAGAGGCTAGAGCTGCCGCAGCGATCATACTATTCCGGAAAAATTTCTTCGTCATTTTTTGCTCCTCGCAATTTAAATTTTGTCGTGTCGTACATGTTTCTTATCCAGCTTCCTTTTGTGAGCTGATGTTTAAATCTTCGCAGTCCCAGCCCTTATGGCGACCGAAACACGACGAATTGAAGCGATACAGCGATCCACCGATAAACCTTCAGACAGAAGTTTATTACTTTGTCATAATCCCGTGAGAGAGTTCGTGCTTCCAGAGAACGCAAATACAGGAGAATTTGTTTTCCTGCATGACCTCTGTTTGCTAAAAGAAAACCTGATGTGCGCCCACATATCGTTTAAAATTCCGGAAGGGAATCCATGATCAAGCATAAACTCAAAGCCGCCCTCGTCGCGGCATCGGCACTCTCCACGGCATTTTTGCCAACCATAGGGCAAGCGGATGACACAAAAAGCGCGGAAGCATGGCTCACCGATGGCGCCAGCACCATCGCCGACCGCGCTGAACGTAAGGTAAATACCAAAAGAGCCAAGAATGTCATCTTGTTCATTGGCGACGGCATGGGCATCTCCACCCTTACAGCGGGCAGGATTCTTGAAGGCCAACTTGCAGGACACAGTGGGGAAGAAAACTACCTCAGCTTTGAACGCTTCCCTAATACCGGGCTTGTAAAGACATATAATGTAGACGCACAGGTCGCAGACTCCGCTGGCACAGCTTCGGCACTAAACACAGGCTCCAAAACCCGCATTGGCGTGATTAACACTGGCCCTTCGCAGCCCAAGGGTGTTTGCAAGGGTGCAATGGCAACGGCACTAACGCCGCTCGCCTATTATGCTGAAAAAGCGGGTATGGCCACTGGTATTGTCAGCACGGCACGCCTGACACATGCTACGCCTGCTGCTGTATACGCACACAGCCCCAGCAGAGAATGGGAAGTAGACAGTCAGCTTCCGGCAGAAGCCAAAGAAAATGGCTGCCGCGACATCGCCGCTCAAATCCTTGACTCAATGCAAGGAGACGGCCTTGAAGTGGCACTTGGCGGTGGTCGCCGGAACTTCCTGCCTCAGGGTATGGGCAAGGGGCGCAGAGCGGATGGCCGGAACATTCCACAAGAGTGGCTAGAGAGCCGCGATGGCTCAGCTTATGTGGAAACCGCAAGCGACCTTCACAAAGTTGATATCGCCTCAACATCCCGCCTTCTTGGCCTCTTTGATGATTCACACATGCAGTTTGAGGCTCAGCGTAGCGATGACCAACCTGACCTGGCCGACATGACAGCCGCAGCCATAAAAATGCTGCAAAAGGACGACGATGGCTTCTACCTGATGGTTGAAGCAGGTCGGATTGACCATGGCCACCATGGCGGCAGCGCCAAAGCAGCCCTTTTCGACACTGTCGCGCTTTCAAAGGCCGTAAAAAAAGCCCTTGAGATGGTTGATCCGGAAGAAACCCTGATCCTAGTGACAGCAGACCATAGCCATGTCTTTACCATGGCTGGGTACCCAAAACGCGGCAATCCCATCTTTGGTTTGGTAACTGGGCCGCATGAAACTGAACCGACGCTGGCAGAAGACGGCAAACCATACACAACACTGGCATACCAGAATGGCCCAGGCGCTGTGAAAGGTGAACGCCCACACCTTACAGAAGATATTATCGCAGACCCTCATTTCCGCCCTCAGGCTTTGGTGCCAACTCGCAGCGAAACCCATGGCGGTGAAGATGTTGCTGTATTTGGCATTGGCCCCTGGTCTCACCTTGCCAACGGCATGCTCGAACAAAATGAGATATTCCACATTATGGATTATGCTCTAAAGCTTCGGGAACGGGCATCCAAATAACAACAAAGGGGCCAATTGGCCCCTTTTTGCTTTTCGGCTTTTTAAAAAGCTACTTGGAATATTTGGCGATGGCTTGGTTGAGGCCATCGATCAATTTTTCACCGATCTCGCCACCACTACCGCTCACGCGGCCGCGGATCACAGCCCGCATGGCATCAAGGTGCGCCTTGATTAGCTCTACCTGATTATCGGTAATTTCGTCTCGCGAATAAGAAAAGCCATACAAGGAGTCAGCAATCGTTGTAATCAGTGGATAACCGAATGTGCCACCCTGCCCCTTCATATCGTGGGCAATGTGGTTGATAGCCTCAAGGCTTTCCCGGCGTTTTTCAGGTGTATCAACGCAGCGGCCATGCTGTTCCTGCAGTTTCACGATAAGGCCTGATACCCAATCAGGATACTCCTCAGCCATTTTCTCAAGCGCCTTTTCAGCCGCTTCAAGCGCTTCCGGGGAAATGGAAACCTTGCCAGGCGCAAGCCCTGCTGTCTTTTCCTTCAGCCGGTTCTTGAACCGGTAAAACCGAACGATGACCTTGCTTTTACCCACGGATGATCTCCACGCCTTCGCTCTTGTCAGTCAACACGCGCCGTTCCGGCCCATCAAACGGCAATTTCTGGCGCCGACGGTCAGGTCCGAAGAAGTCCTTCGTATGCACAAATTGCCGAGGCCGTTCGATAATGGAAATCAGTTTCTCGCCGATGTTTTTGATTGTGAATGGCTTGGCAAGCATATCTGTTACACCCATTTCACGGGCCTGCAGCACGCGTTCGGGCTCAGTGTAACTGGTGATCATTACAAAAGGTACAAACCTGTCAGGGCTGTCCTTGTGGCGACGAACCCAGCGCAAAAACATCATGCCGTCGATTGGGTGCATGTCCCAGTTTGAAATAACGATGTCGATCTGTTGCACGCCAACTTTCATTGGCTCATTTTTCACACGCTGGAGAAAATGAATAGCATCCCCGCCATGCTCAACAGCGAAAACATTACCAACACCAAGAACCTTAAGAGAGTTCACAAGCAGCGAGCGGATGAACGGGCTATCTTCCGCCAACAGTACATTTACCCGGTCAAAATCATAGTCGCTCATACATAGCCCTTATTTATCCTGCCTACACAGGTGGTTACCGATTCTTAGCCCCACTTTTGCTATATGGTCAATCTTTTCCCTTGATTTACACGGATTTAAAAAGACTGAATTCGTTCTTTCAACTGCTCCAGCCTTGCGCTCATTTCTTTTAAGATGGCAACTCGCCGGTCATCATTTGCAGCTGGCTCACCAAGAAACTCGGCCCGCTCGGCCGCGCGCGCCAGTCGCCATGCCCCAATCCCTCGCGCCGCACCCTTCAATTTGTGTGCGGAAGAACGCCAACTTTGACAGTCTGCATCCCCCAAATCTGCTAGATAGCTCGGAGCGTTATCTATGAAAATCTTAAGCACTTCCCTGGCGAGCTCCGTATCGCCGCCCGTATAACCATCCAGATGAGCAACATCCAAGACAATGCTCTCATCCCATGTGGACTCTGAAGTCATAGCTTCTCCCTACTTAAAACACTGCGCCCCTCGGCAGTAAGCTTACAAACCAGCCAGTCAGGTTTAATAGGATTTCGGTACCATGGTTCACACCATCCCTTTGAAAGGCAAGACTTGATTGTCTGATCTTTGATCCGTTGCCCATCTCCATCAAATAGAGGCAACTTGCCTCCAGGCTGATCCAGCCCTCGTTCCAGATAGCGTCGCTGCGCGTTGCTTGGCTTGCCTTTTGAGTTTACGTTTTGCTCCAGCAGATCATCCATTGCTGCCAATCCTTCATAGAAAGAGTCCAGAACCGTCATCTTGCCATATTTTCAATAAGATTTCCGAATAAAGCAAATGGAACACTATGGCGCTTATTGACGTTCTGGTGTTATTCATGAACTGTAGTGACTTAGTAAATTCATACAATGGATGACGGAAACGTCAGGGGCGGCATGTCAAAAGCGGAAACAGACTTCCCGGAAACGGCAGAGGCTGAGGAAGAAGTTGGAGCAACTTCAGACGAAGCGGCACAGCGAAAAAACATAAAAGCCATACGGGCCAGAAACACCCGTCGGCTGATGCCTTTCCTTTTGGCGTCAGCATCATCGCTCTTATGGCTTGGCGCGGGCGGCTACTATCTGGCTACAAATAATATTGACCCCGCCGCGTTAGCTCCAGAAAGCCTCGCTGCAATCATTGGTGGGCTAACGACACCGGTCGCGATTTTCTGGCTAATTGCCTTGGCTTTCCAGCGCACAGACCCCCTTCTTGAACGTCGGCTTGCCATGGCGCAAAGCCTTCATAAGGCGGTGGCGCCGGTTGAGGTTGCAGAACAACGCCTTTCCCAACTTAACAAATCCCTTAAGAAAGAGCTTACAAACGTTGAGGCAGTGGCCGACCTTGCTTCTGACCGGATTGATAATCTTGAAAAGCGCTTCCAAGAGCAAATCAGTAACCTGTTTTCCGCCACAGCAGACACTGAAGCACGCACCAGCAGCATCCGCGACATTCTCGAACGCGAACGCGGCTCGATGTCTGACCTTACCAAAGAGATTGAAGGCCGTTTCAATAATTTGGAATCCATTGTCAAAGCCATGGCAGGAGAACTTTCTGGCGCAGGCGAAAATGCTTCCAACACAGCTCTTTCAGCCAAGGAAAAAATTGATGAGAGCCTGACGGCGCTTCATGGTGCAACGGACAGCATGGAAACCCGACTTGAGCAGGCAAGCAACCAGATATCGAAAAAAGCCGGTGAGGTGCACGAGCTGTCCGTTGATGTTGAGTTGCGACTGCAAAACGTGACTGACAATGTTCTCTCGGGTATGGACCGTTTCCGCCACGATGTGGAAGGCCTGGAAGGCCGGTCGGCGGAATTGTCAGAGCACATGAAAACCCAGGCGAATGTTCTGAACGAACTGGCCCAACTTGCTGCTGCAGAATCTGCCAAGATTGAAGAAGCGCTCAGATCTCATGTCGGCGAAGTGCGCACGGCTGCCACCGATGCCCTCGCCCATACAGAAGAAGTTTCAACCATTGTTTCAGAACGCGCTCAGACGATGTCTGAGAAGATGACTGAGGCCGTCAGTCAGGCAAAAGCACTTCTGGATGAGGCTGGAACGTCGCTGGAAGCACACTGCGAGGCTGCACTTTCAACTAGCAAGGAAGTGAACGAACGCACGCTTGCCACAACAGAAGAAACTGGCAAAGCCGTGCTTGAGCATGCACGCCAGGTAGACCGCGTCCTCGATGATGGGCTTGAACGCGCCCGCCGCGCCCTTGATGAGACCATGAATGCGATCACCAGCCATAGCGACACGGCAGCAAATCAAGCTGAAGAAGTAGCCGCACGAACGCTTCAACACATTCGTCAGCTTAGGGCAGGCGTCGAAGAGCAATTGGAAGACCTGGCCAAAGCCGGCGAAGCCACTGCCAACCAATTAGGTGAAAGCGCCGGAGAGATTGGGGCAGAAGCTGACAAGTTGACAGAAAAGGCATCCGCCACAAAAGAAGAACTTTCAGGCGTCCGTGAACAAATGGGCGAACAGGGCGAGATGCTTGCAGACATGCTGAATGAAACACGCATGAAACTGGCACGGCTGGAGGAAGACCTGACAGCACAGCGTGATGCCTTAAACTCCGCATCGAATGAAGCGGCCGAAAGCGTAATTGAAGCCGCTGAACGCTTTGCTGACCACAGCCGACAACTTCAGGCCACAGCATCGCAAGTTGGCGAAGACCTTGAAGGCAAATCTGACAATCTGGTTTCCATCGTCGAACGGATGCAGGAAACTGGCACAGCGACAACAGTCGGGCTTTCAAACGCCACAGACACCCTTAAAGAACAAAACACTGAACTGCGCGCGGAACTTAAGGAATCCAGCGATGCCCTTGGAATTGCCGCAGAAGCATTTTCAGGCGAACGAGCGCGCATCAAGGAAGAAACCGAAGGGGTGGTGAAAAACCTGAACCAGGCTTCAGATACCATGAGCAAAGAAGTGGATCGCTTTGCCCTCAGCTCCATGGAAGCAGCGGCACGCCTGGATGCGGCTAGCCAATCACTGATAGATCAGACCGAACGCGCGCAAACAGAGATGAAATCGTCTGTTGATGAAACCCGGACAGAACTGGCAGCCAGTATGGACGAGATTTCCAATCGCGCAGCCGAACGTATCACCTATCTCCGCGAAGAAATGCAGGCAACGCTTGCGCGTGTCCTCTCCGAATATCAGGACACTGCCGAACAGGCTGAAAAAGAAAGCGCATTGCTTGCCATGCGCATCGGAACAGAGGCAGACAAGATCGCGAAGCAGGCCTCTCAGTTCATTGATCATACTGCTGAGATCGAAAAGCGGATCGCAAGCGCTACCAAGAATGATTTTGCCCGCACATCCACCCTTTTGATGGAAAGCCTTCAGTCCACATCCATCGATATCAACAAGGCGATCTCAACGGATCTGCCTGACGATGTTTGGGAAGCGTACTTGGCTGGCGACAGGTCTGTATTCATGAGACGATCGCTTAAAATCGCCGACCGGAATACACGCAAGGTGATTGCAGACAAATTCAAAACCGACCCCGAGTTCCGGGAAGCAGTCAGTCGCTATTGCCGTGATTTCGAAGGCATGATGGAAAGGGCCATGCTGGGGGATCGAGGTAGCGCCATGTCTGTTACGTTAATTTCATCCGACATGGGCAAACTCTATATACTTTTGGGGCAAGCCCTGAAGAAATTCAGTTAAGATATATTTGCGAGTACGGGAGGGGAGCCTATGCGCGCGCATTTCATTGCGGCACTAGCTGGTTGCAGCTTGCTGGCAGCATGTGGCAATAGCGAGAAAACAGCCGAACAGCCAACGGAAGAAGGCCAAAAGATCGAATGGCGGATGACAAGCACCTATCCGTCAACCCTGATCCAGTTGGGCACCATGGGCAAACGCCTTGAACGAGAAGTGAATAAAATTTCGGGCGGTAATATCACGCTGAAGTTTTATGAACCTGGGGTCATTGCGCCCCCATTTGAGACCTTTGACGCAATCAGTTATGGCGCTATTGAAGCGGGATGGTCCACACCCGGCTACTGGGCGGGGAAAGACCCTGCCCTGCAGTTGTTCTCATCTGTTCCTTTTGGGCCCTCAGCGCCAGAATATCTGGCTTGGCTTGATTATGGTGGCGGAAAACAGCTTTTCGAAGAAGTGTATCACAAGCATAATATCCATAGCATCATCTGCGGCATGACACCCCCTGAAGCTTCAGGATGGTTCAAGAAAGAGATTACCAGCATTGATGATTTCAAAGGCCTGAAAATCCGTTTCTTCGGCTTAGGTGCGAAGGTGCTTGAAGAAATTGGTGCAGCCCCGCAACTTATTGCCGGTGGAGAGATCTATCAAGCGCTTGAACTTGGAACTATCGATGCAACAGAATACGCCATGCCAGCCGTTGATTACCGCATGGGGTTCTATCAGGTTGCCAAACACTATTATTTCCCGGGCTGGCACCAGCAATCCACCTTCTTTGAATTGATGATCAACTTGGATGCATGGAACAGACTATCGGCAACCCAGCAGGCACAAATTGAGGCCACCTGTGCCGCTAATGTACGGTACGGTATATCTGAAGGCGAAGCCCTGCAGGCAGACGCCATGGCCAGCCTTGAAGCAGAGGGTGTACATATCCACACGTGGCCGCCTGAGATTTTGGAAGAGCTTGAAAAAGCCTGGAACAAGGTGGCTGCGGACCTATCTACAGGTGACCCCGAATTCGCCCGCGTTTGGGCCTCACTCCAATCGTTCCGTGCCAAATACAAGGCCTGGTCTGATCGCGGATATCTGAAGGATTGAGGCTTATGAAAGGATTGTTTTCCTTTGCGCAATCACTTCAGCGTATTAGCAACAGCATTGGGCGCTTTTCGGCATGGGCAATCGTGCTGCTGGCGCTTGTGATTATCACAGATGTTGTTTTGCGGCGTTGGTTCGTGATTGGTTCCACCAAACTGCAGGAGATGGAATGGCACCTGCACGGCTTCCTGTTTCTCATGTGTCTTGGTTGGGCCTATTCAAAGAATGCTCATGTTCGAATTGAACTAGTAAGCGAACGGCTTTCCCTGCGCACGCATGCCTGGATTGAACTTATCGGTTGCGCCCTGTTCCTGCTACCCTATGTCGCCGCGGTTCTGTGGTTCGGTTTTGACTATGTTAGCTATAGCTGGGCCTACAACGAAGCCTCTGCCTCACCGACAGGCCTGCCCGATCGCTGGATAATAAAGAGCGCTATTGTCATCGGGTTTGCGATGCTGGGTTTCGCGGCACTGGCTCGCCTTATCTACGCCGGTATCTATCTATTCGGCCCCAAGGCACTTGCTGAACAAACGCCATTTTCCCACACAGAACCACAAACGGGAGAAAGCTGATGGATGTATTCATCGAATTTCTGCCGTTCCTGATGTTTGCGGTGCTAACACCGCTGCTGTTCACCGGCTTTCCTGTGGCCTTCATCCTGGGCGGTGTCGGTCTCGCATTCTGGCTTCTCGCGGTTGCATTGGGACTTGAAAATAGCAACAGCTTCTTCCTGATTGTTGGGCGCATTTTCGGCGGCGTGGTGAACAAACAAGTGTTGGTTGCCATCCCCATGTTTATCTTCATGGGTACAATGCTTGAAAAAAGCGGCGTCGCCCGGTCACTACTGCATACACTGCAACTCATGACACGGCGCATTCCCGGCGGATTGGCACTCTCTGTCACCCTTCTCGGGGTTATCCTTGCCGCAACAACCGGCATCATCGGGGCCAGCGTTGTGATGATGACACTACTGGCGTTGCCTGTAATGATCGAACGCGGCTATGACAAAGCGCTAGCCTCCGGCACGATTGCAGCCTCTGGCACGCTTGGCATCCTATTGCCACCGTCTATTATGCTGGTGGTGATGGCTGACTTGCTCTCCACTTCTGCGGGCGGATTGTTCATGGCAGCGATTGGCCCTAGCCTCCTGTTGGCACTGCTTTACATGTTATACATCCTAATTCGCACAACACTGAAACCTGAGCTCGCTCCAGCGCTCGGGGCTGAAGCCGCGAAAGGCCAACTCTCGCTTAGCGTTGTTATAAAAAGCTTCCTCCCCCCTATTCTGCTGATTGTCGCAGTGCTCGGCTCTATCTTTGGTGGCTTCGCGACACCAACTGAAGCCAGCGGGGTTGGCGCAGTCGGCGCTCTAATCCTAGCTGCAGTAAACAAAAAACTGTCTTTCACGACACTTAAAAACGTCGTTGAACAGTCTGCGTTGACATCAACCATGCTATTTGGCTTGTTTGTTGGTGCAACGGCCTTTTCGTTCGTCTTTGCGCTGTTGGGCGGGCATGACTTGATCCTCCACCTGCTGGAAACCGCAGGCGCTGGCCCTTGGCTTGTGCTGGCCGTTTTGATGCTGGCAGTATTTGTGCTGGGCTTCTTTTTCGACTGGATCGAAATTACCCTGATCATCCTGCCTGTATTCGCCCCGGTTATTGCTCAACTGGATTTTGGCAACCATCTGATTGACCCAAGCCTGACGCTTTCTTGGTTTGCAATCCTGATGGCAGTAAATCTGCAAACAAGCTTCCTGACACCACCCTTCGGTTTTGCTCTTTTTTATATGAAAGGTGCCGCGCCAAGCTCAGTGAAGCTCACAGATATCTATCGCGGCATTATCCCTTTCGTATTGCTGCAGCTTCTGGGCCTGGCAATGCTTCTGGCATGGCCTGAAATTGCCCTATGGCTACCGAGAGTGTCTGGTTAATAAACTAAAAAAGGGGATGCCAAACATCCCCTTTCCTGAAATTACATCTGAGCAAATCGAATCAATTCGAATCAGATTCAACTGATTCGCCTTGTTCAACTCTCTGTAGTTTACCGATCAGATAATCCAGGTTCTCCGTATCCACATCGTTTTCTACAGCGGTAAGAACCCTTTCGATCATCAATTGCTTGAACATTTCAGGATCATCCCCCCCTGTTTCAAGCATTTCATCTGCCACCTCGAGCGCGGCACGAGCCATTGCCAGAAACTGTGGCGGAATTTTTGCTACTTCGAAAAGACGCTTCAGCCCAAGCTCTCCCTTGTCATGTACTAGCTGATAAGCGTTACTGACAGGAATATTCACCATTTTGGCCAAGGCCACCTCAAAGAAAGTGGTATCACCCATGCACAACGCCCGCAGCATCAGTGTCGGTGTAAGACGGCCATTATCGTAAAGCTGATCAACCAGCTCCTGAACAGAGGCTGTTTTCTGCCCACCACTCAGCAGAGAGACTGTTGCCTTCTCGCGGCTCTCCATCAGCAAATCAGCCGCCATCGAGGCCGAAACCTCGTGGTGCGTCATGATATGATCACGAATTTTCTCAGATACCAACGTCACCAGTCGTTCAGCAACTGCGATCGGCAGCTCTCCACGATGAGCGAGAGGCGTTTTCACCAAATCGCTATCGGCAAACTTGTCGAGCACCTTGTTGTATGTTTTGTCATTTATCTTGGCCGTTTCATTGCCAACCAGCGTTGCGACCACTTCCTCGTTGCCTGTATCCGCCAGGGCGTCAGCAACGTCTTCGGATACACCCTGACGCCCAGCAACAGCCTTCTGGACAGAGGCCCCTTTCGTTCGAACGATTTCAATCAGGTCCTGATCTGTCAAAACGCTTGAGAATTCAACAACTGGCAAGGCTACTTCATCAACGTCCTTGGCAAGCGTTGCCGCAACATCATGCGGGACTTCAGGGTTTTCTTTCAGGCTTTCTGAAAGAGCTTGCCGCACACGTACGGAAGCATCCTTAAGCATAACGCGAAAAATATCTTCCGCGATCTTGCGCTCCCCTTCAGAAAGCTCGGCATCGCTAAAAGTTGATGCCACCTTACTTGCTGCAGTTGCCCTGTTTTCAATGTTTGGGTCCTGCAACAATTTAGCGACATCAGCACTGGAAAGCTTATTACTGTCAGACAAGGCCTTCATCCCCACTCTTAGAGTCTTCCTTTGCACGCTAGGCTAAACAAGTTAACCCGTCGTTAAAAGAGATTGTCTGCACGTTTTACGGAAATCCACAAATATCCCGTAAATTTGACCATAGTTTCCTTGAGCCAGTCCACGTTAGAGGCTAGCATGCCCCTCAAATTTAGCCGGGCGGATGAACCGCTCCAAGAAAAAATGTCCGGGCAAAAAATAATACGCCCGTCAACAGGGGAAGCTACGCGCTATGTATAAACGATTACTGGGAGCGATTGCGACTGTGCTGCTACTAAGCAGCAACGCAATGGCTGCAGAAAAGTCTTCTTTCCAACAGTTTCTGGATGACTTTTCAACGATGGTGAATGATGCCATCTCACCATTTACCCAAGCCTTTTCCGATTTCGTCTTTTACTCAATCCCGATGGACTGGTTGGTGGAAGATGCTCCGGGCCTGCCCGTAATTGTGGTGTGGCTGCTATCTTTTGCAATTTTCTTCACCATCTACATGCGCTTCATCAACATTCGCGGCTTTAAGCAGGCAATTCGCATTGTAAAAGGCACATACGATGATCCGGATGACCCAGGTGAAGTAACGCACTTCCAGGCCCTTACTGCGGCGTTGTCTGCAACTGTTGGCCTCGGCAACATTGCAGGCGTTGCCATCGCAATTTCCGTTGGCGGCCCGGGGGCGACTTTTTGGATGATTTTGGCTGGCCTCTTCGGCATGACAAGCAAGTTTGCTGAAGTAACCCTAGGTCACAAGTACCGTGATATCGACGAGCATGGCGTCGTATCCGGTGGCCCAATGAAGTATTTGTCCAAAGGCTTGTCTGCCCGTGGCTGGCCGACACTTGGCAAAGGCCTCGCAGGCGTGTTCGCAGTGATCTGTATTCTTGGTGCTTTCGGTGCAGGCAATATGTTCCAAGCCAACCAAGCTACAACGCAATTGGCTGCAATTGCCGCTGAAATGACCGGTGGTGCAGATAGCTTCTTTGCTGGTAAAGCTTGGGTGTTTGGCTTGATTTATGCTGGCTTGCTGTCTTTCGTTATTGTCGGCGGGATCCGCGGCATTACCCACGTAACCGAGTTTCTGGTGCCAATCATGGCTGCCATCTATGTAGTGGCGGCCCTTGCCATCATCGGTTCACACGTAACGGAAATTCCAGCGGCCTTTGGCCTGATCTTCCATGGTGCATTTACAGGCGAAGGCGTCACAGGCGGCGTTCTGGGCGTGTTGATCCTGGGCTTGCGCCGGGCAACCTTCTCCAACGAAGCAGGCCTTGGTACAGCATCGATCGCACACGCTGCAGCTAAGACCAAAGAGCCTGTTGCCGAAGGCCTTGTTGCCGTTATCGAGCCATTTGTTGATACAGTAGTGATCTGCACCATGACGGCGCTGGTTATCATCCTTACCGGTGCGTATCAGTGGACAGACCAAACAGAAGGCATCACGCTGACCTCGATGGCCTTTGACAGCTTCTTTGAAGGGTTCCGCTATGTACTGACAATCGCGGTGCCACTGTTCGCCTTCTCCACCACGATCACCTACTATTATTATGGTGAGCGGGCGCTGGATTATCTGACGAAAGGTGGCCATGCACACGCGACGACCATCTACAAAGTCAGCTATCTGGCTGCGATTATCGTTGGCTCTGCTATGCAATTGACCGCAGTGATGGACTTCGCTGATGCAGCCCTTCTGGCGCTGGGCTTCCCGAACCTGATCGGTGTGTTCATCATGCGTAAGGAAGTGAAAGCCCTGCTGGATGATTATTTGGCACGCCTGAAAGCTGGCAAAATCAAGCCTTACATCGAAAAAAGTACATCGTAGTGGCAATCTGCCGCAGGAGACTTGATCTCCATTCATGTGCTATTAAGTAAGGAAGTGAAATATGTGGCGGGGGTAACCTCCGCCACAAATCTATTGGGAGTATCCAAAATGAAAAAAGCCATTGCAGCCTTTATGATTGCAACAGCCTTTGCGCCAGTAGCAACCCCAGCCTTTGCTGACGATGACCCTGCTGCAACCACACTTTCCGCACAGGGCGATGCAACCAAAGGCAAGCGTATCTTCAACCGCTGCAAAGCTTGTCATAATCTGACAGCAACCGAACGTACGCGCATGGGCCCCAATTTGGACAACCTGTTCGGCCGTGAAGCCGGTTCCTCGGAAGGCTATAAGTATTCCAAAGCCTTGGCAGAAGCCGATTTTGTCTGGACAGAAGGTAAGCTTGATTCTTGGCTGACCCAGCCTCGCGCATTCTTGCCGGGTAACAAGATGGCATTTGCCGGCCTTAGGAAAGAGCAAGACCGGAAAGACTTGATGGCTTACCTGCGGGAAGCTACAAACGCCGGCGAATAAGGCTTCAGCAAAGCCGACAGTTGAGGAAAAAAAATAATGAAACGCCTTCTGGCCTCCTTTTCAATTCTACTCTTCATGGCTTACCCTGCCCTCGCGCAGGACAAAGCCGTGGATGACACCCGTGGTGCAATCGACTTCATTCAGCAACTCTCTGATGAAACCATTGCTGTCTGGAGTGATTCAAAAATGACCGAAGCTGAGCGCTATGAAGCATTCCGGGCGATCTTTGAGGACGCCACGGATATTGAGCTTCTGGCGCGCGGCATGCTGGGGCGGCACTACCGCACGGCAACATCTGAGCAGCGCACCGCTTACATGCAAGCCATGGGTGACTATATCGTTGCGGAGTTTGACAAGCGCATGGCCCAGATCGGCTTCAAAACCCTTGTTATCACAGGCACTAAACCTGCGTCAGGCAAGCATGGGCATGTCTTTGTCCGTACCGAGGTTGAGCGCGATCAAGGAGAGCCTATTCTCGCAGACTGGCGCGTGCGCAAGAAAGACGGTAAATTCCAGATTGTGAATCTTGAATTTGAAGGCATCAACCTCATGATCACAAACCGGGATGTCTTCTCCTCCAAGGTGAAAGATGACGGCATGGATGGCCTGATTAGTTGGTTGAAGGCTCAAAACACTGCCCCAAGCGGCGGCCAAAGCGCCAGCCTGGAATAGTCTACCCTACCGCCTCGACACTACATTCGAGGCGGAGGCTCCCTGCTGTGTTATAAAGGGCTGCTTCAAGGGCCTTTATCCTGTCTCTTTCAACATTGATTGCAAACCGCGTGCGATAATCCGCGCCGCCACCTTCAAGCGGCACGCGGCGGCTGCTCATCCGTACGATGTTTGCGTTATAATCCACCAGCACTTCACTAACCCGTGCGACAAGCCCAGGCCGGTCACCGCCACGGATTTCTACCAGATGCGTTATCTCACCAGCATCACCGCGCTCCAGATCATATTGGAAGCGTGAGATGGTGATTCTGGCATCCTTGAGGAGATCCAACGAAGACAAGCCATTCTCAAGCTCTTTCAAGTCCTCTTCGGTATCGAATGATGCAACACAGGAAAATTCAAATGCCTCGCCCAGAACAGCGAATGAACTGTCAGCTAAATTTGCCCCATTTTCAAATAGATAGCCGGTTACGGCTGAAATAACACCTGCCTGATCGCGACCGATAATGGAGATTAAAAAGGAAGTATGATTATGCTTGCTCAAAGGGAGGCTCCTAGAAAAAGGTGGAGTTTTGCTGCGAGTTTGCTAAATAAACGCCGCGCGCACAATCAATGTTTTTTCACATTGATGATTGCAGGAATTTTTCGCAACGGATTTGGCAGGATCGTTGCGCCACTATTGCAATAGGATGGTAAGTCACATGGCTGAACAGCAACTTCTTCACCTTGTCTTTGGCGGACAGGTAACAGACCCCCAAAAGCTTGAGTTCGCAGACCTCAACAAAGTGGACATCGTAGGCATTTACTCAAGCTACGAAGAAGCGGAATCCGCTTGGCGTAGCGTAAGCCAGGCAAATGTTGACGACGCCATGACCAAATACGTGGTTGTTCACCTGCACAAACTGCTTCAGCCCGAAGAATAATCCCCGGGCTAATCGTCAGTTATTAATTCTGGAATTGGGCCTTGCTGGATGCTGGGCCCGATTTTTTTGTTCAGGGATCACCGGAACGGGATCAACCTACCAAGGATCAAAGCTTACGCAGCTTCCGGCCCTTTTTCAAAGTAGGCACGCACGCCTTCTTCAATGACATAGCCCTGGCGATCATAAGCGCCCATGCGGCCGATCATCTTATCATATGCTTCTTTTTGCGTAGCCGGATGAAGGCGATTCAGCTCGTGCCTAACCAGGCGATGAAGTCCTTCATTATTGATCGTATGTTGCATTCTATCTTCCATATAAAAACTCATTTCTTTCTTTGTCATATCTCCTATTAGCACCGGTGGAAGGCAGTTTTATGACACGCATGCCCTCAGGATTTTTACCGGCTGTTATAGAAGCGGCGGCACCACGCTCGCATGGTCCCGCCGCCAGAGTTGTTACTTATATGGTAATCTATGCGCCTGATTTCAAGGACTTGATCCAGTCATCTACGTTCTCTTCGAGAATAGAAAGCGGGACCGCGCCGTTCTTCAAAACTACACTGTGGAAACCGCGCCAATCGAACTTGTCTCCCAGTTCATCCATTGCACGCTGCCGCAGCTCCATGATCTTCAACTTGCCGACCATATAGGCCGTCGCCTGCCCCGGCATCACGATATATCGCTCAATTGCAGCAACAACATCGCCCTGTGGATTAGGCGTGTTCTCGGCTAGATAATCGATGGCCTGCTCCCGGGTCCATTTCTTTGAATGGAGACCAGTGTCCACAACGAGACGACATGCACGCCAAAGCTCCATAGCCAAACGGCCAAAGTCGGAATATGGATCTTCATAAAAACCCATGTCCTTGCCCAACTCTTCCGTATACAGCCCCCAACCTTCAGAGAAAGCTGTGAAGCGAGCGATGCGCTGGAACAGCGGTACACCTTCAAGTTCCTGGCTAATTGCCAACTGGAAGTGGTGTCCTGGGATCCCTTCGTGATACGCCAAAGCTTCAAGTTGATAGATCGGCATGAAGCTCATATCACGCAAGTTCGCATAGAACATGCCGGGGCGCGAGCCATCCGGCGCAGCACGTTGATAAAAGGCCTTGCCCGCTGACTGTTCACGGAACTTTTCAACAGCACGCACTTCCATTGGTGCTTTCGGGATCAGGTCAAAATACTCAGGAACCTTCGCGCGCATGGCTTCGATGATGTCGTTAGCCTTCTGAAGATATGCCGCCTTGCCCTCTTCCGTATTCGGGTAATAAAACTTCTCATCATCACGGGTGTATTTGAAGAAATCCTGCAGGCTGCCTTCAAATCCAACTTTCTTCATGATTTCCCGCATAGCGGTATGGATACGCTCAACATTATCAAGGCCGATCTGATGTATTTCATCGGCTGTCATATCTGTTGTCGTGTTGTTTTTCAGCGCCTGGGCGTAAAATGCATCACCGTGCGGGAATTTCCATGCGCCATCATCGGTCGTCGCCGTCGTCTGCAACTTCTCTAGCTCCGCAATCAAGGCCTCATAGCCAACCTTCATCCCACTCAGCATAGCGGCTGTCGCCTTCTCAATCAGCGCACCTTTGTCCGCATCGCTAATATCCAGCTTGTTCACCTTTTTACGGAAGTCCGCCAGAATGACACTGTCTTCGCCGCTGGTATCAAACGGTGCCCCCTTGAGCAGGTTCCGAGATGCTTCAATCGTATAAGGATAGACGAACTTTGGTGCCTGAATGCCCTTTGACGCACGCTTTTCAAGGGACGCAACTAGTTGCCCCATAAGAGTATCAAGCTTGCCCAGGCGGGTGATGTAGGCTTCCGCATCCGACACATTCGAAATGCGGTGAACTGTCATCAGGTGCGTTGCAACGCCCGTCTGCCAGCCAAACATCTGGTTTACAGGATAGCCATAGTCACGCCAGCGATCATTTGCAATCGTCCGCTCAGCGGTGATCTTAAAGATGCGGTAGCTTAGCTTGTTCTGCTCATTGAGCGCATCAAAGTCGAAGGTCCGCAACGTTGCCAGTTGATCTTTGATCAGTTTCAACTGTTTGTCCTCGGCCGCGTCCGTAATTTCAGGCCATTGGTCGTTCATGCTGCGGTCACCGAGGCGTTCCGCCATCATCGGATTAAGCGCAAGCCGGGCTTTCATCGCCTCATCAAAAAAGGACGTGATTTGGGCATTAACGTCCTGTACCTGCTCTGCTGTTTGTTCCTGCCCGGAAGAGGTTTTGGTCTCCTGTGCGGGCTCACAGGCTGCCAGCGCCAGCAACAGCGCAATGGATGAAACGGAATGACGAAGCATGTTCTCTCCCCTGATTACAAATCTAAACTAAAGTCAAAAAATCCTAAATTTCTTAGAGCTTGGTAAGTTTTTGCCAACTTCTGTGCGCTAGAGTGAGCCACGCACACGATAAAACGCAAGCTTTGTTGACAAAGATAGCTGAGATGCCTATCTGACGCGTCAGTAAAGGAGTCGAAAACCAAAATGCCGCACAAAGAAAAAGTTACCAAAGTACCACAGTTCACCATTGGTCAGGTGGTTCGTCACCGCTTCTTTCCATTTCGCGGCGTGGTTTTCGATGTAGACGCAGAATTTTCAAATTCTGAAGAATGGTGGGAATCTATCCCGGCAGAGATTCGCCCTGCAAAAGAACAACCCTTCTACCATCTGTTTGCTGAAAATGAAGACTCCAGCTACGAAGCATATGTCTCGCAGCAAAACCTCATTGCGGATGATTCCGACGAACCCGTCAATCATCCGGATGTGCCGGAATTATTTGGCGACCTGAAAGAAGGCCTCTACCAATTGAAGGCAATTCCCCGGCATTAAGACTGCCGAGCGGGAGACATAAAAAAAGCGGCCCAGGTCAGGCCGCTTTTCTTTTGGCGTTTAAGTGCTTATGCAACGAATGCCGCAAGCAAAACCATAACAACTACAACGGCTACAGTTCCACGAACCATATATTTCATAAAACCGCCGAACGTTTGTTCTTGTTCCTGAATATCCATAATATTCTCAAGCTCCAATTAACTGGCACAGAGCTTGTGCCTCATTTCAGTTCCCACCCGGTCTATAGCGCAACAACGGCCTTAGGCCAAGCGCAATCCGCGACCTTATGCCACAGACCTATCCAGGCATTCCTGCAGTTGCGCAGGTTCAATGTTGCCTCCACTGATAACAATCACCGTTGTTTTTCCCTTGGCCTTCACTTTACCTGACAGCAGTGCCGCAAGAGAGGCCACCCCGCCAGGTTCACCAACCAATTTCAGTTTGATTGCCGCATAAGCCACCGCGTCAAGCGCTTCATCATCCGAGATCACCAGTCCTTTCAGTTCAAGACCGTGCATGATTGGGAAGGTCAGGTCGCCCGCGCTCGGCGTCAGCAGCGCATCGCAAACAGATCGTGCGCCAAAATCAACACCTTCAATCTTGCCGCTTTCAAGTGAACGCTTAACATCATCAAAAGCTTCAGGCTCAACTGTATAGCCATCAAGGTCAGGGAAATTCTCATAGAGCGCCAGATACGCCCCGGAGCACAAACCTCCGCCCCCGCAGTTAATCAGGGCCTGGTCTGGCACAATGCCCATAGCTTGAAGGTCCTGCGCGATTTCAAGGCCCACTGTGCCCTGACCCGCTATGATATAGGGATCGTTATAGGGCGGCACCACCGTTGCCCCGCTATCGCTTACTACGCGGTTGGCCACAGCCTCTCGGTCTTCATTGTAGCGATCGTAAAGAACAACCTCTGCACCGTACCCGCGGGTGTTTGCCAGCTTGAGTTCGGGCGCGTCTTTTGGCATCACAATGGTTGCCTTTATCCCAAGGATTTGCGCTGCATGCGCGACACCCTGTGCGTGGTTGCCGCTAGAAAAAGCAACTACCCCCCGTGCCTTTTCATCTTCACTGAGGCGCGACAAACGATTGTAAGCACCACGAAACTTGAAGGCACCAACACGCTGCAGGTTTTCAGGTTTGATAAACACACGGCCGCCAACCAGTTCGTTCAGTGCCGGATTTTCCAGAAGAGGTGTCTGTACCGCTACACCTTTGATTTGGTCTGCTGCAGACAGGATATCCTGATAAGAAATTGCATAGCTCATGTCATTTTATCCTCGTCGTCAGGCCGCCTGGGCCTACTTTTTTCCATTCCGGCGCTGCCACCAACGGCCAAGTTTGATCTCGTGTTTTCTACGAAAGCGGCGAACGGCAGGAAAATCTACAGACAAAACAAGCAAGCCAAGAGGGATCATCCAAAACCCCAACACAGGCAAAAACCCTAACACTCCACCAACTATAAAAAGAATGCCCACCACAATCCGTCCGATACGTGTGGCGGGCATTACCTTTTTGACATGTTTTCTGACCATGAAATCTCGTGCGGTTAACCAACGTCGTTGATGGTTTTCCGCATGATTTCACCAATCTTGTCAATATCTGATTTCTGAATGTTCAGAGGAGGCGCTATAGCGATATGGTCGCCACTCATACGCACCTTCAGTCCATTCTCATAGCAACGCTGGAAAATCTCGCCAGCGCGTTTCATTGGCGTACCGTCTTTATGGGCGAATGTCAGCGCACTCATAAAGCCAAGGTTCCGCGCATCTGACACTGTTTCAGCAGTGCCTAGGTCATGCACCATGTCCTCAAAGTAGCTTTCAAGCGCCCGAACATTTTCATAAACGCCTTCTTCAACATAGGCTTTCTGCGTCGCAATCGCTGCTGCCACAGCCAAAGGATGCGCAGAATAGGTGTAGCCGTGGAAAAGTTCCACTCCCGCCTTTGTTTCGTCCATGAAAGTATCATAGATGTTTTTCTGAACCGCTACTGCCCCCATCGGCACTGCACCGTTGTTGATGGCTTTCGCGGTTGTCATTAGGTCAGGCTCGATACCGAAGCGCTCTGCAGCAGAAGCATAGCCAAGGCGCCCGAAGGCTGTGATAACCTCATCAAAAATCAGCAGAATACCGTGCTTCTTGGTGATCTCACGCAGGCGTTCCAGATACCCCTTCGGCGGCATGAATACACCGCAAGACCCTGCTGCAGGCTCCACGATAACCGCAGCAATCGTGCTCGGATCATGCAGGCCAATGATATTTTCCAGTTCATCAGCATACTGAAGGCCGCCATCTGGCTGGCCGCGGCTGAATGCCATGGTTTGCGGGTCATACGCAAACGGAAGGTGGTCCACCCCCGGCAGGAGAGAGCCAAAAAACTTGCGGTTATTCACCATGCCGCCAACGGAAATGCCGCCAAAACCAACACCGTGGTAGCCACCAACCCGACCAATAAGGCGAGTACGCTGGCCTTCGCCACGCAGCCTGTGATAGGCAATTGCAATCTTCAGCGCCGTATCAACCGATTCTGAACCGGAATTGGTGAAGAAAAAATGGTTCAGATCACCGGGCATAGTGTCCTTGAGCATGTTGGCAAGCTCAAACGCACCCTTATGCCCAAACTGAAATGCCGTAGAATAGTCCAGAATACCAGCTTGCTTCTGGATCGCTTCCACCACTTTCGGATGGTTGTGCCCCAACGCACAACACCACAAACCGGAAGATCCATCGATCACTTCCCGGCCATCGCTGGTTTTATAATAGAGGCCATCAGCGCTTTCCAAAATGCGTGGATTGGCCTTGAAATCCTTGTTTGGCGTAAATGGCATCCAGTAGGCTGCCAAGTCGTCATTCAGTCTTTTATCTTGTTCATTCATGACACACCTCGTGAGGAAAGAGAGGCCCGCAGGCCTCTCCGAACACAAAACTTTTTAAGCAGTTACCCTGTGCTTAGGCTTATTCGCCCCAACGATAGGTAAAGCGTGCACCAAATGTACGTGGACGGCTGATACCGAAACCGTGGCCAGGGAAGAAATCCCCACCTTCGGAAGTGCCGTCAAAGTACATACGGTTGAAGATGTTTTCCACATAGGCAACAACTTGCCAGCCGTTGAAGCTTTCGTAGCCAACACGTGCTGAGAAGTCAGACCAACCTTCCTGGGCATACAGCTCGATATTATCGAGGCCGCCATAGGTCTTGGTTTGTGTGCGGAAATCAACAGACGCGTTGAACTCACCATTGTCACCAACAGGCGTGTGATAGCTCACAAGACCAGAGAAAGTGAACTTAGGTGTGCCCGGCAACGTGTTGCCATCAACACCTTCAGCGACGATCGGATCAACATTGCTGATCTCGTTGTCATTATAGGAAACAGCGAAGAACGTATCGATGTTCTTGTTCACAATCGCCTGCACTGTACCTTCCATACCCCAGGCCTTCACTTTACCCACGTTGGTAACGCGCGTGCCCTTGTCGAAGTAGTTCAACTGAAGGTCTTTGTAGCGGTAGTGATATGCGCTAAGGTCAAGCCGGATACGGCGATCAAACATGTCGCCTTTCGCGCCCACTTCATACGACCAAACAGTTTCAGGATCGAACTGGTTCAGCGTTGCATTCAACGCAACCAGGTCGTCCGTCACGTCGTCGTCATCAGCTTCAACTGCGAAGCTACCAAAGCCGCCCGCTTTAAAGCCTTTGGTCGCACTGGCGTAGATCATCCAGTCATCATTCGGGCGATAACGCGCAATGAAACGTGGCGTAACGTCGTCCCAGGAATGCTTACCGGTTACAGGGCCATCAGTGGTTACACCAAATGCCCAGAATGGCCCAAGCTCGCTCTCAACAGGCAGGATATTGTTGGAAAATTCCTTGGTGTCCTTGCTGTAACGCAGACCAACACCCAGTTCGAATTTGTCGTTCAGGGCATAGGTCATGTCCACATATGCGCCCCAGCCTTCGTACGTGCCGCTAACTTTGTTGGCTTCAAGAAGACCGACTTCGCTTGGCGTAAACTCCCCCCAACCGTAGTAAGCGAAAACTTCAGAACAAGAATAGTAATAGTACACTTGGCACATCACGTCTTCGTCTGCGCGCTGGCGGAAGTGCGCATCAATGTTCTCCTTATAGTAGGAAACACCGGCGTACCAGCTAAGCGGCCCGTCACTATTGGAAACCAGACGCAATTCCTGCTCGAAATAGTCGCCGGACTGATCTTGGCCATAGTCGTTGAAGCCGATCGGCATGCCGTCAAAGTCTTCGGCATAGGAATAATCGTGGTCTTTATAGCCTGTCATGGACGTAAGAGTTGCGAACTCAAGGTCCACGTTAATGTCCGCGCTAAGGGAAAGAACTTCACCGCGGTCGTAGTTGCCCAGCTTCTGATCTGCGCCAACGTCACGCTTGTTGCCACCCGGGAAAACATTCTCTTCGCCCAGCATGTTCTTCAGGTGCTGCACAATTGAGAAATCCACGCTCGGATCAGTATCATCACGGATTAGGCGGTAGATAGAACCGGACTGGTCGCGGTCCTCATATTCCACCATGAAAGTTGCATCCCAAGTATCGCCGCGCGTTGCAGCCGTTGCACGGAATGCAGATTTGTCGTGCGCTACCAATTTGTCATCATTTGGGAAGGCTGTGTTGTCAACGTAGCCATCTTCCTCGCTGTGGTATCCAGCAAGACGAAGGGCGAAGTTATCGGACACTGGCAGGTTCACTGCTGCTTCCGCCTCGAAAATACCGCGTTCACCAATACCGGCTTCAACATGACCGGACTGGTTATCAAAGTCTGGCTTCGACGTATGAAGGCTTACAGCACCGCTGATTGCGTTACGGCCAAACAGGAAGCCCTGTGGGCCACGAAGCACTTCAGCGCGCTCCATATCGAACATGGACGTCACAACAACGCCGTTACGTCCTTGGTATAGGCCGTTTTTGAAGAAACCAACTGACGGGTCGCCACCGACACCGAAGTCGTTCGTGGAGATACCGCGAATATTGATGTAGTCGATGAAGCTGTCTTTACTGTCGCCGGAAAAGCCTGGCGCGAATTTCACAAGGTCTTTCACGTCATCAAGATTGACACGTTTGGTGAAGTTGGCATCGAATGCCGTAATGGAAACAGGCACATCTTGCGTGGATTGTGCCCGCTTCTGTGCAGTGACCACCACTTCTTCAATGGCCAATTCATCTTGCGCAATCGCTGCGCCACCGGCAAGCAGCATCGCGCCAACTGACGCCCCTGCAGCCAATGACCAATTGCGGGTTCGATGGACAGTTTTCATAGTCTGCTCCTCCCCTAAGGATTCCCCGAAACAGTTCGGGCGGTTTCAAAGAGCACAGGCCATCTCAAACCAGTTGCTCTCATGTTATACGATGGGTTCGGCACCAGCCCCGTTGCTAGCGCCATTCCCGGTTTATTTGGGCTCCCCAATGAGCCCGGCATCTTTGAGAACCGAAACCATCGGCCCCAAATGTCCTTCAAACTTCTTCCACCTGCCAACTGAACGCGTGTGAGCTTTTTCTCTCACCTGTGCAGCACTAGCCGTCGTTACAGCGGTGTCCTGATTGTGGAAATCAACGCATGCGTCTTGCCAATCAAGGCCAAGGAAATTGATAATACGGCGCGCGTTCGGCTCTAGATCCTGCACTACTTCCTCATAATCCACATCCAGGATGCGATCGCCGAGCACTGTGCGCCAACGGTTCATCAATTTGCGATACCGTATATGATGGCGCGCCATCTCTTCCTGATCATACGAATGGTAGTAGGCCTCAGCGAAAAGCTGTTTATAGCTTGCGAAACAGCTATCCATTGGATCGCGAACAATATGAATGATTTTGGCATTGGGCAGCGCGGCCGCAATCAAAGGCAAATACAAATAGTTCACCGGCATCTTGTCGATGAAATGCGGCATATCTGGCTGAACCGATTTGGTTGTCTCCAAATAGAGCGAACCAAGCTCTTTCATATCAAGCGCCGGCGCTTTTTCAATGATCTCTGCTGTCATCGGCTTGGGCGATGCCATTTCCGTCAAACGCTTGATGGCCATCGCGAACTGCTGCAATTCGCCCGCCGAGCCAACGTCTGAATGAGCCGTGATAATCCTCTCCACAAGCGTGGTGCCTGTGCGTGGCTGCCCAACGATGAAGATCGGCGCTGTGCTATCCGCCCCTTCTGCCACTTGGCCAAACCATTCCTCATCCAGAACTTTTTCAAGCGTATTGAACAGCGCAGCTTCTGCGTCTTCGTCATAATGAAGCTGGCTTCGGCGCGCCTTTGCGCCCGCATCATAGGCTTCAAAAGATTGGTCCCAAGCCTCAAGGTCTTCGAATTCCTTGCCGATGGCATACTCAAGAAACGCATGGCTTGGATGACCTTCAGGCAAGCGATCTGTGATCCCTTTCATAGCCTCGATATGGTTTTCATCTGAGGCCTTACCGAGGCGTGACAACATCCAATGCGCCATCCCGTCATCTGGTTTTTCAGCCAAAACTGCCTTCAATGCAGTTCCTGCTTCCTCCAACCGGCCAAGGAAGGTCAGCGCCTTCGCCCGGCTTAACTCAAAGAAAGTGGATTTGCCGCCAGCCATAGCCCGATCGAACCAATAGAGTGCCTTTTCCTGGTCGCCGAGAATGCTGTGCACGTTGCCAATAACATCCAGAACGAGCGGGTCTTCCGGGTTGTTGTTTTCTGCATTGATGACGGCTTTCTCAGCCAGAGAAAACTGCCCCATCTTTGCACAGCACCGGGCCAACTGGGCCCAGCCCGCTGCATGACCTTCATCAAGAGAAACAACGTTTTTGAAGGCACGACGAGCAATATTCCAGTCGCCGCTTTCAATGCCAACGAGCCCAACAAGGAAATGAGCTTCAACAAGCTCGGGATGATATTTCAGGACAAGGTTGCAGCAGCCGCCGGCTTCCTTGAAGTCACGCCGCATAAGAGCCTGATAGCCCCGTCGTAGGAACTTGGCGACATCAGCCTGCCCCATGCCCCTTGGGGCTGAAGATTGCTGACGGGCTCCTGATATGCGGCTGTTTGAATTCATGTTGCTATCCCAGTGCATCCTTCATTCGGTAATAAGCCATACCAATGGCTTGCAACGGCTGCGCAAAAATTTGCCCACCCGGGAATGGAGGATGCTTGATTTTTTCCATGATATCAAAGCGTTCGAACTGTCCAGCGATCGCTTCCGCGATCAATTTTGCAGACATGTGCGTCGCTGCCACACCATGCCCGGAATAAGCCTGGGCAAAATAGACATTTGGCTTCAAGCGGCCAACCTGAGGAATGCGGTTCAAACCAATCCCCATATAACCGCCCCAACTATAATCGACCTTCACGTCTTTAAGCTGAGGGAAAACCTTCAGCATGTTTGGCTTTACAGCGGCCACAATATCACGTGGATGCCGACCAGAATATGTTGCCAAGCCGCCAAACAGCAGGCGCTTATCTGCACTCAGACGGAAATAATCCAGTGCCCAACGCTGATCACACACCGCAAAATCTGCCGGCATGATCTCGGCGGCAAGCTCGTCGCTTAACGGCTCTGTTGCAACAATATAGCTGCCCGCAGGTAGCACACGCGAAGCCAACTTGGGCACAAGCCTGCCAAGATAGGCATTGCCGCCCAGAACAACCATGTCGGCCTTGATACGGCATGTATCCATATCAAGGGTTACATGGTCGTCTGCGAAATCCATTTTAGAAACCCGGGCATCTTCAAAGATACGCACACCGAGTTTTTCTGCAGCACGCGCTTCACCGCGCACAAGATTGAGCGGATGGCAATGCCCCCAGCCCATATTGGTTACACCGCCAATATAGCGATCTGAACCAACGATTGATTTCACCTGGTCAGCACCGACGACCTTCTGCTCTGGCTGATACCCAAAGCCGATGAGCGTTTCCATGGACTCTTTCAGTTCGTCCATTTCGCGCTCTTTCATCGCGGCATCGAAGTACCCCCACTTCAGATCACAGTCGATATCGTATTTCTCGACCCAATCCTTGATGATGTCCACGCACTCTACGCCCATCTCCCAAGCTGCGCGCGCATTGTCCTTGCCAAAGACTTTCTCGATTTTCGAAAGGTTCGACAGTTCCGGTCCATAGCCGCCAATCACCTGGCCACCATTGCGGCCAGACGCCCCCCAGCCGATCTTGTTTTGTTCAACTAGCGCAACCTCATAGCCCCGCTCTGCAAGATGCAGGGCCGCAGCAACACCTGTAAAGCCGCCACCAACAACGCATACATTTACCTTCAGGTTGCCCTCAAGGCGTGCAAACGACTTCAGGTCATTACACGTCGCAGCGTAATAGGATGGTGGCAATTGATCGTTGTGGATAGAATCGCGGATACGCATAACGCCTCTATATAATTCTTAGATACTGCTCGTAATCTGCGGCGCTGATCTGACGGTGGAAGTCTTCTTCCTCAGACCGGCGAACGCTCAGATACAATTCAACAAATTCCTTGCCCAGATAGGCAGGCATTACTTCACTTTTCTCAAGGACATCTAGGGCAATACGCCAGCGGGGCGGCAATACGCCCGCAAAGTCCACCAAATCAAACTCGCCAAGGGGCTCGCCCGGGTCACACTTTGCGTCAAGGCCATGGAATGCCCCGGCCAAAATGGCTGCCACGACCAGATGCGGGCACACGTCCGCACCACATACCCGGTGTTCAAACCTGCGGTTGGCGTCATCACTAAGCGGCAGGCGCACACTCAGGCGACGGTTATTTTCACCCCAGTTGGGAACAACAGGCGCAAACCATTCCGGATCAAAGCGGCGGTAGCTGTTGGCGTTCGGCGCAAAGAAGGCCGTTGCCTCAGGCATCGTATCAAGAAGGCCGCCCACTGCGTTCTTGAGCCTTGCCTCCCCCTCTTCGCCAGAGAATATATTCTGGCCGTTTTCATCAAGCACACTCACATGAGCATGCAAGCCGTTACCAACCTCGTCAAATGTTGGTTTGGCCATAAAGCTCGCCAACAATCCATGTTTCAGGGCCACAGCCTTCACCGCACGCTTCAAAAGCAATGCGTCATCACAAGCTTTCTCAACATCCGACGTGTGCTGCAGGTTCACTTCGAATTGGCCATTGCCGTATTCACAAACAAGGCCGATTACATCCAGACCCTGCTCCCGGCACCCTTCCTCGATTTCCTGCATCAAGCCTTCGAAATCGTAGAAAACATCCATATTGTAGCAGTTGGCGCCATTTGCCGGAGCCATACCATTTGGTGGCGCAACAGGTTGCGGAGGTACCGTGCCTGCTTCAAACAAGAAGAATTCATACTCAAGAGCAATAACAGGGCGTAGGCCCTGTCCAGAATATTTCGCGAGGACACGCTTCAATACCGTACGAGGGTCCATAAAGAACGGCGTTCCATCACTGTCCTGCATTGTAACAAGGATTTGTGCCGTTGGGCGCACAGCCCACGGCACAATGCGTAGTGTTCCTTCAACAGGCATACAAATCCGATCTGGGTCACTACCATAATCGTCCAGAATGCTCTCGGCATTCGCACCATTGGTTGTCAGGAACGTGGTTGTAATAGGAAATGGCACGCCATTTTTTGCCAGCTTCTTCAATCCAGATACGGGCATTTGCTTGCCGCGGAAGATGCCATTCATGTCGGCAAGCAATACTTCCACGGTTTCCACATCTGGATGAGCCTTCAAAAAGGCTTCTATTTCCTTATCAACTGGCATTTTGGCTGTACTCACATTAAATCCCCGCCATGCAGAGATATTTAATTTCCACATAATCCTCGATCCCGTAGCGAGAACCTTCCCGCCCAAGACCGGATTGTTTCACACCACCAAACGGTGCAACTTCGGTAGAAAGAATGCCGGTATTGATCCCAACCATTCCGTATTCCAGAGCCTCTGCCACACGCCAAACGCGGGACAGATCACGGGCATAGAAATATGATGCCAAGCCGAATTCAGTGTCATTTGCCTGGGCAACCACATCGGCTTCATTTTCAAAACGGAACACAGGCGCCACAGGGCCAAACGTTTCTTCGCGGGCTACTTTCATTTCTTTGGTAACGTCGCGAAGGATTGTCGGCTCAAAGAAGCTGCCACCCAACGCATGACGCTTACCGCCCGTTACAAGCCCTGCACCTTTTGAAAGCGCGTCTTCGATGTGTTCTTCAACCTTCTCAACAGCTTCGTCGTTAATCAGCGGCCCCTGCGCCACACCATCTTCCACGCCATTGCCCACTTTCATAGCAGTAACTTTTGCTGAAAGTTTTTCGACGAATGCGTCATACACTCCTGCCTGTACATACAGGCGGTTTGCACAAACACAAGTCTGGCCGGAGTTCCGATACTTTGACGCCATGGCGCCTTCAACGGCTGCATCAATATCAGCATCGTCAAACACGATAAACGGTGCATTACCGCCAAGCTCAAGCGACACTTTCTTGATATCATCCGAACACTGACGCATCAAAACGCGCCCAACTTCGGTAGATCCAGTGAAAGTCAGTTTCCTGACAGTCTGGTTTTCACACATCTCGCCGCCGATCTCGCGAGACTTTTTACCAACAACAATATTAAGAAGCCCCTTCGGCAAGCCAGCCCGCTCAGCAAGTTCAGCCAACGCCAAAGCAGAAAGCGGTGTCTCAGCAGCTGGCTTCACAACAACCGGGCAGCCAACAGCCAGCGCCGGTGCCACCTTGCGCGTAATCATCGCATTCGGGAAATTCCAAGGCGTAATTGCGGCCACAACACCGATCGGCTGTTTAAGCACGATAATCCGCTTGTCTGCCTGATGCTGGGGGATCACATCCCCATATACCCGCTTACCTTCTTCCGCGAACCATTCAATAAAGCTGGCACCATAGGCAATCTCGCCACGTGCTTCCGCCAGAGATTTACCCATCTCGGCAGTCAGGATTTGCGCAAGGTCTTCCTGCGCATCCATGATCAACTGATACCATTTCTTGAGAACCCTGGAGCGCTCAGCAGCAACAAGGCCGCGCCATTCACCAAAGGCGCGCTCTGCCGCTTCGATAGCCTGACGCGTCTCAACAGCTCCCAAATTGGGAAGCACTGCCACAACATCGCCAGTGGCTGGGTTCTTGACCTCAAACGTATCACCGTCTGCGGCGTCAACCCATTTACCATCAATATAGGCCTTGTCTTTCAATAAGGCGCTGTCACTCAACTTCATTTTAGTTCCCCACAATTCTTTACCTAAAGGAGTGTCGCCCACTGAAAACGGACGACGACATACTCGAGACAATACGCCTTAATTTCAGCGACGACAGCCCTCTAGGCACGAAACAATGTGATCACAAAATATAACTAGTGTCAACTACACCAGTCTATTTTTACGAAACAAACATGTTAAAATTCGCTACACCCTTAACATTTTTATGGCTAAAATGCTGTTTTTGTGGGGTTTAAAATGCAAGCTTGACCGCAAGCAAAAAATGTGATCACTTTATTTTCGAATTCTGACAACACTCGGCCTTCAGTCGAGATTTTTCGATAGGTGTATTCTTGGTGCAACAGATCAAACATACCGGCTCATATTATGCCGCAAGCGCAAACGACACACGCGAGCGAGCACGTCTCGAAGGTGATATTGAAGCGGACGTTTGCATCGTAGGTGGCGGCTTCACAGGTGTTGTGACAGGCCTGACGCTCGCTGAACTCGGCTACAATGTCGTCATTCTGGAAAGCGCTAAAATTGGCTGGGGTGCATCTGGTCGCAATGGTGGCCAGATCGTGAATGGCTTTAGCCGCGAGATTGCTTACATCGAAAAGAATGCAGGCCCTGAAGGCGCCAGCGCACTGGCGGACCTGGCACTGGAAGGCGGCAACATCATCCGTGAACTGGTGGCAAGATACGGCATCAAGTGTGACCTTAAATACGGTTCGATCCTAGCCGCCTGCACTCAAAAACAACTGCGCGATATGGAAGCGACAAAAGACATGTGGGCCGGGCGCGGCCGCAACGGTCTTGAAATGCTAAACAGCCACACGATTCGCGATCATGTGGGCACAGATAAATATGTTGGTGGCTGGATTGACCACAAAGGCGGCCACATTCATCCCCTTAATCTTGTTCAGGGCGAAGCCGCCGCAGCCGAAAAGCTTGGTGCGCGCATTTTTGAACAAACCCGCGTTACATCGGTTGATCATCATTTGGACAATCCAGTTGTGCACACGGAAGGCGGTTCAGTTAAAAGTAAATATGTCGTTCTTGCCGGTAATGCTTATCTCGGAAAAACCGTGAAACAGCTCTACCCCAAAATCCTACCGGCGAGCACACAGATTATTGTTACTGAACCGCTTTCCGATACTATGGCCAAAGAGCTGATACCGTCTGACATGTGCGTGGAAGACGCCAATTATGTGCTCGACTACTTTCGCCTCACTGCTGACAAACGCCTCCTCTTTGGTGGCGGCACCGTTTATGGCGGCGAAGATGTTGAAGACGTTGAAAAGGTTCTGCGCCCGAACATGGAAAAGATCTTTCCTGCTGCAAAAGACCTCAAAGTGGAATTTGGCTGGCAAGGCAACATTGCGCTTACGTGGTCACGCCTTCCACATGTGGGACGCCTTGGCAAAAACACGTTTTTCTCCCATGGTTACAGCGGGCACGGCGTGACAAGTACTCATATGATGGGTCGGCTTGTCGCCCATGCGCTTCATGGCGAAGCCAATGAGTTTGATATCTTTGCTGGCATGCCAGCCAGGAGCTTCCCTGGTGGGCAGGTCTTAAGCGCACCATTGAGCACACTTGGCTGCTGGTGGTATTCAATGCGGGACAAACTCGGTATCTAATGAGGGCCGAGGAAATAAAGTGGGGAATATATTTATGACCGCAGAGCGACGAATATTGGGTGTGAAGCCAGAAACGCTGTTTCAAGCTTTCAAATACACTATCTACACGCTCATCTTTTTCAATCTCGTGTATTTTATGCGGGAAGAATATATCGCAACAGCGACCCGTTTCCCTGACGGCGTGGGCCTTGGGCACCTGATTGACGCGTTCTCACAGTCAACAGATTCATTCGCCTGGCTCGTCCTTTTGCTAACGTTCGAGCTTGAAACATACATCATTCCAGATGAAAAGCTGAAAGGCCCGCTTAAGTGGGTTTTAAACGGCATCGCGGGTGTCTGTTATCTGCTGATCACCCAGGCGCTGCTTGGCTATGTCAATCACATGGAAGAGATTTTCAATTTCGTACCCTACGCAAACGGTACGGCATGCGCTGCGGTAGGCACTGTGCAGGCGCTTGCCGTAGATCTTTATGAGTTTGCAGACCTGACAGCGCAAAATTGCAGCACCATCGACTCATCCGCTCTGTTTTATCATGAGGGCCTGAACGCCATCACCGACCAAAGTTATCTGCTTTACATGGAAGAGCTTGCCGTTACGGATGTGATCAACGCTTCTACCTGGCTGCTGATTGTTCTTGTACTTTGGATCGATATTTTCCTGCAACTGCGCGGGGAGCTTACAGAAAAGCTCTACAAATGGAACGGCATCGTCAAAGCCTTCCTGTATCTGACCTTGATCGTATGCTGCTCTTACTGGGCTTGGCTCGGTGATTTCATGGGCTTTTGGGATGCCTTCCTGTGGATTCTGGCCTTCTTTTTCATCGAACTGAACCTGTTTAAATGGCATGAAGCAGAAATCGAGCATGCCGAGCATGCTACGGAGACCCAATCATGAAACCAGTTGTTGCAATTATTTGTGATACGAGCCAAAGCGGCCCACATATGTATCATCAAGTTGGGGACAAATATGTTCAGGCACTCGTGCGCTGCGCAGATGTAACACCTGTATTGATCCCTGCGCTTGATACACCCATCAACCCAGAGGATATCTTTGCCATCGCGGACGGCGTTCTGTTCACTGGCGGCTACAGCAATATCCAGCGCCATCATTACGGCGAAGCGCCCGCACCGGAAGGTGAGCACGAAGATCCATTGAGGGATAAGAATACCCTGGCGCTTGTGAATGCCGTGCTGGCTGAAGGAATACCAATGCTTGGTATTTGCCGGGGCCTACAGGAACTGAATGTCGCGCTTGGCGGTACACTATACCCGCGAGTACACGAGATCGAAGGTCGGATGGACCACAGGGAGGACAAAAGCGCCCCCGTTGAGGTACAGTACGGCCACGCACATTCAGTAAATGTTGCCAAGGGCGGTACGCTGGAAGCGGTAACCGGTGAAAGCTCTTTCATGGTAAACACGGTGCATGGGCAAGCAATCCGCGACCTGGCCCCTGGCCTGAAAATTGAAGCCACAGCTGACGACGAAACCATCGAAGCCGTGTCTGTTGAAAACGCAAAAGATTTTGCCCTGGCTGTCCAGTGGCACCCGGAATGGAAGGCCTGGGAAGATGCGCCATCCACAAAGATTTTTGAAGCGTTCGGCAAGGCCGTGCGCACCCACAACGGGAAGAGAACCTAAAACAAGAAGGACAAGGCCCAGCAATGGGTCCTGCGTAGGTGATCTATGTATGATGCAAAGCGCATCGAAGAGCTGGATAGCTGGTTGAAATCTGAAAACATCGACGACATCGAATGTATGGTCGCCGATAACGCTGGCATTGCACGCGGCAAATCCATGCCCCGCGTCAAATTCATTGAAGGCCTCAAAAGCCGTGGCCTGAAACTGCCAGAAACTGTCTTTGGCATGACCATCACAGGTGATTACGCACTGAACGATCATTTGTCGGAAACAGAGCGCGACGTGATCTTGATGCCAGACTTGGACACACTCTGCACCACCCCGTGGCAGCCAGAACCGACTGCCACGGTTATCTGTGATGCGGAACTTGAGAACGGCGACCCATGCGTGTTTTCACCACGGCAACTTCTCAAGCGTATTCTGAAGCTTTATGAGAACGAGGGCTGGCAACCAATCGTGGCGCCTGAGTTCGAGTTTTACTTAATTGATCGCCAAGAAGATGTTGAATCTACTCCAGTTCCGCCAATCGGGATGTCTGGTCGCAGGGACGTTGGCTCAGCACCATATTCTGTCGACAGCCTAGACGAACACGCGGCCTATTTCGATGATGTCTATGACGCTTGTGAAGCTCAGCGCATTGATGTGGATGAACTTATCCATGAAGCTGGCCCAGCCCAGTATGAATTCAATGTAACGCATGGCCCTGCCCTTCAGGTAGCCGACCAGTCGTTCCTGTTTAAACGGATTCTGCGTGCGATTGCTATTCGCCACAACATGTTCTGTACTTTCATGGCAAGCCCATACCCAGATTCATATGGCAGCGCCATGCACATCCACCAATCGGTTGTCGACATGGAAACCGGCAAGAACATTTTTGCCAATGAAGACGGAAGTCATTCCGACCTGTTCCTCAACCATATTGCTGGCCTGCAGAAATATCTGCATGAAACCATGCCACTGTTTGCCCCATTCGTGAACAGCTACCGCCGTTTCTCGCTGGCTTGGTCTGCGCCGACCAACACACACTGGAGCCGCGAAAACCGCTCCGTTGGTTTGCGTGTTCCGGGGGGGCCGAAAGAGGCGCGTCGCGTTGAAAACCGTATCGCCGGTTCGGATGCAAACCCTTATTTCGCGATCGCAACATCGCTTGCTTGCGGTTACTTGGGCATGAAAGAGGGTCTGGAACCTTTAGCGGAATTCAAAGGCTCTGCCTATGAAGCACGTGGCAAAGCACTGCCTCGCCACTTCCTTGAAGGCATGAAAAACATGCGGCGCAGCAAAGCGATCAAGGAAATCTTCGGCGAAGGCTTTGTGGAAACCTATCTGGATGCCAAGGAAATGGAATACGACAGCTATTCGTCTGTTCTAAGCCCTTGGGAAACCAAATATCTCTTGCTTACGGTGTAAAGATTATGAACCAGATTTCGAACCAAACGAAGTTCTGGCAAAGCCAGGACGCAGACCATCACCTGCACCCGTTCACCGCGCACCCACAACTGCGCGACCGTGGTGTACGCATGATCACGGGCGCCAAAGGCGTATATCTTGAAGATAGCGAGGGCGAAAAAATCCTCGATGGCATGGCCGGCCTTTGGTGTGCCCAAATCGGCTATGGCAACGAGGAAATGGTTGAAGCAGCGGCAGACGCCATGCGGAACCTGAGTTACTACAACCTGTTCTTCATGACATCACACCCTTATGCCACAGAGCTTGCCGCCAAAATCGCAGAAAAAGCGCCCGGCAATATCAATCAGGTACTGTTCGCCTGCTCTGGTTCAGAAGCAGTTGATAGCGCCTATAAGCTGATCAAATATTACTGGAACCTGAAAGGCCAGCCACAGCGCAAACAGTTCATTGCCCGCGAACGGGCCTATCACGGCTCTACCACTGTGGCGGCCTCCCTGTCTGGTCTGACCGGCATGCACCCACAGTTTGACCTGCCGATTGAAGGCATTCACCATGTGGGCCCAACGCCGCACCACTATAAATTTGGTGGCAACTTGAGCGAGGAAGAATTTTGCGACGAGTGCGTGAAAGCCGTTGAGGACAAAATCCTTGAGCTTGGCCCTGAAAATGTCGCCGCCTTCGTTGGTGAGCCGGTTATGGGCGCTGGCGGCATGATGCCGCCACCTGAAGGCTATTGGCCAAAGATCGAAGCTGTATGCCGCAAATATGGTGTACTGATGTGGTGCGATGAAGTCATCACCGGCTGGGGCCGCACGGGTGAGTGGTTCGGCTCCCAGCATTATGGTGTTCAGCCTGACATTATCACTATGGCTAAAGGCCTGTCATCCGGGTACCAGCCGATTTCTGCGGTTGCCCTTGGCGGTGACATCGCAGATGAGATCGCCAAAAGCGACGAAGAAATGGTGCACGGTTTCACATATTCCGGTCACCCTGTTGCTTGCGCCGTCGCGCTCAAGAACATTGAGATTCTGGAACGCGAAGGCCTCGTGGCCACAGACAAGGCGCAGGAGCGCATTGCCTACTTCAATGAAAAACTGAGCACCCTTGCTGACCATCCGCTTATCGGGCAGGTCCGCACCGTAGGGATGCTTGGCGGCCTTGAAATCGTGAAGAACAAAGAAACCAAAGAGCTGTTTGATGACGAGCTCGACGTTGGTTTCAAATGCCGTGAAAACTGTTTCAAGAACGGCCTTGTGATGCGGCATGTGGGCAATTCCATGATTCTGTGCCCGCCACTGATAATCACCCACGACGAGATTGACGAGCTTGTTGAAAAGGCCCGACTTGCGCTGGACCTGACGGCAAAAGAAATCGGCATGATGTAAGGAGTACCCCATGACTGAAAAAACATTGGGCTATTGGCAGGCCAAAGCCAAGGAAGCCAAGATCCACACGCAGGCCTATATTGGCGGCGCGCGCGTTGACGCAGCCTCTGGTGAGACCTTTGAGACAATCAACCCAGCAACAGGCGAAGTTCTGGCGCATGTTGCATCCTGTGATACAGCTGACGTAGATAAAGCCGTTGCAGAAGCACGCAAAGCCTTCACTAGCGGCATCTGGGCCAATCTTCACCCAACCGAGCGCGGCAAGGTGATGATCAAATTCGCTGATCTCATTGAAAAACATGCCGATGAGTTAGCCGTCCTTGAAGTTCTGGATATGGGCAAGCCCATTTCCGACGCGACATCCATCGACATTCCGGCCTGCGTGAATTCAATCCGTTGGTATGGCGAAGCCGCCAACAAGGTGCTGGACGAAATCGCCCCAACAGACCCGTCAGCGCTCGCGATGATTACACGGGAGCCTATTGGCGTTGTGGCAGCCGTTGTGCCGTGGAACTTCCCACTTCTGATGGCATGCTGGAAACTGGGCCCTGCCCTTGTAACAGGCAACTCGGTAATCCTGAAGCCAGCAGAGCAATCACCGCTTACAGCCCTTCGGATCGCTGACCTTGCAGAAGAAGCGGGCATCCCGGCTGGCGTATTCAACGTTGTACCAGGGCTTGGCCATACAGCAGGCAAGGCGCTTGGTCTTCACATGGACGTGGATGGGCTTGCGTTCACTGGCTCCACACAGGTTGGCAAATATTTCATGGAATATTCCGGCCAATCGAACCTGAAGCGCATTGCACTTGAGTGTGGCGGCAAAAGCCCGCACATCATCATGGATGACTGCCCTGACCTTGACGCCGCCGCACAAGCTGCCGCAGGCGCTATCTTCTTCAACCAAGGCGAAGTCTGCACGGCAGGTTCCCGCCTCCTGGTTGACCGCAAGATCAAGGACGAGTTCATGGCCAAGGTGCTTGAAGCCGCAAAAGGCTGGGTGCCAGGCGACCCACTGAACCCAGCAACCAACCTTGGTGCCATTGTGGACGATAGCCAATACAAGCGCGTACTTGGTTATATTGAAACAGCTGCGAAAGACGGCGGCAAGCTGGTAGCTGGCGGTTCGGCCGCACGCACAGAGACAGGCGGCTATTTCGTGCAACCAACCATCTTTGATGGCGTGAAGCCTGAAATGACCATTGCTCGGGAAGAGATTTTCGGCCCGGTACTGGCTGTAATCGAATTCGACGGCGAAGAAGAAGCCATCGAGATCGCCAACAACACCATCTACGGTCTCGCTGCCGCTGTATGGAGCAAGGATATCAGTAGGGCACACCGGATGGCGCGTGCGCTGCAAGCAGGAACGGTCTGGGTCAACTGTTGGGATCCAACGGGTGATCTTTCCATCCCATTCGGCGGATACAAGCAGTCTGGGTTTGGGAGAGACAAATCCCTGCATGCACTGGATAAATACACGAACCTCAAGACAACTTGGGTTCAGCTTTGAGAATACAAGGGCGCAGCTAATTGGTTGCGCCCTTTTTCTTCGGGAGGACAAGAAAGAATGGAAGCTGCTGCGGAAATTGGCCATCACGGGCTCATCACGCTGATCCCGACCCTTGTGGTCCTGTTACTGGCTGTAACGCTGAGAAGGCCAATTGAAGCCCTGATCATTGGTGCAGTTGTCGGCATCATCATGATTGACGGTAGCGATTTCGTCACTGTCACTGCGGAAACTTCCATGCGGGTGCTCGCCGACGATGACCTGATCTGGGTTATCCTTGTGTGCGGTGCGATGGGCAGCCTGATCGGGCTTCTGATACGCACTGGCTCGCTTGCGGCTTTTGTCGAACTTGTCACCAAACGCGTGAAGACGCGTTTTGGCGCCCTGATGGCAACCTGGGTGCTGGGCATCGCGCTTTTTGTGGATGATTACCTGAACTCGATCACCGCTGGTGCGGCCATGCGGAAAATCACCGATACGTACCGTATCAGCCGCGAAATGCTGGCCTATGTGATCGACAGCACCGCCGCACCTGTAAGTGTGATCATCCCGCTGTCCACATGGGGCGTGTTTTTCGCGTCGCTCCTCGAGGACACAGGCCTGGCCGCGGACGGCCAGGGCCTTTGGGCTTATATTTCGGGCATTCCCTATATGCTTTATGCATGGATTGCCCTCGCTATCGTACCATTTGTTGCAGCTGGCAAATTCCCGTTGATCGGCCCAATGAAAAAAGCCGAATACCGGGCACAGGAATATGGCCAGACAATCCCCCCCGGGGCCGAACACATTCAGGCTGCAAATGAAACCATCACTGAAAAAGAAGGTGTGAAGCGAAACCTTTGGATGTTTGTATTGCCGCTTTGCAGCCTTGTGGGCTTCACCATTTATTACGACATGGAATTCCTGCCGGCCACATATGCAACACTTGGCCTTATGACCATCGCTGTGCTTGGTCTAAGAATTCTTGATCATCACGACACCTTCAACACCATCATTGATGGCTTCAAAACCATGATTGAGGCGCTAGCGATCATCTTCGCAGCCTATATGCTGAAGGATATTAACGGCCAACTTGGCCTCACGAACTACATTCTGGAATTGACCACACCTTTCATGACGGCAACAACCCTGCCCTTCATCATATTTGGCGTGATGGGCTTAATCGCCTTCGCGACTGGGTCAAGCTGGGGCATGTTTGTTATCGCGCTTCCGGTAATTGCCGAACTGACACAGGCTACAGGGGCCCATGTGCCACTTGTTATTGGCGCAACCCTATCAGCCAGCACATTTGGCAGCCACGCCTGCCTATATGCCGATGCAACTGTACTGACAGCGCAAAGTTGTGGCACAACATCGATCCAGCATGCTTTATCACAATTGCCTTTTGCAGTGGTTGGTGCGCTATTATCCTTGATTGGG
>JABXIV010000177.1 GCA_013372925.1 Alphaproteobacteria bacterium
ATCAGCAGGAATACTGCGAATGGCTTGATAAATGCCATCGCATCGGCCTGCCCATCCATAGCGTGCGCCCCTAGAAGAGGCACAATGGCCAGAACCGGGATTACGGCCAAATCCTGAAACAAAAGAACAGAGAAAGCGAGCCGCCCCACCGGGTTCTTGGCAAGCCCGCGTTCCTCAAGCGACTGCAGCGCAATCGGTGTCGAAGACATGGCAAGGGCCAACGATGCAATGATCGCAACTTTGAAATCAAGCCCAAGCAGGAAGGCTGACATCCCGAGGAGCAGCACACTGAAGCCCACCTGCATACCACCTAGCCCGAACAAGGGCTTTCTTAGCTGCCACAAGGTGGAGGGTTTCAACTCCAACCCGATCAGAAACATCAAGAGAACCACGCCGAACTCAGAGAATTTGAAGATGGTGTTCACATCACTGATCAGCATCAAACCCCAAGGACCGATGCACATGCCAGCGACAAGGTATCCAAGCACCGCCCCCAAGCCCAGGCGCTTGAAAACAGGTACAGCGATCACCGCAGCAGCAAGATAAATCAGGGCGCTTTCAAGAAAGCCTGCTTCTGTCATCAACTGGTCTCCCGCGCAATCATGGACAGGCGCGTTTTATAGGCTTCTAAAGTGTCATCAACATCTTTTGCCGTCATGCTGCCGACGCCCTGTACAATAAAAGGCTCCAGCAAATTCATACCACAGAATCGGGCTGTTTGTTCAAACGTGCGCAGATAATCCTCAATGGGTGCGCCGTGCGGTTGGCCTTCGGCATAAGATGGCTTTCCGCCACCGGTTGTGACAGCAAGCATAAATCTCTTCCCCTGCAGGGCGGTGCCACCCGGACCAAATGCGAACCCCCGGCTTAGCACTGTGTCTTGCCACTCCCTGATAATGGAAGGTGCATTGAACCAATAGATCGGAAACTGGAAAACGACCACCTGCGCTTCCTTCAGGGATTTCTGTTCGGCCGCGGCATCGACATGAAAATCCGGGTATGATTCATAAAGATCGCGCACTTGCACATGATCAAGCGCGTTTCCTGCCAAGGCCATATGCCGATTTATTTTTGACTGGTTTGGATTCGGGTGCGCATAAAGCACCAGCACTTTTCCCATAAAAGCCCCACGCGTTCGGCTGTCTTAGTTTCTTGGAATCATAGTTCGGCACCGCTGCTTGGGCCAGTCCGTTTCACCAATTTCACCCTAATATCGTGATTTAGCGATTGTTAACTGCTACCATGCATAGTTGTGCGGCTTATATCTTGGGGCCATTGGCTCGCAGTATTATGGCGGATTTGTTCGTACGCCGGAATGAAGGAAACTGGCCATGACACTAAGGCTTATCAGTTTTGCGCTCTCTCTTTCTTTGTTGTTTGTTGGTATATCCGGGGCTTCAGCGAGCCCGATGGATGACTGGCAAAAAGCTGTGGCGCAAAAAGTGCGCGCCAAACAAGGATACCCCCGATTGGCTGTAGCGCGGCAACTCGAAGGCAGGGCAAAGGTGCGCCTGACTGTCGATGCAGATGGCACAATCAGCAACTACGAAATTGTTGAGCCTACGGGCGAGGAAGTTCTGGACCGAGCAATCCCTGCACTTATTGGCAAGTTGACGCCACTACCACCACTGCCTGAAGGCCGCGATAATATCACCTTTGTCTTGCCTCTGAACTGGTCTCTGGATTGAGAATTCACGGCGAATTCGTTATATACAGCAGGCCTGTTAGACAGGCCTCTTGTGTCATGCTAGGCTTCAGTTAGATTCTTAAAGAGACAAGGGCGTGGTTTATGAGAAACCGGACAGGTTTCAAACTACATAGTTTTCTTTGTTGCTTGCTTTTTACTATCTGGACTTTCCATGGAGTAATGGCAAACGACCATAAAACCCAGCAGATTTTTCTATCGACGTTGAAGATAGCAGGGCTGATCGGATCATCAGCTGACGACAAATATACGACCCTGCTGAACATTGCTGCACAAGACCACGATGCTCGTTTGGTGATCAGCGAAGTCCCTGGCAATCGTTTAGAACACCAGTTCCGAATGATTGGAACCGGATGCATTTTCCCCGAATATAGAGCACCAGAGGACGCCGATGTTGTTATATCGCACCCCTTCAACCAGGCCCCTGTGCATTTGGTCTGGCGGCGCGGGGACCACCCCCCAACCACACTTGAAGGCCTGCGTGTTGGCCTAGTAAAAGGATACGGATACGATTTTGCGGATTTCTCGAATGTAAAAAGTATCACCCATGTTGAGTCTGAACGCCAAAATCTGTTGATGTTATTGTTCAGGCGTGTGGATACCATTCTATCCTATTTCCCAGACCTTCCACTGGCCGCCAACCCCGGTGAAATAGAGAAAATCTCCTATAATGCAAGAGCCCCGCTTCATACAAGTCCGGAGCGCATTGCTTGTTTCGATACTCCTGAGAACCGCGCCTTCCTCACCTCACTGAATCAGACAATTGCCCGATTGGAAAAAAGCGGCGAACTTGCAGAGGTCTTGGCCCCCTATTTTTACGGGCTACCAGAAGATAGGCAAGCTGCCGTCAAAGACTAATCTTGACGCTAAAAATCGAAGACCATGCCAACATAAAAACGCCGGCCCAGAGTGTCGAAGAATTCAGGGAAAGTATCGTCGATAGACCCGCCATAAGTATGTGGTGCAGATCTGTCGAACAAGTTCCGGACACCGCCATAAAGGGTCGTACCACCATCAAGCACCACCCGCGCACCAACATCATGGTACCAGACCGCGTCTATCGCCGCCTCTGGTAGGTCGGCCAGCGCATTCTTCGACACTGACTTGCTGCGGAAACGCACGTCCCAATCTACGGTAACGGACCCCTTCGTAAAGCTGATGCCACCCTGCAACCGGTGCTTCGGGTATTTTGCCTGCCCCAACCGTGATTCCACTTTTCCGTCCGGGGATTGCTGCCATTTCACTTCCAGGTTGCGGGTGTAGAGCGTAGAAAAGGATATCTGGTCCAGGAGTGTCTTGTTGCCGGTCGCTGACAGGTCTACCACATACTGAAGCGCCACATCATAGCCCTTGAACCATGCATTTCCCGCGTTGATCAACGTGCTGGAAATCATTTCAAGATCCCCGCTCACCGGATTTCGCTGGATATAAGGCTCGCCATTTACCGGATTAATGCCGCAGAAAACGCTTTCCAGATTTTCACTGCCATAACAGGCATCAAGCAAGTCATAAGCGCCCATTTCCACGATAAAATCGGATACTTTAATGCGATAGGCGTCAACGGAGACCTTCAGGCGGCCTGGAACATCACCAACAATATCTGTCGTCTCATAGCTGGCACCCCATGTGAAATTCGAAGACTTTTCTGCCTCCAAATACGGGTTTCCATAGCTTTGAACGCGTACAAGAAATTCGCCCTGAGCAAAACCTTCCTGAACACCCAAAACACTAGGTGAATAGCAGTTTGCGGCCATAATTTCAGTTCCGTCGCGGCCCAATCTGGAACAGGGGTCTTGGTAGTTTTGATAGCCGCCCGGGCCTGCGGAATACAATTCCGCAATATTGGGGGCACGGTGCCCATGTTGGTATGACACCCTCAGGGAAAGGCTGTTTACAGGTGACCAGACGCCCCCTGCGTGCCAATTCACATTGGTGCCTGTCGTGGAAAAATCAGAAACCCGCATGCCCAAGGTGGCTGTCAACTCTTCAGCCCAGCTTTCATCGGCGATAAGGGGCAACGTCAGGTCTGCGAAGGCTTCAGCCACGTCAAAGTCGCCGGTAGAACCCGGATAAAGGAGCGAACCGCTTACAGGCCGCGTTTCAAGCAGTGGGTCAGGCAGGTCACTAAGGCTTTCCTTCCGATATTCCAGTCCCAATGAAACCTTTCCATCCAATTTTTCCGACAACGCGACAGGGCCCGACACCAAGGCACTGACGACATGCTGATTCGCACGAACCTTCCGGATCGCGTTAGGCGCGGTTAGAAACTTGGTTTGTTCGGAAGTGATATTTCCCACGCCGAATGGATTTATCACGCTGCAGCCGACAACCTCAGCACAACTGGCGGGATCAAGCGCAGTACGGTAATTTATGATGTCCATCAAACCGTCACGCTCTTCCTCAACACCATTCCAGCCATACTGGTAATAAAGGTCGTAAGACCATTCGGGCATCAGCATACCCTGCAGCCCAATCATCGTGCGCAATGTACGCCGGGAGATATATGTCCTGCGCGGGCCTATCTCAATGAACCGCTTGGCGATGAAAAGACCAGCCGCATCCCTAATACCTGCAGCATCAAATGCATCCAGGGCAGCTTGGGGCACATACGGATTGCTAAGGGGCACATAGATTAGTTTGCCGCCATCATTTCCTGCACCAGAAACCATTGTTACCGGTATTGGCGCCAACTGAGAGATCACATCGGTATCGTTATAGGATGCCTCAAAAAACAGCTTGTGGCTGTCCCCCAATTCATACTTGCCGGAGAAGGTCGCGAACATGCGTTCAAGAGGAGTCAGAAGCGTAATCTCAGACGCGTAGTTGTATATCTGACCAATGCTTCCGTCATGCGGCACCAAGCCTGTTCCATCTTCGGAAAAAACCTGAAGTTCAGGAAGCCAGCTTAATTCACCCTGGGCAGTGACAGCCCCGTAGAGAAGTCCTTGCGGTGTTATTGTACTGCCGCCGAAGCCAGGCACCAAAACAGCTCCTTCAGCATACGGAGAAGACCGAAAGCCATCGACCGCGAACCCACTGGGGTTGCTGGTGATTGCACGTTCGCCAGCATAGAGACCGTCCTGATCGTCGAGCGTCAGCGTTGCAACAAAGCTGCCTTTTTCATCGGCAAACTTGGTGCCATACATCAGGGTACCCATAAGCTCTTTACGGTCGCCTTTTTCCGTGATGCCTCCTTGCACGCCACCACGCCAGCCTTCTATCTCATCCTGAAGGGTAAAGTTCACAACACCCGCAACCGCCTCGCCGCCAAAAGTGGTAGCCGCGCCACCGCTAACGACATCGATTTGCTTGACCAACGCAGACGGAATACTGTTCAGGTCGACACCATACAAATTCAACGAACCGCCATAGGTCGGGATGATACGACGCCCATTTATCATCACAAGCGTGCGCTCAGCGCCCAAACCACGCAGGTCAGCCAGATTCAGGCCGGCTGGCGTTCCAAAAATAGTCGTGTTAGCCGAAGTCACGTCTGAAAGCATGCTTGGCAACTGGAACAGATAGTCGGATACATTTACCGCGCCGGCAAAACGGAGCTTTTCCCCGGAAATTGAAGCCATTGGCTTGAATTTATAATAGGGTGGGTTTGCAGTACGCGTCCCGACAACCAACAGTTCATCCATCACGGCAACAGAGCTGAAGGCCATGTCGGTTGACAATAGGCTCATGTCTTCAACCAGGTCGCTATCGGCATTTTTACTGTGCGCCTCTGGCTTGAGAACAATGGCAAACGTATCACCACCAACATTGATAACATTCAACCCGCTGTCCGCGAGGAGCATATCGAGGGCTATCCGTGCAGAATAAGGCCCGACAACCTTCGGTGCCTTCTTATCTACGACAAGGCGGCTATCGAAAACCAAACCAAGACCTGTTGTGTCGATAAACTGGAGAAGTGCCTCAGCAAGGGGCATCTCAACAAGGTTGAAATCAACCACATTGTTAAAGCCTGCTTCTGCGAAGCCGATAGCAGATGCGGTGGCCGGTAGCTCAACAGCATTCAGCGCCGGACCACCCGAAAGGGCCAGCGCAACAAATGGTGCTGTTCTGAACAACCGATACTTCATACTGGCGACATGTCTCCCCCGCTATCGGGGCTGCTTTATCTACAGCCTTCTATGTCTCTCTTGCATAAAGAAGGATAACACCGTCAATACGTTTTACAGCCATCAAAGAGAATGCAGACTCCAGAGCGTCAACAACAACATTCTGATCGGTCACGTTGAATGTGCCTGTAACAGGTAAATCTGCAAGACTAGCGTCAGCAATTTGAAGTGGTTTCTTGAAATAGCGATTCAGATCTTCAACAACGAGGCTCAAGGGCGTTTCATGATAGGCTGCCTTGCCTGAACGCCATGCCATGACTGCCCCTTCATCGAAGCTTTCAACGACCGCCATTTGCTGTGCCGTGTCATGCTCTGCCTGTTCACCTGCATGCAGTTGAACAATTTCCTGTGCAACCGATTCATCGCCGGATTTTTGCGACACCGAAACCAAGCCCGATAACACAGAAACTATGTTTGCTGAGGCACCAAGACGCACATTGAATTCTGTTCCCAAAACCCGTACCTGGGTCTTGCCTGCCTTTACAAAGAATGGGCGATTTTCATCGCGCTTCACGTCAAAAAAGGCTTCGCCACGCTCGAGTGTTACATGCCTTTCCCCGTCTTCCAGTAGCGCTGTAACCCGCGTATCCGTGTTCAAATGCAACACACTGCCATCGGCAAGGGCGATGGTGGATCGTTGCCCCTTACCGGTTTCATAACTAACCGGCTCAGGGAGGCCAACCCACATACTGACTGTCATCACTGCAGCTACAACAAGGCCGGCCGCCAGCGAGGAGAAGCCTGCTATCCAGCGCTGGCGTTTACGCGCATCAGCTTCAGCATGAAGCTCTCGCTCCCACTCTTCCTGTAGCGCCTGTTCACCGACCTGGTCCAAGTTTTCGACAAGTGATTTCAACTTGTCAAACGCGTCCGCATTCCGAGCATCTTCGGAATACCAAGCTTCTCGTTCAGGATTTTTATTGATCCGGTTATCACCGGAAAACAGATCGACCACCCAGCTGGCCGCCTGTTCCTCTCTATCCTGATTTTTATTCATTGCCATCATTTCAAGGCCCTTTGCCCTAGCCACCTTAGCTCTTACCGGTCTTGCCTCTGCGCCCCTTGCGGGGCAACGGTAAAATAGCGGCGCCCTGTTTCGATGATAGACGCACCCGTAGGCGCTTTAGCGCGTCCATCATATATTTTTCGACCGTGCTTTCAGACACACCTAGCTCCACGGCAATAGCAGCATAGGTCTTGTCTTCAAACCGGTTCATTATGAAGGCAGCACGCGGCTTTTCCGGCAACGCACCAATCGCCCTCTTCATGGCATCAATATCCTGCTTGTGGTCCACAACCTCCTCAGGTGTTGGACCCTCAGCCGGCAGCTCAGCCACCTGCCCGGCTACACTGTCATCGTCCACCTGCACATGCCTGCGCAGTATTCGCCCTCGGCGTTTCAGCTCATTGATTGCCAGGTTGGCAGCCGTTTTGAACAGAAGTGCCTGTGGGTTCTCAATTACTTCGACATTCGCAAAGCGGTAGACCCTCATATAAACATCTTGCGCAACGTCAGATGCATCGTCATGGTTGCCCACCTTTTTGGTCAACCAACCCACCAGAAGGCCATGATTGGACTTGATGCAACTCTCGAGCGCGCGAATATTTTTTCGCCGCACCCCTTCTTCAAGGCGCGGCACATCATCCTCTCGCCCATCGAGCTGACGAGTTTCTTCTTTTACGAGCCGTAAATGTGGCGACTTTCGCAACACAACTATTCCTTTTCCATATCCTCGCATGGAACCAGGGAGCTTCCCGAATTTCTTTCGGTGTGTTTTTTACGGCTCTCTCTCAAAACCTTTTCATGCCTGACGGCAGAAGTCTCCTAGGCCCAGAAAAGGTCATAGATCGAAGGAAATAACCCAGCAACAAAAAAAATGGAGGGGTCGCCAGGCTAGGGTTGTCTTAGAGACTGAAGCACTAATGGTGTTTCCTCTCATGTTTCAACTTTCCTAGCGGAGCGGGTTTTTTTACCCACTCCGCCACTTTCTTTTTTGCATTAAAGTATTCAATAAGAACTACTATGCTAATAATTAAGTTTATTAGGATTTTTATTTTATTTTTTCTTAACGGGCGCAGAGCTGTCACATTATGGCAACAGCCCCTGCATTTTTTCCATCATTCATACAGTAGCCACACATTGCTCGCTAATCAGCTACTCGTATATAAACTTTTGATCTATTCGATTTCTATGTAGCCACTTCAATACTGCACTGATTCGCTTGATCCCTATCACCGCCTCATAGATTATGATTCCCGATGAGATCAGACCTGAAAATACTAATCCTTGCCGGAGGGCGTTCAGAACGCATGGCGGCTGACAAGGCGCTCGTTGAAGTACACGGCCGCTCGATGTTGGACCATGCCCTTCACCTCGCAAGCGAATATGGACCGGCAGAAACGATCATTTTGGGCCGCCCGGAACACCCCCTGGGCATCAAAGACAAGGAACCCTTTCCCGGCCCCGCCCGCGCCATTTCGGCGTATCTACAGACCATCGTGCAAAAGTGTCATATCCTTGTTCTTCCAGTAGACATGCCGTTACTTCGCAAAACGCACACGGATGCGCTTTTAAACTGCCCGACCGGCGCCTATTTTGAAGACCAATATTTGCCTTTTGCCGCTGCTGTAGAGCCGGGCCTCGAATTCACCGGCGCCCGGATGAAAGAATTGCTATCAGACCTGCGAATCAATGAAATAGCGGTTCCTGAAGGGTGGCGCGCGCACCTCACGAACGTAAACACACCATCAACCCTTAAAGCACTCAACGCCATCTGAACGGCAAGGCCAACTATTCCGCCATCCCTGAAATTGTAATAGAAATTTCAACATTGGGTCCGCCGAATCTGCTGGACAGCGGCTTGCGTTAGTATAAGGTGCGTCTTGCATGGGCCGGAGATCAAACGATTCTGGTCTGAATGCGGACTGCGACTGATCTGATTGGTACCGAACTGTTTCTAACTGCCGTTGCCACGACTGACTTCGCTATTATGGAGACCACTAAAATGGCTAACGGAACTGTAAAATGGTTCAATACCACTAAAGGCTTCGGCTTTATCAAACCAGAAGATGGCGGCAACGATGTGTTCGTACACATTTCCGCTCTTGAGCGTGCTGGCCTTTCCAGCCTCGAAGACAACCAAGAGGTTTCTTACGAGCTGGTTGAAGACCGCCGCGGTCGTATGTCTGCTGGCGAGCTGAAGCTCCGCTAACGGATTTACAACCAACCGGTTGGAAAAGGGACGGATTTTTCCGTCCCTTTTTTTGTGGCTATTTGTCTCACCCCCGACATCATTGGATTAGTTGCAATCCTGCCTGCTCCGTGGCAGGAAGATTGCCTAACAACAACGACGCTTCCGGGGGGAAGCGAACCGACAGGGGGGACAAGATGTTCAAACCGTCCATTGCACTTTCAATTGCAACACTATTGTCTGGCACAGCGCTCAGCGCTGACCTGAGCCCGAACTGGCTCCAACACGCTGCTATTTCACCAAACGGTGAGGAAGTTGCTTTCAGTTATCATGGCGACATCTACAAGGTGCCCGCGAAAGGCGGCACCGCCACACCGCTCACGGTGAATGTCGCATGGGAAGGCCATCCTGTCTGGTCACAAGACGGCAAATGGCTTGCCTTCGCTTCAAGCCGAAATGGCAACCTGGATGTCTATGTGATGCCGTCAGCCGGCGGTGAAGCCAAGCGCGTTACGTTCCATTCCGCTGATGATATTCCTTCAAGTTTCTCTGCTGACAGCAAAGAAGTGCTGTTTCAGTCTGCCCGGTTGAAAGACGCGGCCAGCAGCATTCACCCAAGCCGCAACTATCCCGAACTTTACAGCATCAGCCGTGATGGCGGTATGCCAACGCAAGTCCTAACCACACCGGCCGTGAACGCCCACTGGAACAAGGCTGGCGACAAGGTTATCTATGAAGACCTGAAAGGCCGTGAGTCTGATCTCAGGAAGCATGACCGGTCTGCATTCGCCCGCGATGTTTGGGTTTATGATGCCAAATCTGGCGCACACATGCAGCTAACCACCAATGAAGCAGGCGACCAGGAACCCGTGTGGGGCAAGAAGGATGATACCTTCTATTTCCTGAGCGACCGCAACGGTACGTTCAATGTCTGGTCTCAGGAAATTGGTGGTGAGGCTAAACAGCTGACAGATCACGATCTGCATCCTGCACGGGCCCTTTCCTCATCAAAAGGCGGCACGCTCGCCTACCTTTATTTCGGTGACCTCTATACTGTGAAGCCGGGCAAGAAGCCCAAGGCGGTCGAGGTTACATTCGCGAACGACAGCCACGGCAAGGAAGAGGAGCGGTTTTCCGTCGCTGGCCGCATCGGTGAATTCGCCGTATCGCCCAATGGCAAAGAAATCGCCTTCGTGGCCCGCGGTGATGTGTTTGTAACATCCACCGAGTTCAAAACCACCACACGCATAACCGATACACCGGGCATGGAGCGCAGCGTAAGCTTCACTGACGACGGCAATGGCCTGCTGTACGCGGCAGAGCGCAATGGCCGCTGGCGTGTGATGGAAGCCAAAAAGAAATATGAAGGCGAAAAATATTTCTTCACAGCCACCGGTTTTGAAGAAAGCGAAGTGTTCGAGACAGACGAAGACGCCTTCCAGCCACTGGCCTCACCCGACGGCAAGAAAGTGGCCTTCATTGGCACGCGTGATAATATCCGTGTTTTCGACCGCGAAAGCAAAGAGATCACAACGGTTCTTGATGCCTCCTATAACTATTCCTATACAGATGGCGACATCACCTTTGACTGGTCACCTGACAGCAAGTGGATCACGGCAGACATCGCCTCGAACGGTCGCCTCTTCTTCACCAACGTTGCCATCGTACCTGCTGACGGCAGTGAAGCCCCGAAAGACATCAGCCTGTCAGGCTATACTGACATCGCGCCAACATGGCACCCTTCCGGCGGTGTTGTTTACTGGGCAAGCGCCCGGTATGGCCAGCGCGACCACGGCAGCCACGGCACCCAGTTCGATATTTATGCAAGCTTCCTGAACAAGGAAGCCTGGGACAAGTTCAAATCTTCAAAAGAAGAACTGGAACTTCTGAAAGAAGCCAAAGAGGAAGCCGAGAAGGCCAAAAAGAAAGAGGCTGAAAAGACCAAGGAAGACGGTGACAAAAAAGACGCCGAAGAGACCAAACCGATAACCATTGAATGGGA
>JABXIV010000299.1 GCA_013372925.1 Alphaproteobacteria bacterium
ATATCGAGCGCCATTTCCGCCAGCCTTTCCTGCGTGATCGGCAGGTCGGCAAGCGGTGCGCCAAACAGTTCCCGCGACCGGGTGCGCGTGACAGCTTCGCCAAGCGCCCGGCGGGCAAATCCAAGCGCTGCCGCCCCAACGGTGGACCGGAAAATATCAAGCGTGGCCATCGCCAGCTTGAAGCCGCCACCGCGCGGGCCCAGAAGGTTTTCCTGGCTAACGTGGCAGCCCTGGAAGAAAAGCTTCGCCAGCGGGTGCGGCGCAATCACATCAATGCGTTCTGCGATCTCAAGGCCCGGCGTGTCTGCGTCTACCACCACAGCGCTCAGGCCGCGTGCACCGGGTGCTTCGCCCGTGCGGGCAAACACACAGTAAAAATCGGCGATGCCGCCGTTTGAAATGTAGGTCTTCTCGCCCGAGAGGCTAAATTCGTCCCCCACTTCCTTCAGGCTTGTGGCGATGGAGGCAACGTCAGATCCCGCTTCCGGTTCGGTAAGGGCGAAGGCTGCGATCTTTTCGCCCGAAGCCACGGCAGGCAGGTAGGCGGATTTGATGGCTTCGCTGCCTGCAAGCGTGATCGCGCCCGACCCCAGCCCCTGCATGGCAAAGGCGAAATCCGCGAGGCCGGAGTAGCGCGCCAAGGTTTCCCTGATCAGGCATAGCGAGCGAACATCAAGGCTGTCGAACATGCCGCCGTAGGCTTTGGGCACGGCATAGCGAAGCCAGCCTCCTTCCCCGAGCGCCCGCACAAGCTTGCGGCAGGTTTCGTCTACATCGTCATGGGCTTCCGGCGTGTCTGTGATAGCGGGCAGGGTGGCGCTTGCCCATGCATCCAGTTCTGCTGCCAGCGTGCGGTGATGGTCTTCAAAAAAAGGCCAGTTCAAAAAGCTTTTGTCTGTCGTTGAATGTGGCATCAATCGCCCTCAAATACTGGTTTTTCCTTCGCAACAAACGCATGATAGGCGCGCGCGAAATCTTTCGTTTGCATGCAGATGGCCTGTGCCTGCGCTTCGGCTTCAATGGCTGCATCCAGGCTCATATCCCATTCCATGTTGAGCTGGTTTTTCGTCATGCCGTTGGCGAAGGTGGGACCGGAGGCAAGACGCGCCGCCATGTCTGTTGCGTCCTTCAGCAGCGTGTCTGCAGCGCACAGCCTGTTGAAATAACCCCAGCGCTCGCCTTCTTCGGCATTCATGGTGCGGCCAGTGAACAACAGTTCAGAGGCTCGACCCTGACCGATGATACGAGGCAGGATGGCGCAAGCGCCCATATCGCAACCGGCGAGCCCTACGCGATTGAACAAAAAGGCGGTTTTGGCTTCCGGAGTGGCGAATCGCATATCTGACGCCATGGACATAATGGCCCCTGCACCCACGCAGATGCCGTCAATGGCGGCGATGATGGGTTGCGGGCAACCGCGCATGGCCTTGACGAGATCGCCAGTCATGCGGGTGAACTTCAAAAGGCCGGGCATGTCCATTGCCACGAGCGGCCCAATAATATCGTGCACGTCACCGCCGGATGAGAAATTGCCGCCTGCGCCTGTCAGCACAATCGCTTTGACTTCAGGAATATAGACCAGATCGCGGAACATATCGCGTAGTTCGGCGTAGGATTCGAAAGTCAGCGGGTTTTTTCGTTCTGGCCGATTGAGGGTTACGGTGCCGATGCCCTCTTCAAACTGCCACAAGAAATGCTCTGGATTATATGTCTTCGGGTCCATGGATGACCTCTCTTATTCCTGGTTAATTTTGCGATGATCGATTGTTCCCAGCAAGTTCATCAGTTGCTGGTGCTCACCTTCAGAGAAGGGTGCGAATATTTCCCCGACCCATTGGGCGTGGTCGGCTGCCATTTTTTCGAAAAGGCTGATGCCCTCCTTGGTCAGGCAGGCCATGGCGGCGCGAGCATCGTCGGGGCAAGGGGTGCGAACCACAAGGCCTTCCCGGATCAGCGGGGCCATAACCTGAGTGACATTCCCGTTCGAGACCATCAGCTTTTTTGAGAGGTCAGACAGGCGTACCCCTTTTTCAGGTGCGCGATACAGGTTTGCCATCACGTCAAATCGCGACAATGAGGTGCCATAAGAGGCCATCAGTTTTGACTGCAGGGTCTTGCGAATCTGGTTGCTGGTATTCAGAAGCTTGAGCCAGCTTCTGAGGGCATCCTGATTTTTTGGGCTGATGGACGATTTGTTGGGCATCTTACATCACCTCCCCGCAGGCAACGGCAATCGACTGACCGTTGATGGCGCCGGCACCATCTGAGGCGAGCCATGCCACTGTGTCCGCCACTTCTTCAGGGGTTACGAGGCGTCCTTCAGGATTGTGCTTGGTCAGTTCAGCTAAGGCTTCGTTCTCGCTGCGCCCTGTTTTGGCAACGATATTGTCGACTGATTCCCGAACGATGTCGGTATCGGTAAAGCCGGGACAAACGGTATTCGCCGTAACGCCTGAGCCTGCCAGTTCCAGCGCGAGTGATTTTGTCATGCCGATCACACCATGTTTCGC
>JABXIV010000231.1 GCA_013372925.1 Alphaproteobacteria bacterium
GGACCGCACCTCATTCGTTTTGAACACCAGCCTGACCCTGCTGGTGCCGCTTGGGTTCGGCATCCTCTTGTCGCACTACAAGCCACAGGTTGCCCACAAGCTTCAGCGTTTCTGCCTGCCGCTTGCAGTATTCATCATTGTTGTGATCGTCGTGGCAGGGCTGTCATCGAACATTGAGCTTCTTAGGGACTTTGGTGACCGTATCCTGCCCTATGTGGCGCTGCATAACGCGGCAGCCTTCCTGATTGGCGGCATCGTTGGCACCCTTGGCCTGAGGACAGCAGCCGCCAAGCGCGCGCTGGTGTTCGAAATCGGCATCCAGAATTCCGGCCTCGGCCTTCTTATCATGCTCAGCCAGTTTGGCGGGCTTGGCTCCGGCGCGATGGTAATCGCCACTTGGGGCATCTGGCACTTTATCGGCGGCTTTATTGTAACCGGCCTGTTCCGGCTGCATGACCGCTTCCCTGTATTTTCAACCAACAAACTTCAGGAGGACCCCAATGGGCTATGACCTGATTATCCGCGGCGGCACCATTTATGATGGCAGCGGCAACGAAGGTTTCATCGGCGATGTCGCGGTAAAAGACGGCAAAATCGCTGCCATCGGCACGGTGGAAGGCACGGCAGACAAGGAAATCGATGCGGGCGGTGCGATTGTCACGCCCGGCTTTCTTGACCTGCATACCCACTATGACGGCCAGGTTTCCTGGGACGCTGACCTGCAGCCCAGCGTGAACCACGGCGTTACCACGGCCGTGATGGGTAGCTGCGGCGTAGGCTTCGCACCTGTGCATGTGCAGGACCATGACCGCCTGGTGCGCCTGATGGAAGGCGTGGAGGACATCCCCGGCACTGCCCTTGCCGAAGGGCTGAGTTGGAACTGGGAAAGCTTCAACGATTATATGGACGCCATCGATTTCCCGCACACCATCGATTACGCGGCCCAGGTGGTGCACGACCCACTGCGCGTGTATGTGATGGGCGAACGCGCTGTATCGGGCGAGCCAGCAACTGCTGAAGACATCGCCAAAATGCGTGAGCTTACGCGTTCAGCCCTTGAAGCCGGTGCCGTTGGCTTTTCAACCGGCCGGTCAGACGTGCACCGCACGGCAGACGGTGAATGGACCCCGGCAAGCGAGGCCACCAAGGAAGAACTGGTCGGCATCGCCGAAGCCTTCAAGGGACTTGATCACGGCGTCCTGCAGGCGGTGAATGATTTCGACCTTGAGCGCGGCGACCCAACAGCGTTCGACCGCGAGTTCGACCTTCTGGAAGCCTTCGCGGGCGCATCCGGCGGGCGGCCATTCTCCCTTTCCCTGATGCAGCGTGATTTTGCGCCGAAGCAGTGGAAAAACATCATGGAACGCGCCGAAAAAGCCAAAGATGATGGCATCAACATGCGCCTTCAGGTAGCCCCGCGCGGCATTGGCGTTATCCTTGGCTTGCAGTGCACGTTCCATCCGTTCATCGGCTTTCCAAGCTACAAGCGCATCAGCCACCTGCCGCTTGAGGAGCGGGTTGAAGCCATGCGTGATCCGGAATTCAAAGCACAGCTTCTATCCGAAACATCGGAAAAGATGGCGGGCGACGGCACGGCTATTCCACCGCTTGCTGATATTCTGCTGCAGCAGATCGATTTCATTAGCTGCAAGATGTTCAAACTGGGGGAAAACCCGGATTATGAACAAAGCATCGACCAATCGGTTTACAAGATGGCGCAGGCAGAGGGGCTGACCCCACTGTCGAAAATTTACGACATCCTTCTGGAAAAAGACGGGCGCGAGTTCCTCTATTTCCCGATCTATAACTATACCGACATCAATTATAAGGCCGTGCATGAAATGATGAGCCACCCACAGGCGATCATGGGCCTGTCTGATGGTGGTGCACATGTGGGCACGGTATGCGATGCAAGCTTCCCAACCTATCTTCTGTGCCACTGGGCGCGAGACCGCCAGCAAGGGCCGCAAATCCCGCTGGCCCGCGCTGTGCAGATGCTAACGGCTGATATCGCAGACTATGTGGGCTTCGCCGACCGTGGCCGCCTTGAAGTTGGCAAAAAGGCCAACATCAATGTGATCGACCATAAGAATCTGCGTCTGCACGCACCGCACATGGTGCAAGACCTGCCCGCCGGCGGCCAGCGCCTGCTGCAGGAAGCCACAGGATATCTCGCCACGGTGGTGGACGGCAAAGTGGTTCTTGAGAACGACAAGCTTACGGGCCTCCGTCCCGGTCGCCTCGTGCGGCTAGGCCAACAGGCGGCGTAACCCAGTATGGCGGAAATCTTGTCAGACATCGGCCTCCTCACCCTGGTGGGGATGGCCGTTACTGTGTTGCTCGCGGCCATCCTGCGGGCTTTCACAGGCTTTGGCTTCGCGCTTGCGGCGCTACCGATACTGAGCCTTGCGCTCGCACCAACCACGGCGGCGGGCGTGATTGTGCTACTAACTCTTGCTGTATCGCTTCAAACCGTGCGCACCTATTGGAAGGATGTGCCAATGAAAGACATGGCGGGCATGATCGTCACCTCGGCGATCGGCACGCTTGGCGGCACTTACCTTCTGTTGATTTTCAGCCCTGATGCCTTCCGGCTCCTGATCGGCGGCACGGTTATGGCAGCCTGTTTCCTGCTTATGAAATACAAGCCTGCCCCCCACCGGGCGGGTGGCGTGTTCGGTCTTGGGTCTGGGCTCATGTCTGGCCTCCTCAATGGGGCACTCGCAATCCCCGGCCCGCCGGTGATCATCTATTCGATGGCCGTGTATGACCGGGCCCGGGTCGCGCGCGCTTTCCTGATGGGCTTCTTTCTCTTTTCCGCCGCCTTTGCAGCCACAAGCTACAGCATTGAAGGCATCATCGGCGTGAAAGAGCTGACGCTTTTTGCTGTCTGCTATCCGGCCATGCTGATCGGCAACCGCACGGGTGACTGGCTGTTTGAAAAATATGGCGACGCATCCCACCGCAAGATCGCGATCTGGGCCTTGTTCGCCATCGGCCTTAGCGTTGCGGCAGCGGCAATCCTTTAAACAAAAAAGCCCTGGCATCGGCCGGGGCTTTTCCTTATCACTCGCCAGTCGCCAAATCAGGATCAACCTTCTTCAGGGCGTAGGCTTCAAGCCCGTCGCGGAAGAAGGTTAGGAAAGAGCCTTCACTCGTTTGGCTGAGACCAACTTGCGCATTCACGAATTGATCCAGCACAAAGCGGCCATTTCCATTATAAACCATCTTGCGCGGCGGATATTTGCCACCACTGTTATCAAGCAGAAGCTGACCGTCTTTTTGGTAGATCATCACCTTACGCCCGAAGGGGGAGAAGAAGCCCTGATTGAGGTTTTCATACCAACCAACCATAGACTGCAGCAGCGCATCAGAGGGCTGTTCGGTCGCTTCCGGAAGCGCCTGGCCCCAGCCACGGCTTTTGATAACATCTGCCACCACAGCATTGATCGACGGCACGCGTGAGCGGTGCACCCCGTTCCCAAACACCAGAATAGCCCGGCCATCTTGCATGGTGGCCATCACCTGCCCGCCAATGCCGGAATTGTAGCCGCTGTGGGCAAACCAATCGAGGTTGCCTTCAGCATAGTAGCGCATCCAGCCCAGGCTCCAGCCGCCCGCCTTTTTGAGCGTTTGCACACGGGTGCTCGCTACTGCCACCCGCTTCGAGATCACACTGGTTTTCCTGCCCGCAAGCGCCTTCTGGATTTCAAGCACCAGTTTGGCCATATCGCCCGGCGTGGTCCACAGGCCGGATGCTGCCGTTTGCGGATACACCGCCACACCACCTGGGCCTTCAAGGGTGCGGTCAAGCTTATGCGCCTTGGCCACATTTTTCAGGAACTTCGGGTGCCCATATTGATACATCGTCGTATCTTTCATGCCGAGCGGCGTGAAGATCATTTCTTCCGCCAGCGCCGCCAGCGATTTGCCGGTTTCATCCTCAATCGCCACCTGCGCAATCACATAGCCACCCCCGCTATATTGAAAGCGGGTGCCCGGCTCCCACATCACCTTGATGGGTTCTTTGTGGCGCGGCAGTTTTATACCGTTCAGGCTTTCAACAAGGGTGGGGACATCATCACCTTCAAAGAAATCTGCGAACCCGCTTTGGCTGGTGCCTGCTGTGTGGGTCAGAAGGTGCCCAAGCGTGATGGGTGTGTTTTTGGTGAAGCCGTTTTCAGGCAATTGCCAGCGCTTCAGGTACTGGCTTACCGGCGCGTCCAGATCCAGCGCCCCCTCTTCCGCAAGCATCACAGCAAGAAGCCCGGTAACCGCCTTTGAAATCGACGCAGCAGAAAAGGCCGTGTGCCGGTCAACCGCTTCCGGTTTGCCGTATTCCTTCACGCCGAATGCCTGTTCATACACAAGCTCATAATCATCCACGACCGCCACGCTAAGGCCCGGCAATTTATTTTGCTCAAGCAGCGCATCAACATCAATTGAAAGGCTTTCAGCCTTTTCAGCAGCATGAGCAGCCCCCATGATATTCAGCGACAATAGGGCTAAGACCCCCACTGCTTTGATCGCATTACCTGTTGTATTGGAAAAGAAAAACATACTGTATCCCGCTGTTGTCTTTATCAAAGATTGCAGCCTTTCCCATAGCCGGTATGATAGCGATTTCATGGCCTTATCTGCGAACGGTCGCTTTTCTTCTGCGAAAGGCAGGCCAGTAACGCAAGCGGAGTTTCCCAAGGGTGCGACTGTCACGCCTAAGCATATTGATCGTGTTTCTGTTTGCCTTTGCCCATTTGGGCAAGGCCGATGACACGCGCTATATCTTCGCCAAAGTGTCCGTGCTTTGCGAAGGCTTGCCGGTTGAAACCATGCCTGCCTTCAATGAAGCTTCTTGCCGCAACGCCACAAGCTATGAAGTTGACCCACAAGGCCGCACGGTTTGGGCAAAAGCCACCATCACGATGCCCGCCAAGGCCTTGAGCGCAGGCAAACCGCTTGGGCTATTCATCTCGGGCAAGGCCGCAAGCCGCTTTTATCTGAACGGTGTATTTCTGGGCGCAAACGGCACACCCGGCGGCAGCCCTGAAACCGAAACACCCGGGGTGATCGACACAGTCTTGCCCATCCCCGAAGGCATGCTGAAAGCAGACCAGAACGAGCTTGTGATGGTGATGTCTGCCCACGGGGGTTTCCTCATGCTCAGGCACCCTATCAGCGTGCTGGCAGTGGGGCCCTTTGCAAACCCCACCGGTATTGCCCTCAATAATTATCTGCCCAGCATCCCGGCCTTTGGCATTCTGCTGATCGGTACCTTCTTCTTCGGACTGCTCGCCTTCCGGCATGCAGGCACGCCACATCGCTGGCTGCTGCCGCTCGCGGCCCTGTTCGCCACCTTGCAGATGGCAGCTGAGTTTTCCCGCGGGCTGATTGCCTACGGCTACCCATTCCATGACGTGCGGCTGATACTGATCATCCTATTTGCGCTCGGCAGCGGGGTTTGTCTTCTGTTTCATGTAGTGGGCCGCTTCACGCATAGCCGCCGGATCGATGTAATGCTGGGTGGTATGGGGCTAACCATTGCCATGGCTGTTGCCGCCACAGGTTATGACGACAAGGCCGCCTTCGCCATCATGACCCCGGCTGCGATTGGCGCACTAATCAGCATGGTTGCGGCTTTCAGGAAACAGAAACACGCCATGGCATACGCGGCCGCGCTCGCCGCCTGCGCCATCGGCATCTATGCCACCACTTCCGATTTTCTGGATGTCTATTTCTATTATCTGGTCGCGGCGCTGCTGGCCTTTTTGCTGGCCCAGCAAATAGCTGCTTTCTCTGCCGTACGTGAAAAGCAACAGGAAGGTGAAGCCCGCACCGCAGCGCTTGAAGAAGCGCTCCAGCACGCAAAAAAGCCGCAGGCCCCGCGTACACTGTTGGTCAGGCATGCTGGCCGGGTGGAGGCCATCCCGCTTGACCAGATCATCTACTGCAAAGGCGCGCGTGACTATGTGGAGCTGCACACAACGAGTGGCAAAACCACGCTCTATAGCGGCAGCCTTGCGGAACTGGAGGGCGAATTGCCGGAAACATTCCTGAAGGTCCACCGTTCCTACATTGTGAACCGGGCCGCGATCAAGGAACTGACGCGGGAAGCATCAGGCACCGGGGTTATCACTTTCCGGAATGGCGCAACAGCCCCCGTCAGCCGGCGCAACATGCCCAGCGTCAGGAAAGCACTGACCGCTTAATTTTTCAGGAAGCTTTGCAGCACCTCATCAGCAAGGCCCGCAATCGTCAACTCGCCTTCAGGGCGATACCAGTTGCGTGTCCAGGCCAGCGCGCCGCGAATGAACTGGCGGGCGATCTTGGCATCTGTCTTCAGTAAGCCCCTCGCCTTGCAGCCTTCCAGCGCCACGTCCCAGCAACGTTCATAGCTGCTGTCGCGCAGCGCCAACACTGCCTCCCGGTGCTCAGAGTCAAGGCTGCGCCATTCATCCACCAGCACATAGGCCGCATGTTCGCTTTCCCGGTGGATACTGTTCAGCTCGCAGACAACAAGCGCCCGCAACTGTTCTACCGGGTCATCAATGCCCTGAACGGCGGCTTCGGCGCTTTCCCCCATTGAGCGAGTCGTCAGCGCCATGGCCGTATAAAGGATTTCCTGCTTCGATTTGAAGTGGTGAAACAGGCTGCCGGAAAGAATGCCCGCACGTGCCGCAATATCGCGCACTGTCGTGCGCTCGAAGCCCTTTTCATAAAATAAATCAATGGCTACGCGCAAAAGCCGTTCTTTTGCCGGGCTGATCTCAAGGGCCTCCGGGGCCTGTATTTCCGCTACTGCCGTCATACCTGAACGCTACTCTTTCCAACTTCGCTTGACAACCAAGCGCTTGCTTGTTTTTAATTAATGAAGGGAATTAAATCAAGTGGAAGGATGAGTATGTCGGGCGAGACAGGATACCGGTCCGTCTTTCGGGACGGTTTGTTTGCAGGCAAACGCATTATTGTCACAGGGGGCGGTAGCGGCATCGGGCGCTGTACCGCGCATGAGCTTGCGTCGCTCGGGGCTGAGGTGATCATCACCGGCCGTAAACAGGAAAAGCTCGATACCGTTCAGGCGGAAATCATTGAAGACGGCGGTTCATGCGCCACAAGCGCGTTCGATATCCGCGAAGAAGACGCCGTTAAAGCCACCATCGCAGATATTCTGAAGGATGGGCCTGTCCATGGCCTCGTGAACAATGCGGGCGGGCAATACCCCTCCCCCCTTGAAGCCATCAGCACAAAGGGGTTTGAAACCGTTCTGCGCACCAATGTGGTTGGTGCCTTCAATGTGACGCGCGAACTGGTTACCCAAAGCATGAAAGATACCGGCGGCGCGGTTGTGAACATCACCGCCGATTTCTGGGACGGCATGCCCACCATGGGCCATTCGGGGGCCGCGCGCGCAGCTTGCGATAATTTCACCAAAACCGCCGCTGTTGAATGGGGCCGGTTTGGCGTTCGGGTAAATTCCGTGGCCCCCGGTTGGGTCGCCTCATCGGGTTTTGACACCTATACCGACCCGCAAGTGAAAGCGATCCTGCCGCAGCTCAAGAACTTTGTGCCGCTGGGGCGCATCGCAACTGAGGCTGAAATCGCCAGCGCGATTGTGTTCCTGCTGTCTGACGGGGCATCCTTCATCTCAGGTGCCAGCCTGCGTGTTGACGGCGCGGGCAGCCGTTTCAGCCCCATGTTCCCGCCGCAAGGGGCCAAGAACAGCGAAAGCTATCAGGGGTTCCACCGCTATACACTGCCGAAACTCTTGGGCGGGGAAAACTAGCCATGGCGCAGATCACAAGCCGGATCGATACCAATTCAGAAAGCTTCAGGGAAAACGCAGCCTCCATGCAGGCCGCCCTTGATGAAATCGCCGCGATCGAAGACCTGAAGGCCAAAGCGCAGGAAAAGGCACGCCCGCTGTTTGAAAAACGCGGCAAGCTTTTGCCACGGGAACGGTTGGCGCTTCTTCTTGATCCTGGCACCCCGTTTCTGGAGCTATCCGCCCTGGCGGGCTACAAAATGTATGATGACCGGGATGGCTCAGGCGCAGGCGGGTCCATCTCCGGGATCGGCTATGTCTCCGGCAAGCGCTGCATGGTGATTGTTTCAAACAGCGCGGTGAAGGGTGGCACGGTTTCGCCTGCAGGGCTGGATAAATCCCTGCGCCTGCAGACTATCGCGCTTGAAAACAGGCTGCCCGTTGTTGGCCTGATGGAAGGCGGCGGCGCGAACCTGCAGCATGTTTCCGACATGTTCGTCGATGGTGCGCGCAGCTTTGCCAACCAGGCACGTCTCAGTGCCGCAGGCATTCCCCAAATCACCGTCGTACACGGCAGCTCCACCGCGGGCGGAGCCTATCAGCCCGGCCTATCGGATTATGTAGTGATGGTGCGCGGGCGCTCAAAAGTGTTCCTCGCGGGCCCACCGCTTCTCAAGGCCGCAACGGGGGAGATCGCGAACGACGAAGAGCTCGGCGGAGCGGAACTGCATGCTGAAGTGACCGGCACGGCAGAATACCTGGCGGAAGATGATGCCGATGGTATTCGTTACGCACGCGAAATAATGGAAAGACTGCCCTGGAAAGCACCGGACACGGCGACCTCCACCTACGCCGCACCGCTTTACGCCAGCGATGAGCTGATCGGCGTAGTGCCTGCAGATTCCAAGACCCCCTATGACGTACGCGAGGTGATCGCCCGGCTAGCAGACGGATCAGACTTCCTTGATTTCAAGAATGACTACGACAGCCAAACCGTATGCGGCCATGCATCCATCGCAGGTCAAACGGTGGGCATCATCGGCAACAACGGCCCGATCACGCCGAAGGGCGCCACAAAAGCCGCCCATTTCGTGCAGCTATGCGATCAGGCGGAAATCCCGATCCTGTTCCTCCATAACACTACCGGCTTCATGGTGGGCAAGGATGCGGAAGCGGGCGGCGTCGTGAAACATGGCTCGAAACTTATTCAGGCAGTGACAAACGCCCGCGTGCCGCGCATCTCAATCCATATCGGCGGCAGCTATGGCGCGGGCAATTATGCCATGTGCGGCCGGGGTGTTGACCCGCGCTTTGTTTTCTCGTGGCCCAATGCCCGCACCGCCGTGATGGGCGGCGCACAGGCAGGCATGGTGCTGAGGATCGTGGGCACGGAAAAAGCCAAACGCATGGGCGAGGAGCCTGACGAGGACGCGCTCATGGCCATGGAAAAAGCAACAGCGCAGCAGATGGACGCATGTTCAACCGCACTATACGGCACAGCCCGGCTGTGGGACGACGGCATCATCGACCCGCGCAACACACGTAACCTGTTAATTTACCTACTTGATATTTGCCGGGATGCGGATAGCCGCACACCAAAAGCAAACACGTTCGGCGTGGCACGTTTTTAGGAAGGGGAGCCTAATGATTTTCACTGATCAGCATAATGAACTTCGGCGCACGGTATCGCGCTTCGTGGATGAAGAGATCAACCCCTATGTGGACGAATGGGAAGAAGCGGGCATTTTTCCGGCCCATGAATTGTTCAAGAAGATGGGTGACCTTGGCCTTCTGGGCATCTCGAAACCCGAAGAATTTGGCGGGCTCGGCCTCGATTATTCCTATGAAATGGTGATGGCGGAAGAGCTGGGCGGCATCAATTGCGGCGGCGTACCCATGGGCATTTCGGTGCAAACCAACATGGCCACCCCGGCGCTCGCGCTTTTCGGGTCTGACGAACTGCGCCGTGACTTCCTGACCCCAGCCATCGCGGGCGATATGGTATGTTCGATCGCCGTATCCGAACCCCACGCCGGGTCTGATGTTGCTGCCATCAAGACAACTGCGGTGAAAGATGGTGACGACTATGTCATCAACGGCACCAAAATGTGGATCACCAATTCAACGCAGGCTGATTTCCTGTGCTTACTCGCCAACACAGGCGACGCCCCCGCGCACAAGAACAAATCGCTGATTGTGGTGCCCACGAACACACCGGGCATCAGCTTTTCGGAAAAGCTGAACAAGCTGGGCATGCGGTCATCCGACACGGCGCAGATTTTCTTCGATGATGTGCGGGTGCCGCAGCGATACCTTATCGGCAACGAAGGCGACGGCTTCCGCATGCAGATGATCCAGTTCCAGGAAGAACGCCTGTGCGCCGCCATGCTAAGCCCCAAGGGCATGAGCAACACCATACAGGCCACCATTGATTACGCGCGCGACCGCAAAATCTTCGGCGGCAGTGTGCTTGATAACCAGGTGGTGCAATACCGCCTTGCCGAACTGCAAACCGAGGTGGAGGCCTTGCGCGCCCTAATCTGGCACGCAACCGAACAGTATGTGAACGGCGTGGATGTTACCAAATGGGCAACCATGGCCAAGCTGAAGGCCGGGCGGCTGGCGCGCGAAGTGCCAGATGCCTGCCTGCAATATTGGGGCGGCATGGGCTTCATGTGGGACAACCCTGTTTCCCGTAGCTACCGCGATGCACGCCTTACCAGCATCGGCGGCGGATCAGACGAGACCATGCTGCGCGTCCTTACCCGGCTGATGGGCATGGACAAATGAGCCACACGCCGCCGATCATCACCCACATCGAGCGCGGTGTCATGACAGTGACGCTGAACCGCCCGCATGTGAAAAACGCCATGAATTTCGAGATGGTGGACGCGCTGGTGGACGCCTTCAAAAGTGCAGCCAATGCAGACAGCGTGCGCGCCCTTGTCCTCAGGGGCGCGGACGGCACCTTCTGCGCGGGCGGTGACCTGAAAGAGTTGAGCAGCGGCAATAAGGACAAGGATGCCATCGCCCAAGGCAACCGCCGCTTTGGTGAACTGCTGGAACTGGCTCAAGGCTTCCCCAAACTTCTTGTCACCGTTGCGGAAAAAGCCGCCATGGGCGGCGGCTTCGGGCTTGTGTGCGTGTCCGATGTGGCAATCGCGGAAAGCGGCTGCCGTTTCGGCATGCCAGAAGTGGTACTGGGGCTGATCCCGGCCCAGATCGCCCCCTTCGTGTGTGCCCGCATCGGCCTGACAGAAACCCGGCGGCTGGCGCTTACAGGCTTGATCATCGACGGGTTTGACGCCCAGCGCCTTGGCCTTGTGCACCACCACGAAGACGGCGAAAAGGCCGTGGAAGCCCGCCTGCAGATCGTGCTGAAGCAGGCGATGAAGGCAGGCCCCGAGGCTGTAAAAACCACAAAGGCGATCCTGAACGGCATGGCTGGCGTCAAGGGTGCCACGCTGGATGAAGCCGCAAACCTGTTTGCTGACACGCTGCTGAGCGATGAGGGCATTGAAGGCACCCGCGCCTTCGTTGAAAAGCGCCCTGCATCCTGGATGGAGATGCCCAAATGATAAAACGCCTGCTGATCGCAAACAGGGGTGAAATCGCCGTGCGCATCATCCGTGCAGCGGAAAAGATGGGCATTGAAACCGTTGCCGTTTATTCGGAAGCGGACGCAAAAGCCCAACATGCTAGGCTTGCGGGCCAAGCCATCTGCATCGGGCCAGCGCCTGCGGCGGCATCCTATCTTTCTGCTGACGCGATCATTGAGGCCGCAAAACAGGCGGGGGCTGATGCCATCCACCCCGGTTATGGGTTCCTTTCTGAAAACGCCGCCTTTGCAAAGGCCGTAACGGATGCGGGCCTCATATTCGTTGGCCCTTCGGCAAATGTGATCGCCCAGATGGGTGACAAACGCACCGCGCGCGGCATCGCCGAGAAAGCTGGCGTGCCAGTGGTGCCCGGCTTTGACAGCAAGTTTGCAAGTGACGACACTCTGACGACAGAAGCCGAGAAAATCGGCACACCCCTCATGATCAAGGCCACCGCAGGTGGCGGCGGGCGCGGCATGCGCCGGGTGAACGACATACGCGATTTCCGCGAGGCACTGCAAAGCGCCGCCCGTGAAGCTGGCGCCGCCTTCGGCGACAGTGGTGTGTTCCTTGAGCGCGTGATTGAGAACGCCCGCCATGTGGAAGTACAGATTTTGGCCGACACCCACGGCACCGTGCTGCATCTTCTTGAGCGCGATTGCTCAGCCCAGCGCCGCCACCAAA
>JABXIV010000050.1 GCA_013372925.1 Alphaproteobacteria bacterium
CAAGGCGCGCGCCACGGTGGCGGCAAACATTGTGGAACACGCGCACCTGATTGTCTTGCCCCCGCACCGCCACGAGCCGTTCGTTCAAAAGATCAAGCGTTACATAATCACCAACATTCGGCAGGTCGTTTTCATGGCACACAAGCTGCCAGGCAGGCTTGATCACCCCTTCCATCTCGGCCTCAAAGAAGGCTTGGTCCCTGTAGGCGCTGGCGGGCAGGCTTTGATAGGTCTGGTTCACTTTAGGCACCCCTTACCAGTGGACGCGTCAGGCAGGTTGGCCCGCCCTCGCCCTTGCGGCTGATCTCATCGCCCTTGTAGGTTTGCACACGGCATCCCGCAGCTTCAAGCCGTGCTTTGGTTTGGGGCAGACGGTCCAGCATCAGCACATCACGCGGCCCCAGCGCCAACACATTGCATCCCATCGGGATAAATTCCTCTTCCGGCACCTCAACAAAGGCGATGCCACGCGCTTCCAGCCACGCAATGAAGCTTTCCGGCATCAGTGGACGGTATATCAGCGCCAGATCTTTATCTAGTGGGCTGATCATCGACATCAGGTGGAACACATCTTCCGGATGATCAGGGGCCGGGAGCGGCACAACATGCACTTCAACGTCACCACCCAGTAGCGCCTGAAGCTGCCGAATACCTTCGGCATTGGTGCGTGGCCCCTGCCCCACAGCAAGCGCCCCATTATCCAGCCAGATGATGTCGCCACCTTCAATAGTGCCCGGGGCTTTGATCTCCCCCAAAACTGGGTAGCCTATACTTTCAAGTTGGGCGGCATTCACGGCAGGTTCACCGCGCCGCCCCTTCCGCCCCATATGGCACATGATCAGCCCTTTTGGGCTGACAAGCAGCGCATCGCGGGCATAGATGGCATCAAGTGTCAGTCCATCATCGCCCCCAAGGCGGATCACCTGGGCGCCAGCGCTTTCAAGCTTTTCAACAAAACGCTGATGCTCCATCAATGATTCCGCAAGGTTCGGGGCTGAATAAAACCGCAGGGCCTCCCATTCTTCATCAATCTTTTCCGCACTGACATACGCCTGTTTGGGTGAACGAACAGCCACCACCTTGAGCAAGCCATACTCGTTCAGGCCTTCCAGTTCCTTCATACAGTCTCCTCCCGGCGCTGGCGCGTCACCCACACGTAAATTGGCATACCAGCAAGCAACAGCAAGAACGCCCAATAGACACTTTCATGGCCGGAACCCGCGATGATCCAGAATGCATATCCGAAGCCCAGCGCCGCCACCACAGTGTCCCTCAGGTGAACACCGCGCGATGCATGTGGATCGCGAATAGCAAACAGCCAGGCCGCAGCGGCAGAAACTGCCACAGGCAAAATCGCTGTAACGGTCGAGAGCAAAATCAGAAATTCGAAGGCGACAATCAGGCCATTCACAAAATTGAGCGCCAGCGCGATTGATGCCAGTGTACCGCCAATCAGAAACGACCCTACAGGCGTACCGAACCGACTGATCCTGCCAAAAACGGAAGGAAAAAGGCCGTCCAGCGCGGCCGCCATCGGCATCTGCCCTGCAGCAAAAAGGTTCGCATTCACGCCGCTGCTGGTAGCTACCAGCGCGATTATAGCGACGACCGTTGCGCCTGCGGGACCGATCAGGGCAGATGCCGCATCGGCAAGAGGCGCCGTCGAATTGATAAGGTCATTGGCAGGCAACAAGCCAAAAGCCGCCACAGTTACCGCGAAATAGAGCACTGTAACCGCCAGCACACCCAGCATTGTGGCGCGAGGAATGGTGCGCGCCGGATCTTGGACCTCACCGGCAGGCACGGTTGCCACTTCAAAGCCGATAAACGCCCACATGGCAAGCGCACTGGCCGCAATCGTGGCAGACAGCCCGTTTTCGGGTTCAACCATCGCGCCGAAATTCTCACCTTCAACATTGACGAGACCAAAAAGCGCCAGAAACAGGAGCGGTAGGAACTTGGCAAGGGTCGTGGCAAGCTGCAGGGCGCTTGACCCCCGAACACTGCGGCAATTAATCGCCACCAATATCCAGATCAGTGCAAGGCCCGTGAATAATGAAAGCGTGGGGGAGGTTTTCAGGTTGGGCAAAAATTCCGCAAGATAACCAACAAAGGCAACAGTTACGGCGGCTACTGCAATCCATAGCGATATCCAGTAGCCCCATGCCATCAGGAACCCCATGAAGTTCCCGAATGCCGCCCGGCTGTAGGCGTATGGCCCACCTGTCGCTGTTATACGCCGCGCCATATAGGCCAGCGAATAGGCAAGCGCAATAGTGCCGCACCCTGTAACAAGCCACCCCAGAAGAGCATATGCCCCATAGGGCGCCAAAACGGTTGGAAGCATGAAAACGCCCGAGCCGACCATCATGCCGACCGAAAGCCCCCATGTGCGCCAAAGCCCCATCACACGCCGCTTATGATAATCGGCCATGCCTATCTCCCCCTAATGTCCCCGATCGAAGCCTACTTGAAGCAACAAGCACTGCCTAATGAATTTTTCAGCCCAGCATGATCCAAAACGAGACACTTTAAAGTGTTCCAAATTGAAACAATTCGACCTGAAACGGGACAAGAACGACACCAAAACCTCCCAAAAACTCAACAAAACCCAGAATTCTCGGGCTTTTCCCAACTGGCACAGGCTTTGCGAATTAGGGAGTGAACCTGGTGCTCCGGCTGCCACCTGAACCCAGGTTCCAGAGTTTCGGGTCTCTAACAGCTGCCAATTTGCTAGAGACCCAGATATTGGAGTCGGCCGCGCTACTTGCCCCACCTCAATCCGCTTTGGTGCGGTCGGCTCCGAACCACCTTCCCGAAAATTTCTTCTGAATTTGCTTTGCGGCACAACTGCCACAGGTTACCCATTAGGCCAACTAATGGAGCGACCATGAGCCCTGAATTCATTCAAGATCTGCACGCACCTTATGGTGAAGCCGAGACAATCTCGCCGCTTATAACGCGTGTGCTTTGCAAGAACCCAAGTCCCTATACTTATACAGGCACCGGCACGTACCTGGTGGGAACTGCAAAAAATGTGGCTGTGATAGACCCGGGCCCAATGATGGAAACGCACGGGAAAGCCATTCTCAGCGCAGCCGATGGCCGCACCATCAGCCATATTCTGGTGACGCACAGCCATATCGACCATTCCCCGCTTTCCAAATGGCTTTCAGAGAAAACTGGCGCCCCCATCTATGCCTTTGGCCCACACGGTGCTGGCAGGAAAGGCGGCCTTGAAGGTGAAGAAGTAGAAGCGGGCGCTGATCACGACTTTATGCCGGACCATAAACTGGTGGACGGTGACACTGTTTCAGGCGACGGCTGGACCCTTCGGGCCATCTACACCCCTGGCCACACAGCCAATCACCTATGTTTCATGCTGGAAGAAGAACAAACCCTCTTCTGCGGTGACCATATCATGGCTTGGGCGACAACGGTTATTTCGCCGCCAGATGGTGATATGCGTGCGTACCTTAAAAGCCTGAAGCGGGTTATTGAAGAAAAGCCCGCCCGCCTGCTACCAACCCACGGCCCCGCGGTTGAGAACCCCGAACCGTTTGTGCGCGGCATCATAACCCACCGCCGCATGCGTGAAGGCCAAATCCTGAAACACCTTGAAGACGGCCCGCTCAGCATCGAAGCAATGGTCAGCCGCATGTACAAGGATGTGAACAAAGCGCTACACCCAGCAGCGGCAAGGTCCGTACTGGGGCACTTGATCGCACTGGTCGATGAAGGCCGGGTTGTCACAGAAGGTGGTCCCACACTCGACAGCCTTTATAAACTACCATGACATAACCTTGCCTTTGCGCTTTGAGAGAGCTATCTATGCCGCATCGATGCGTTAAGAGTGTTGCGTGCAGGAGATAATTATGAATATGCAAACAAGCACAGCTGTTGATCCGACCCTTGATCTGGTGGCTGAGATCCAGCGCCTGCGCAAAGAGAAAAACGCGGTTATTTTGGCACACTATTACCAAGCTCCAGAAATTCAGGACATCGCCGATTTCGTTGGTGACAGCCTGGATCTTTCCCGCAAGGCCGCCGAAACCGACGCGGATATGATCGTTTTCTGTGGTGTGCGCTTCATGGCAGAAGTGGCTAAAATTCTCAGCCCAAAGAAAAAAGTGGTTCTGCCCGACCTGGCAGCAGGCTGCAGCCTGGAAGATAGCTGCCCGCCAGACGAATTTGAGAAATTCGTGAAATCACACCCGGATCATCTGGTCCTGAGCTACATCAACTGCTCAGCCGCCGTGAAAGCACTGACTGATATTATCGTCACGAGCTCGAACGCCGAACATATTGTAAGCCAGCTTCCGGAAGACCAGAAAATCATCTTCGCGCCTGATCGTCATCTTGGTGGTTACCTCTCCCGCAAGCTTGGCCGCGACATGCTTTTGTGGCAGGGCACTTGTATCGTGCATGAGCTGTTCAGCGAAAAAGAACTGATCAAGCTGAAAGCCAAACACCCTGGTGCCCCTGTGGCCGCCCACCCTGAGTGCCCTGACAATATCGTACAGCACGCCGACCATGTTGGCTCGACCAGCTCGATCCTCAAGTTTGCATCGGAAACCGACAGTGACACCGTTATCGTCGCAACCGAACCACACATTATCCACCAGATGGAAAAGGCATCGCCCGAGAAAACCTTCATCGGCGCACCGGGCGCGGACGGCAACTGTAGCTGCAACACGTGCCCATTCATGGCCTTGAACACGATGGAAAAGCTTTATCTTTGCCTGCGCGATGAGGGCCCTGAGATTGAACTTGATGAGGAAACCCGTGTACGCGCAGAAAAGCCGCTCCGCAAGATGCTGGACATGAGCCAAGGCGTAAACACAGGCAAAGATGTTTCCGCCATTGGTGCGTAACATTTCCCCGAGGGAGCAAGGCTTATGACCGAATTTCCACTCACAGAGGCGGAAATCGACGCCTTCATAGATACTTCATTCGCTGAAGACATCGGCACCGGTGATGTAACTTGCGCAACTGTTATTCCAGAAGATGCAAGGCTTACAGCCACGATGAACGCACGCGAAGTGATGGTGCTGGCCGGCCTGCCGCTCGTGGCACCTATTTTCAAACGCCTTGACCCTGACTGCACAATTGAGTTTTTCGCGCAGGATGGCGACAAGGTTGATCCCGGTGCTGCTATCATGAAGGTGGAAGGCAAGGCGCGCGCACTTCTATCTGCCGAGCGCACGGCGCTGAATATTGTTCAGCATCTTTCTGGCATTGCCACCCTCACCCGCAAGTATGTGGATCAGATCAAGGGTACTGGCGCAACCCTGCTGGATACCCGCAAGACGATCCCTGGCCTGAGGAAACTTGGCAAATACGCAACCGCCATGGGTGGGGCAAAGAACCACCGCATGGGCCTTTTTGATGCCGTGATGATCAAAGATAACCACATTGCCGTGGCGGGATCAGTTGCTGCGGCTGTTGCAGGTGCCAAGCAAGCTGGCCGGGATGATATTCAGGTGGAATGTGATACGCTGGAACAGGTCCGCGAGGCTGTGAAGGCCGGTGCTAACAGCCTGCTGCTTGATAACATGCCCCCAGCCATGCTTCGGCAGGCACGCGCCATCGTTGATGGTTCTATCCCTTGTGAAGCCTCGGGCGGTGTGAATTTGAACACCATCAAGGCTATTGCGGAAACTGGTGTGGATTATATCTCTGTTGGTCGGCTGACCCAATCAGCCCCTGCTGTAGATATCGGTTTGGATTTTGCTGCAGCCTAAGCCGCCTGCTAATGCACACAGGGCTCCAGGGCTCCGTGCCCTGCCCGGATGCCCGGCAAAACATCCGATAGCTGTCCCCAGGCTGCTTCCTTGATCGCACTGCGCCCCACGCACGACAGCGCCACGCAGAAATTCACATTCTCGCGTGCGGCTTCAAACAGAAGCGGAAGCATCTCATCTCCATGGAAATTGATCAGGTCTTCAAGCGGCCCTGTGCCAAGAAAAGCCATAGCCCGGCTGTTATCTGCCTCAACCAGGTTTACAGCAACCCAGATCACCCGAAACCCCAGGGCGGCGTCATCCCGGCATAAGCGCCAGAGCTTCTCGACTGCCCGGAATTGCGCTTCTTGTATGTCGGCCCCATAGGTAAAATACCCCATATAGTCATGGGCCAATTGCTGGATTTCTTCTTCTGTCATAATGCCCTGCCTGCTGGGCGCATCATCGCGCGTTCTGCACTTCTTCTAGCAGAACCGTGACAAAAGATTGCCGAAATGACAAACTAACGAATTGATTTGATTAAATTTTTATCGAACTTGGTAGTATGAGAGGTACTCGCTCATACGCCCCTCAAGCCTCGCAATACGATTATCGTCAGATGGATGCGTAGACAAAAAGGTAGGCGGCTGGTTGCCATCCTTCATGGTTTTCATTTTCTGCCACAGTCGTACAGCCGCACGTGGGTCATAGCCCGCCTTCGCCATATAAACCGTGCCGATATGGTCTGCCTCCAGCTCCATCTTCCGGCTGTGGGGCAATTGCACAAACCCTGCCGCCGCCAAGCCTGCAAGCCCTACTGCCAGCTGAGTTGTTTTCTCATCCTCGGTTGCAGCTCCAACAGCAACGCCTGCCCCGACAAGAATCAGGCTTTGCATTTGGGCGCGGCTCATTTGCTCTGCGCCATGCCGCAATACCGCGTGGGAAATTTCATGCCCCATAACCGCAGCCAGATCATCATCATTTGGAAAAGCGTCAACCATCTTGCGGTAGACAGCCACCTTACCTCCCGGCAATGCCCAAGCGTTCAGGACAGGCTCGTCAATCACCACAAATTCCCAAGCAAGATCCGGCTTATCGGATATGGCAGCAATCCGCTTTCCTATGCGCTGCACCCTTTCAGCCAATGGGCCAGTGGTGACAACCGGCGAGGTCTTTTTAACCTCCTGCATGGCCTCAAGGCCCAAAGCTGCATCCTGGCTTGGCGGGATAATGATGAACTGGGATCGGCCTGTCACCTCGTTGGTGGTCATGCAGGCTGTCAGAGCCAGCGCAACAACAGCAAAAAGCGTATTTTTTATGGTGTTCTTCATCATCATATCCCCACAGTTGCTGGCAAGAAGACGCTTTAGCATAGCAAACTTGGCGATACGGAAAAGGCAAAAGGCGGGCAAAGAAAAACCGGCCGCTCAGAAAGCTGAGGGGCCGGCTTATTTCTTCAGGAGGAAGCTAAGGCTTAGAAGTCGCCTTTAGGTTCCAGAATCTGCTTACCACGGTACATACCTGTCTTCAGGTCGATGTGGTGACGCAGTTTGTACTCACCAGTGTGCGAGTCTTCCTGATAGTTTACCGCCTTCAGGGCATCATGCGAACGACGCATACCACGGCGAGACGGGGTAACTTTTCTCTTTGGAACTGCCATTTTTCTAACCTTTTCACTCGCCGGGGCCATATATTGGCACTGCCGGGCTGTTCACTCAGGCCCACGAAAGCCGTGAACCCCTTGATTCGAGGCGCGCAACATAAGGTGCACGTCAAAAAAATGCAAGGAAAACACGCAACTTTTGTAAAGCGGCCTTGTTCGGGCGCACAAATAGTTGATTCCCTGAAGCTTTTCAAGCGGACTTTTCAACATTATGACCTAGATAGGATAACAAAGATCATGAGGGGGACATCATGCGACAAGTTTTAACCGGTTTTCTGGTAGCTACACTGCTTGCAATCACGACCGTGGTTGCGGCTGATGACAGAAGACAAAAAGACGCAATCCGGGTTTCCTTATTACGTGCCACGCCGGGCCATCTAGAGGACTTGATCAATGAGATCAAGGCCCAGAATGTAGATCAACTGGTTTTGCGCCATTCCCAAGGCGACCATTGGGACATAATGATTGTCGGACGCTACGGGGACACGTGGCAACGGCGCGTATCAGGCAATGAGCTTGCCAATTACTCCAAAAGCCTCCGCACCCCCGTAGACTTTGACATGACCTTCAAAGCAACTTGTGGCAGAAGCAAATTAGCGGCCTTCCTGCCTCGCGACCGCAGGTCTGGTTCACAAAATCAATTTGCCATTGAGACAGACAGGACCAATTTATTCCATATCGAAATGTTCCATGCGGCAGGCGGCAAACAGAAGGCTTTGATGGAGCAGCGCAGAATGGAGAACAATTATCTGAAAAGCACAGGTCGGCGCGGCAATACAATTTGCCAAGTGGAAAGCGGTAGTGATGTGGATGTGTTCACCATCGGCTTCTATCGCGACTTAGCACATTTCGCTGAAGAACCTGATCTGCCGGAAGAAGCCTTTGAACGAGCGGCTCGGGCTGCAGGTTTCAAAAACCGCGCTGATATCAGCTTTTATCTTCGCGAACTGATTGTCGGCCACCAGGACACACTGGCCACAAAAATAGAATAAAGTTGGAGCCCACCATGACACGCATTCTCTTTTATCTGGATGGATACCCGCACGATGTATGGCGCCAGTGTATTCACGCCATTGATCCAGAAGTGGATTTCATTGGCAACCCGGATTGGGGCAATCCTGAGGATGGCCCTGCCTATGCGTTCGTATGGGAACCTGAGCCCGGCCTTCTGGCGCGATACCCGAACATCAAGGCAATTTTCTCCCTCGGCGCAGGTATCGATCACCTGACACGCGACCCTGACCTGCCGAAAGATGTTCCTATCATCCGCATGGGAGATGAAGGCCTGAAGGAAGGCATGGCAGAATATGTTTTGATGAATGTGCTGATGCACCACCGGCAAACGCCACAATTGATCAAAGCCCAGCGCCAGCATGAATGGAAACGCGTCTTTTCTCTTGCGGCCAAGGATGTACGTATAGGCATTCTGGGCTATGGCGCGCTAGGTCAGCGCGCCGCAAAAGTGTTGGCGCCGATGGGGTATAATCTCGCAGCTTGGTCACGCAGCCCCAAAAGTGATGACAGCGTGCAGCATTTTACTGGCATGGATGAATTGGACAACTTCCTCGCCCGAACAGATATTCTCGTTGGCCTGTTGCCTTCCACCCCTGAAACAGAGGGATTGATGGATTTTGACCGCCTCTCTCGCTTACCTGAAGGGGCCTCTGTTATCAATGCGGGTCGTGGCAGCCTGATCGTACTTGATGACCTCAAAGCCCTGCTGGACAGCGGCTATATCGCAGGCGCATCACTGGATGTTTTCCCAGAAGAACCCCTTCCGAAGGATCACGCGCTGTGGGATTACGATAATGTGATCATTACCCCCCATAGTGCCGCCATCACACGGCCCGATACGGCAGCCGAATATGTATTGAGAAACATCAAGCGTATTGAAAACGGTGAAGAACCCGAAAACCTTCTGAATACAAATCTTGGTTACTGACTTTCTTTTGCGATCATCAATCCCTATATAAGCCCAAAGATGTATTTGAGCTTCGGCTAAAAAGGATTCGATCACCGTATGGCTTACATTCAAGTTGTTGCCGGTTTGGTATTGTTGGTAGTTGCCGGTGACTATCTCGTACGCGGTTCTGTTTCGCTTGCGCGCCGCGCGGGCGTTTCAAAATTGATTATCGGCCTGACAATTGTTGCGTTCGGCACTTCCGCCCCTGAACTGGTGGTTGGCGTGGACGCTGTGTTAACCGGAGCCCCCACCCTTGCGCTTGGGAACGTGGTCGGGTCCAACATTGCCAACGTGCTGTTGGTGGTTGGCTTGCCTGCCATTATTTCGCCGATGGTGTGTTCATCTCCTCGGCTTGGCCGAAACCTGATGTTTATGTTGGCAGCCACCGTACTTTTTATTGGCATGGCTTTCACCGGTACATTCGAATGGCAGCAAGGCGTGATACTGCTTGCATTCCTGAGCCTTTTCATCGGTTATTCAATTTCACGCAGGAAGGCCTGCCCCATAGAAGCCGCAGCCGAAATGGCGGAAATGGATGAGCTTCAGCACAAGCCCGACAGTTACCGCGTTGCCAGCATCATGGTTCTGGGCGGCTTGATTGGTTTGATTTTTGGTGCTGACCTGCTTGTGGTTGGTTCTGTTGATATCGCGCGAAACTTCGGCGTTTCAGAGGCCGTTATTGGGCTGACACTTGTGGCACTGGGCACTAGCCTGCCAGAACTGATTACAGCACTTGTCGCGGCTGTACGTGGCCACTGTGAAGTGGCTGTTGGCAATGTTATTGGCTCCAACATCTTCAATCTTTTGTCGATCATTGGCATCACCTCAATAGTCGGCCCAATTCCTGTGCCCGACAGCTTCCTGAATGTTGACCTGTGGGTGATGCTGGCATCCTCGCTGTTCCTCGTGCCCTTTATCCGGCCCAATTCACATGTTGGCAAAGTAGCCGGCATTGTCATGGTACTTCTTTATATCGGCTATATCGTCTATCTTGCCCAATCAGCCGAAAGCGCAACAGCCATGGGAATGACCCTCTAATGCAAACACCAAAAACCGCCCTTGTTACTGGTGCCAGCCGCCGCATAGGTCGCGCGATCGCGCTTGACCTTGCTAACAAGGGTTATGACGTGGCGGTGCATTATCATGGCTCTGCCGACGAGGCCGAAGAAGTCGTCAACTTGATACAGGTAGGTGGAGAAAACGCCGTAGCCCTGCAGGCTGACCTTGCGAATCCTGAAGAAACACTGGGACTGATTGAAGCTGCAGAAAACGCGTTGGGGCAACCCCTGACATTACTGGTCAACAATGCCTCTGTGTTTGAGCGAGACGAGGCTCACACGTTCAACATTGCATCATGGGATGAACATCTCTCCGTAAACCTACGTGCGCCCGCGCTCCTCTCACAAGCCTTCGCAGCACGCCTGCCGGCGGGCGTGAAGGGTTCGATCATTAACCTGATCGATCAACGGGTATTGAAGCCTAACCCGCAGTATTTTTCCTACACGGTTTCCAAAAACGGCCTGTGGGGCATCACAAAGACACTTGCCCAAGCGTTGGCACCAAATATTCGAGTGAACGCCATTGGTCCCGGCCCAACACTGCAGAACGTTCGCCAAACATCTGAAATGTTTGAAGAAGAGGCCGCAAAAACCCTGCTTTGCCAAGGCCCTGCGCTCGAAGAAATTTGCGGCGCAGTGCGTTTTCTGCTTGAGACTCCGTCCCTCACAGGGCAAATGATTGCTTTGGACGGCGGCCAACACCTTGCATGGCAAACGCCTGACATTCTGGAGGACTGAGTAATGTCGCACGATGACGCACAGACACAATCGAACATTTTGCACCTGCCTTTTGCTGATGCAGCCCGTTCTGTTCGCCACGTATTTGTGCGCGATTTTGTCACCCAGGCCCAGATCGGCGTTTGGGAACACGAAAAAGACACCCACCAGGCCGTCCGCATCAATGTGGACCTCTCTGTTGCCGAAACGGTTGACCACCACGAAGACCAGCTTACCAACGTTGTTTGCTACAACGATATCGTAAACAACATTCAAGCCATCATCAAAACTGGCCACATCAATCTGGTTGAGACACTTGCCGAAAAAATTGCGGAAATGGCCATTGATGATGACCGCGTAATTGCAGCGCGGGTGAAAGTTGAAAAGCTTGAAGCTGTCGAAGGTGCTGCAAGTGTCGGTGTTGAGATTGAGCGCCACAAACGCCCTTAACCAATTAGTAACAATTGGCTTTTTCAGTATTACGGCTCTGGGAATTCCCAAGAGTTGTGCACATCGAATCAACGGCTGCCACAATGGGTACACCTAGACAAGAATACAAAATTGTTATGGTAAAAATTAAGTTGTTGACTGCCCCCTTCCCTATATAAATCAAACACTTAGTTAAATTGCTCAAAAAATAGGCAAAAAGGGCAAAACCTAGTGTTACAGCGATGTTGCACTCCAATAGCCTGATTTTCCCACAAGGTTATCCACAGGTTTCGTGGAAATCTTTTGGACGAATCAAAATAGCCGGAGGATGTCATTGATTCTGCTGTATCAATCCGGCACAAATTCATCAGGCAGCATTAAAGGAAGCAAGCCACCGTGGCGGAGACAACACTGAAAGTCGGTATTGATGTTATCAAGGAGCACCTGAAAACGGCGCCCACAGCCCCCGGTGTTTACCGAATGCTGAACACGCATGGCGATGTTCTCTATGTTGGCAAAGCCAAGAGCATCAAAAAACGCGTCACCAGCTACACGCAGGAAAACCGGCTCACCATCCGCCTGATGCGCATGGTGGCTGCAACCCGGTCCATGGTATTTGTTACTACCAGAACAGAAGCCGAGGCCCTCCTTCTCGAAGCTTCACTGATCAAGCGGTTCAAACCACCCTTCAATGTGCTGCTGAAAGACGACAAGTCGTTTCCCTATATCCTCTTGCGGCAGGATCATGAATGGCCACAGATCACCAAGCACCGGGGCGCGCGGAAGCATAAGGGACTGTATTTCGGCCCATTCGCGAGTGTTTCCGCTGTGAACCGCACCCTGAATACGTTGCAGAAAGTTTTTCAACTGCGTTCCTGTTCTGATGCCACGCTTGAATCCCGCAGCCGTGTGTGCCTGCTCTATCAGATCAAGCGGTGCTCAGGCCCATGCGTTGGCAAGGTAAGCCGCGGAGAATACGGTGACATGGTTGGAGAAACACGCGCTTTCCTGGAAGGCCGCACATCAGGCATCCAGAAGAAGTTTGCAAGCGCCATGCAAGAAGCCAGCGATGCACTCGAGTTTGAAGTCGCCGCCGTATACCGTGACCGACTGAACGCCCTAACCCATATCCAGAGCCATCAAGCCATGGTGAACGCCATGGTGGATGAGGCCGACGTGATCGCAGCGGAAGAAGTGGCGGGCACCGTAGGTATCCAGGTTTTCTTTTTCCGGGCTGGGCAGAACTGGGGCCACAGGGCCTATTTCCCAAAGCATGACAAGAGCGAGCCAGTGGCCAACGTACTGGCCGCCTTCCTCGCACAATTCTATGACAACAAGCCCGCGCCCAAGCTGATCCTGCTGTCACATGAAGTGCCGGACCAAAACCTGCTCGCAGATGCCCTGACAACGCGTATGGAGCGCAAGGTTGCCATTACCGTGCCATCACGGGGCAAGAAGGCCGACCTGATGAAGGAGGCCACCAGAAACGCGCGAGAAGCCCTTGAGCGTAAATTGGCGGAAACTGCAAGCCAGACAAAATTGCTTGCTGGGGTTGCCGGCCTGTTCGGCATGGAAGAACCACCCCAGCGAATTGAAGTCTATGATAACAGCCACATTCAGGGAACCAACGCGCTTGGCGGCATGATTGTGGCAGGCCCGGATGGCTTCATGAAAAACAGCTACCGCAAGTTCAACATCAAGTCTGATGAAACAGCGCCCGGCGACGATTTCGCCATGATGCGCGAAGTGATGCATAGGCGTTTCAGCCGCCTTCTTAAGGAAGATGCCGACAAAGGCCGCGGTCATTGGCCTGACCTGTTGTTGATCGACGGCGGCAAAGGCCAGCTTTCATCTGTGATGGAGGTTCTGGACGATCTGGGGGTGGCAGAAGATATATGCGTTGTCGCTATCTCCAAGGGGCCGGACAGGAATGCAGGGCGGGAACAATTCCACATGCGCGGGCGCGATACCTTCATGCTGCCAGAAAATGACGCCGTGCTATATTACCTGCAGCGCCTACGGGATGAAGCCCACAGGTTCGCCATTGGCAGCCACAGGGCGCGGCGATCTGGTGATATCAGGAAATCACCCCTTGATGGCGTGTCCGGCATTGGCCCCAAGCGCAAGAAAGCGCTGTTGCATCACTTTGGATCAGCCAAAGCAGTTGCCGACGCGGACGTGCGTGACCTTGAATGCGTGGACGGCATTTCCCGCGCCATGGCCCAGCAGATCTATGATCATTTCAGAGACTAGTTAAACTTCTGCAGCAATCATTGACGCTGGCAGCTTTTCCGCTATTGTTGCCGCATTGGCGCAGCGCTTGGGAAAACTATGTGGACTTTACCTAACATCCTTACAATGTCTCGGATTCTTGTGATCCCTGTTCTCGTGGCTTCCTTTTATCTGGATCAGCCGCTGGGCAGCCATATTGCGTTCATCACATTTGCCCTTGCTGGCATTACCGACTTTTTTGACGGCTATCTGGCGCGCGCAACAGGCAGCGTTTCCAAGATCGGCGTTTTCCTGGATCCCATCGCAGACAAGCTGATGGTTGCCTCTGTTATCGTGATGGTCGTTGGCTTTGGCTGGGTAGATGGCGTGCATGTGATCGCCGCTGTCATCATCATGTGCCGCGAGCTTCTGGTTTCCGGTCTTAGGGAATTTTTGGCAGGTGCGCATGTCAGCGTGCCAGTAACCATGCTGGCCAAATGGAAAACAACTGCCCAAATGCTGGCACTGGGATCCCTGTGCTGGATGAAAGGGGCAGAACAGTTTGGCCTGCCCGCCTATGAGATCGGTATTGTCGCTCTGTGGATTGCCGCCGTACTGACCCTTTACACCGGCTATGACTATCTGCGCGCTGGCATAAAGCATATGGTGTAGGCCATGCAGCTTGTTTATTTCGCATGGGTCAAGGAACGTATCGGCAAGTCTGAAGAAGAAATGCATCTGCCTGGTGATGTGAGAACTGTGGACGAACTGATCGATCACCTTATCAGCATCAATGATATTTACCGCGCTGCACTCAACGACAAAGCCGCCATCCGCGTCGCTATAAACCAGACTCATGTGGGGCTTGACCATCCCGTCACCGATGCCGATGAAGTAGCCTTCTTCCCGCCCGTAACCGGGGGATAGCATGGCCAGCATCTCTGTTCAGGAAACAGATTTCGATATAGCTGCCGAAATTGCCACACTCAAAGGCGACCGCACAGACATGGGTGCTATCGTCACCTTCACTGGTACTGTCCGTGATATAGCAGGCGACCTGCAGGCCATGACGCTGGAACATTATCCGGGCATGACCGAAAAAGAGATCGCGCGCGTAGCCGAAGAAGCAGAGAAAAGATGGTCGCTTGTAGAGTGCCGCGTAATCCACAGGTACGGTAAATTACTGCCCGGGGATAACATCGTACTCGTAATTACCATGAGCGCCCACAGGCATGCCGCGTTTGAGGCAGCAGACTTTCTGATGGATTTCCTGAAATCACGCGCGCCTTTCTGGAAGCTTGAAGAAACCAACAAAGGCGGCCAGTGGGTTGACGCAAAGGAAAGCGATGCAGACGCCCTGAAGCGTTGGGAACAACTCCAATAAGGCATCAAAGAAAAAGGCCGGGAAAACCCGGCCTTTCTTTTATCATCTTTTCACCAGCGTTACTGGTTGTTCTGTCGCCTCAGGAAGCTTGGAATTTCAAGCTGGTCTGTCGCTGGCTTTGGCGCAGGGCGCTCATCAGCGGTTACACCGCCTACAGCAGGAGCCGCTTCTTCCTGTGGTTCCTGCAGCCCTGCATCATTTGACGGTGCTTCGGTAGCAACAGGCTCTTCGCTTGAGCGCAAACCAGACGTCATCAGCTGAAACAGGCTCCGCTTCTGAGGTGCTTCTTCCTTCCGCGCGGGTTCAGCCGGTGCTTCTACTTTCTGTTCAGGCGAGCCACTAGTGTAAGCAGATTCCTGAAATGCATTGGCCTGCCCCATTTGCTGTGGGCTTGCCTTTGGTGTCATCGGTGCATCAGCAATGAAGGTATCGTCGCCCTGCGCTGCAACAGCCTTGGCTTCGATATCTTCTTCTTCGACTTGCTGTGCTGGCCGGGAAAGCGCCTCGATAAACTCGTCGCTATCGTCTTCAGCAGCGTCTTCACCAACCTCATCAGAAGCCATAGCTTCTTCACCAGTCGTGTCGTCGGCCATGGCATCCTGCAAGTTGGACATGGCCACTTCAATGTCCACTGCTTCGCTCACCACTGCAGTCTCAGGCTCCTCAGCAGTGGCCTCTGTTGCACCCTCTGAGGCTGGCGTGGCGGTCTCGGCCGCCGCTGTCTCAGGTTGAGGCTCTCGGCGCGGCATTGGCAGGGAAATGCTACCTTCGCCACCTTCAATGCCTGTTGCCACAACAGAAACCCGCAGCTTGCCTTCAAGGTCGTGATTGAAAGCTGAACCGAAAACGATCAGCGCTTCAGGGTCAACCTGTTCGCGCACCATATTCACGGCTTCGTCTACTTCATACAGCGTCATGTCCATGCCGCCGGTAACATTGATGATCACGCCCTTGGCACCCTGCAAGGATGCTTCTTCAAGAAGCGGGTTTGAAATGGCGGCAGCAGCAGCTTCCTGAGCACGCGCTTCGCCTTCAGCCTCACCCGTACCCATCATCGCTTTGCCCATTTCGGACATCACAGTCCGCACATCGGCGAAATCAAGGTTGATAAGGCCTGGCATCACCATCAGGTCGGTGATGCCGCGTACGCCTGAATGCAGAACTTCATCAGCCATATTGAAGGCATCGGCAAAAGTGGTGCGTTCATTGGCAACACGGAACAGGTTCTGGTTCGGAATGATGATCAGCGTATCTACATGCTGGGCCAGTTCCTGAATGCCTGCATCGGCAATCTTCATCCGACGGCCGCCTTCGAACTGGAATGGCTTGGTGACGACCCCCACTGTCAGGATACCGCGTTCACGCGCGCGCTTTGCGATCACGGGTGCTGCGCCAGTACCAGTGCCGCCCCCCATACCTGCTGTGATGAAGGCCATGTGGCAGCCATTCAGCATCTCATCAATCGAGTCAGAGGCTTCTTCAGCCGCCGCCTGACCAATCTTTGGCTGAGCGCCCGCGCCAAGCCCTTGAGTGATTTCAACACCCAGCTGGATGCGGTTATCTGCATCAGCATTAGCAAGCGCCTGCGCATCTGTGTTTGCAACCACAAAATCCACGCCCTGAAGCTGTGCGCGGATCATGTTATTGACAGCATTGCAGCCCGCGCCGCCAACGCCCACAACCGCAATTTTCGGCGTGAGTTCAGTCAGTTCCGTGTGTTCAAAATCGATAGACATTGCCCAATACCTCCGTTTGATCCCTTTGTATCCTGCGCCGACTGTATTGACCAGCCCGCAGAAGTTTCTGCCCGTTAAAAATTATCCCTAACCCAGCGAGAGAAGCGGCCAAACGCTCCCCTTGTGGGTACTCCCGGCTTTTCGCTAGCCTTTTTCATTGTTTCAACAACTGGTCTTCGTGCGCCATACAGCAAAAGCCCTACAGCACCCGCGAATGTGGGGGCCTGCGCAGCTTGTGGCAGCCCACCGATCATCTCTGGTTTTCCGATCCGCACCTGACGCCCAAGCACCTTGCTTGCAAGGTCACGGATACCTTCCGTTTGCGCGACACCACCAGTCAGCACCACGCGCCTGCCAGCCACACCAGAAAACCCAGATGCATCCAGCCGCTTACCAATTGTGCTGAACAGCAGTTCCAGCTCTTGCTGGATCACGCCCGTCAACGCACTTCGCGGCATGCGAACGATGGCGTCATCGCCACCTTCACCCACCTGTGGCACTTCAATTTCGAGGCGCTCATCAGCCGAATCCACAACAGCTGCGCCATTGAAGGTTTTAAGGCGCTCTGCATGTTCGAACGGTGTCAGCAGCGTACGCGCCACCTGTTCCGTGATCTGCGCGCCACCGATAGGCAGCACTTCAGCATGCACCAGTGCGCCTTGTGCAAAAATAGATATACTGGTGGTGCCTGCCCCAATATCAATACAGGCTGCGCCCATCTTGGCTTCGTCCTCCACCAATGTAGACAGGCCAGAAGCAAACGGTGTCAACACAACGCCCGTTACATTAAGGTGCGCCCGACGAACACAGGCCTGCAGGTTCTGAAGCGGCCCACTTGAAGCAGTGATCACATGCAGTGCCACGCTCAACTTCTTGCCATACATCCCTGTCGGCGCCTTTACACCGAAGTTGCCGTCCACAGCAAATGCTGCGGGGAAGGCGTGCAGGATTTCATCTTCGTCGGCGTCGATCTGTTCGCGCGCTTTGGCGATCGCCTTGTCGATATCGCCCTGGCTAACCGCGTGGCCATCCACATCAACTTGCACTTCAATGACAGTGCTTTTGGGTTCACCGCCGGAAAAAGAAAGGAAGACATTGCTGATCGTGGCACCTGCCATTTTTTCAGCCTGATCAACAGATGCCCTGATGGCTTCTTCTGTCGCGTCCATATCCACCACAGCGCCCGCGGAGATACCACCCAAGCATGCGCGGTTACCAACGCCCTTGACCTTGACCTGGCCCTCTGCATCAATTTCAGCAATAAGACAGGCGATCTTGGCTGACCCTACATCCAGCGCCGCTATCAAACCTTCCTGTGTGCCGTTCAATGCTTTCATGATCTTTTTACTCTAAACACTCACCTAGGTTGCCCAACCAGTACCATTCATGCGCCGACGCCCCTCAGGCGACACACGCAAAATCATGCGGTCAGACAGCCGCATATCAATGACATCGACTTCACGCCCAAGCAAGTGATACTCGGTCTCCAGGGACGCAAATTTTTGCCACGCCTTCTGGGCACTGTATGATGTTGCATGCGCTTCCGGCAGCTTCACCCTGATCCCATTGTCAAAAATCAGGTCCCAGCGCCGCTCACCAACCCGCACTGCTGTTTTCACGCGGTGTGCCACAACAGGCTCCTGCCTCAATAGAGACTGCAATTCGGCAAGTTCTTCGGTCGCGCCATCCCCTACAATCATCATCAGGTCAGAAAACTTAACCAGACCTCGCTGCGTGATGATCTCACCTGTTTCATCCACAAGGCTAACCTTGCCGTCCTTCTGCCAGAGTGCGAAAGGTTGGCGCTCAGTGATTTCAACATTCAGGCCGCTCGGCAGTATCCTTGTTACCTTGGCCTCTTTTACCCATGGAAGCTGCTCAAGCTGCTTGCGCATTAGCTCCAGGTTCATAGTCAGCAATGGCACACCATCATCCACATCGATAGCTGCAAGGATATTCGCCCGCTTGCTGCGCTCTATACCAGTGATCTGGAGGGTACTGAGCACAAAACCTGCGTCCCGCGAACGCTCCACAACCCAGGTCTCAACCTTAGGCGCGAACCACACACCGTAGACACCGGCCACAGCCAGAAACATGGCTGACAGCAACATTTTCCTACGCTGAACGAGAGCCGTCATCATGATACGCCTCCTTCACTCAACGGGCGGCCAATACGGCGAATTTCCCATTCCAGCTCAACGCCCGTCACGTCTTTCACCTTGGCACGAACAGCTTCGCCCAATTCCTCAACCTGTGCCGCTGTTGCCTCACCGTGGTTAATCAGGAAATTGCAGTGTTTTTCGGAAACCTGTGCATCGCCAATCCGCATCCCGCGGCAACCAGCAGCATCAATCAGCTCCCACGCCTTCTTGCCTTCGGGGTTTTTGAAGGTGCTACCGCCCGTGCGGGTTCCGATCGGCTGGCTGTCCTGTCGTTCGCTTGAAATTTCTTCCATCCGCGTAAGAATTGCAGCCGCATCACCCGTATGCGCCTGGAAAGAGGCCCGCGTAAAAATCAGTCCCTTGGTCTTTGCCCCGGTTGAACGATAGCCAAAGTCGAAATCATCGGCGCGCAATTCATGCACATGGCCATAACGGTCCACACCGTGGGCATGGATCAGCACATCCTTGATCTCCCGGCCATAGGCTCCGGCATTCATAACCAGCGCCCCCCCCACGGTGCCCGGCACGCCAACAAGAAACTCAAGGCCCTCAAGCCCCATCTTTTGGGCGGCCCGTGCCACATGAACATCCATGGCGGCCGCGCCTGCCCTCACAACATCAGCGCGGACATCAATGCTAGCGAATGTCCTGCCGAGCCGGACCACGACACCTTCTACACCGCCATCACGCACCAGCAGGTTTGAGCCAACGCCAATTACGGTCAGCGGGACATCGCTCGGCAAATGGTGGAGGAAAGTAACGAGATCGTCTTCATCCGCAGGTTCGAACAGAACATCAGCCGGCCCGCCGGTTCGGAACCAACTGAGCCGCGAAAGCGGTGCATTTTCAACGAGCCTGCCACGCACGTGCGGCAACGTGTCGATAAATGGCATATGTTTTTCCTGAGCGATCATGATTACTCCTCCAGCCTTTCGAGGGCAGCCGGTAAGTCGTTTGCCCATTTGCTGATAGATCCGGCACCAAGGCAGACGACAACGTCGCCTGCCTCAGTGTGCCGGTGAACGGCCTCTGCGAGGTCCGTTTCGCCATAGATCACGTCAACCTGCCTGTGCCCATGCGCCCGAAGGCCTTCAACAAGGCTATCCCTGTCGGCTCCTTCGATCGGGCTCTCGCCAGCTTCATAAACAGGCGCAACGAGAACCGTATCGGCATCATTGAAGCAGGTACAAAATTCTTCGAACAAGCTTTTGAGCCTGGTGTAACGATGTGGCTGCACCACAGCGACCACTTTATGATCAAAGCTTTCCCGGGCTGCCTTAAGCACTGCCGCGATCTCCACCGGATGATGACCATAGTCATCAATGATGGTAACGCCGGCAACTTCACCTGTTTTGGTGAACCGGCGTTTTACACCGCCAAAACTTTTGAATGCTGCCTTCAGTGTCTCGTCATCCACTTGCATCTGAAGGCCGACAGAAATAGCTGCCAAGGCATTTTGAATATTGTGGTTGCCCGGCATTGGAAGGCTGAAGCCTTCAATCATGCGAACATCGCCTGTTGCCCTGTCCCGCACGGCTACATCAAAGGAAGCTACGCCTTTGGAAGAAGAGATGTTCACCCCGCGTACATCTGCCTGTGCCGACATCCCGTAAGTAACAAACTTACGGCCCTGCACATGACTGATAAGCCCCTGCACTTCAGGGTGATCCACACACAGGATAGCGGCGCCGTAAAACGGCACTCGGTCAAGAAACAGCTTGAAAGCTTCTTTTTCTGCCTCGAATGTGCCGTAGAAATCCAGATGCTCGGCATCCATGTTGGTAACCACAGCAATCGTTGCCGGCAACTTCACAAATGTGCCATCGCTTTCATCGGCTTCAACGACCATCCAGTCGCCTTCGCCAAGCCGCGCATTGGTGCCATAGCTGTTGATAATGCCGCCATTTATCACTGTTGGATCAATTTGAGCGGCCTCCAACACGGCAGCCACCATAGAAGTAGTCGTGGTTTTGCCATGCGTGCCAGCAACAGAAACACACCATTTAAGCCGCATCAGCTCGGCGAGCATTTCCGCCCGACGAACGACAGGGATCATACGCTCTTTCGCTGCAACCACTTCGGGGTTATCAGCCCGGATGGCTGAAGAGATAACCAGCACCTGGGCATCTGCCACATTCCCAGCTGTCTGGCCGATCTTGACCTCAATGCCCAGTTTTTTCAGGCGCGCAACATTGGCATTTTCACTGATATCGGAGCCCTGCACACTGTAGCCAAGGTTATGCATCACCTCCGCGATCCCGGACATGCCAATGCCGCCAATGCCGACAAAATGTACCATGCCAATATCGAACGGAATGCCCTTCATGCTGCGGCCTCACTTTCTTCACTTACTTTTACAATGATCGATGCCAGCCTTGTTGCCGCATCAAGCTGCGCGACGTTACGCATCCCCTCAGATGCATCGCGCAGGTCACCCATGTCGGTCAGCAGATGCTCAAGCTTTTGCGCCAGTGCGTCAGGCGTGAAAGAATCTTCATCCATCACCCAGCCGCCACCGGCCTCTTCAATAATTTTCGCATTTGCGCTTTGATGGTCATCAGCCGCGATCTTGAGCGGCACCATAATGGCGGGGCGACCCATTGCGGCCAATTCTGATATTGTTGAAGCGCCCGACCGGCAGATCACAAGCTGTGCGCGAAGAAGCAAAGCACCGACATCATCGAAATAAGGCTGGACCTTGGCGCGCACCCCACTCTTCTCGTATGCTTCAACAACTCTATCAACATCCTCTGGGCGCGCTTGTTGGGTCATTTCAATCCGCTGGCGCAGATCTTCAGGTAATTTTGCGATGGCTGCCGGGATCACATCAGAAAGAATGCGTGCGCCCTGGCTACCGCCAAGCACAAGCAAGCGCACATCACCAAAGCCAATTGGAACCGCGTAGGCGATATTGGCAAGCTTGGCGATCAACTGCCGCACTGGGTTACCTGTCAATTCTGTATAGGCACCAACAGGCACTTTTTCCGTATCCGGCATCGATAGTGCAAGCACCCGGGCGTCTTCAGCCAGAAAACGGTTTACGCGCCCAAGGACTGCATTCTGTTCATGCAAAACAAACGGAATACCCAGATTGCGCGCTGCCAAAACGGCTGGCA
>JABXIV010000016.1 GCA_013372925.1 Alphaproteobacteria bacterium
ATGCCTGACACGATTTCACTTGATGATCGCTTCAATTATTACGGTATAGATCAGGCAGCATTGGATCTGGTGCAGGCTCACCGGGACCAACTTGACAAAGCTATTACCAGCGCAATCGATGCGTTTTATAGTTTTATTCGCAACCACCCTCTTTCGGCGGACAAATTCTCGAACGTAAATATCGAGAAGCTGAGAGACCTTCAGCAATCCCATTGGATCTCCTTGCTGTTCGGCCAACACGATGATCGCTTCCTTCAGGAAAGCAAGGCTATCGGCAATGTGCACCTGAAAGTTGGCGTTACACCCTTTCTGTACGTTGGGGGCTACAATTTTGTCTGCAAGCAGCTCACCACTGAGTTGATGTCCGATCCCTCTTTAGAGGCAAGTCAGGTGTGTAGCTTGATGACCGCAGTAAGCGGGCTCATCATGATGGATATGGAATTGGCCCTTAGCGCCTATGTTGACGCTTCAAATAGCTACAAGGCCGCAGAATCCGCCAACCAGTTTGCTGAGTCTATTGTCGACAACACGATCACGCTCTCAATGTCGCTCAACGACGTAGCAATCGAAAATTCTCAAATGCTTCTTTCCCTCGAGGCCACATCCGAAAAGGCCACATCAATCGTGGTTGCGGTTGAAGAAATGGCAACTGGCATTTCTGCCATCGCATCAAATGGGCAAGACGTTGCCGAAAGCGCCGAGAAAGCCATGAGCGAAACACATCGCGGCAAGCAGATTATGATGGATACATCCGAAAGCATCCACAAAGTATCCGAGTCTGTTCGTCATAGCGTGGAAAAAGTCCAGTCGCTGGCAGAGGCGACGGCAGGCATTAATGAGATGATCAAGATCATTGACAACATTGCGTCCCAAACGAACCTCCTTGCACTCAATGCCACAATTGAAGCAGCCAGAGCAGGTGACGCCGGCAAGGGGTTTGCCGTTGTTGCCGGTGAAGTGAAAAGCCTGTCCTCCCAAACGGCCAAGGCAACAGAAGACATTCGGCAGACTATTGGCCGCCTAAACACCGAAACCGATGCCATCGTTGAAGCCATGCACGCTGGTTCAGCCGCCGCTGAAAGTAGCGAACAGGCCATGAAAGGCTCGCTTGACGTGATGGATACGATCAACAATATGGTTGAGCTGGCCACCCAGAAAACGCTGGAAATTTCCTCAATTCTGGAAGAGCAAAGATCAGTGTCTGATGAGCTCAGCAAAAGCACTGCCGAAATCAACTCTGTCACCAGAAGGGATTTCGAAGCGCTCGATAGCACTATCGATGCAACAGAGAAGGTCGTCCAGCTTATAGGTGACCAGATAAACATGCTTGCGAATTTCGATATTCGCCATAAGTCCGTACGCATCGCAAAATCAGACCATATTATCTGGAAGAAGAAATTGGCCGATATGGTGGCAGGCCGCCAAAGCCTGGATGCCGATGAACTGGCAAGCCACCATAACTGTCGCCTCGGCAAATGGTACTATAGCGAAGCAGGCCAGCATTACGGTAACACTGCCGTTTTCAAGGCTTTGGAGGGCCCCCATAAAATAGTCCATGAAAAAGGCATTGAAGCCGTGCGGCAATATAATGCAGGCAATAGGGAAACGGCTGTTAAGCTGCTCTCGGATGTCGAAAAAGCCTCTGAGGATGTGGTCCGGCTTCTGGATGAACTGATCCAGAAACTTGATTAGGTGTCGCAGCCGGAAAGGGATTGAAACAACCGCCCCTGTCACACCTCAAAAGAAAATATAACTATATTTAGAATCAATTTTATTCTTTATTTGCATATAGTTATATTTTTATTGTTTCTAATCCTTAAGCCGATTTTTACGCCCCTTCTGTAAGGTGAGTCTCCAATGGGGAAAACCCCGTCAGGCACATTGGAGATATCATATGCGTATCATCGCCGTTACCTCACAGAAGGGCGGTTCAGGCAAGACCACGCTTTCAGGCCACTTGGCGGTAGAAGCCGAACGCGCTGGCGCAGGCCCTGTCGCCCTCATCGACACTGACCCACAAGGCAGCCTTTCAGAATGGTGGAACGAACGGGAAGCTTCGGCACCCGCTTTCGCCCAAACAACCATCGGTTCGCTGGAACAGGACCTGAACATCCTGCGCGAACAGGGTTTCAAGCTCGCCATTATCGACACGCCGCCCGCCATCACACGGGCTATTCAGGCCGTCGTGAGCAAATCTGATCTTGTGATCATCCCAACCCGCCCAAGCCCACATGACCTCAGGGCAGCTGGCGCGACCGTGGATCTGGTGGAACGGGCTGGCAAACCCCTGTTGTTCGTGGTGAACGGCGCTACTGCGCGTGCGCGCCTCACTGGCGAAGCCGCAATCGCCCTTTCCCAGCACGGCACTGTTGCCCCCACCATCGTTCATAACAGGCAGGATTTTGCTGCCAGTATGATTGATGGGCGCACAGTAATGGAAGCGGCCTCCGGCGGCCGGTCCCACAAAGAGATCGAGCAGCTTTGGTCATATGTTGCTGATCGCGTCGCGCGGCTACCGCTGAAGGCCACGTTTCGGAATGTTGCCCCCAATCGTTCGCAGTTCGGCAATCGGCCCAGCTTCGGCAATGTGCAGCATGTGAGCTAAGGCCCCCTAGCCAGGAAGGACAAGATTATGACGATGGCATCATTGACATCTTCACTGCTGGCCCGAAAAGGGCATGCCCAGCCGTCTGCCAACGCCCGGGACATCTTCGCCCCGGCAGGAGAGGCGGAAAGCAAACGGTGGCAGTCGCCGGTGAAAACCAAACCGGAAAGGCCGCCGGAGGCAAGCAAAACCAAGACACAACTTAGTTCCGTTCCTTCACACAAATCACATGAGAAGGAATCCGGGCAGAAACCACCTCGTTCCGCATTTGCTCCAGATGAGGCACGGCATACACGCCTGGTGCATGCGGGCGAGGTGGCCCCCAAGCCTGTGAAGGCTGAAGAAAAAACCCAACGCAAGACCACAAGGAAACACAAATCCTTGCGCCTTGAAGAAGATACCGATCTTCAACTCAGGCTGCTTGCGGCACGGCGCGCAACAAGCCAACAGGCCTTGATGGAAGAAGCGCTGAAGCAGTTTCTGGAACACGAAACAGAAAAGAGCCGCTGCATTTGCGGATCAAAGAAGGGCTGATTTTTATTCCCTGAGATTGGCCGATGAAATGCCCCTCCCAAGTCCTGGCTCTTCGGGAGAGGCAAGCGAGGGGCAAGTGGTTACCACTGGCCCCTCGTGCTTTATGATGAGTTTACATTATTAACGGGGCGGCTTAGCGAAACAGTCAAATCCTGCCCGCTTCAGCGAAACACAGCGCCGAACGGCGTCTTGCATATCTTTCGCAGGCCCGAACAACAACCGGTACAGGCCCGGCCTGTTAGGTGCCTCGATTATCTCGTGGAACATATCACCCACAGTGTCGGCTTTCTTCGCCAGAATCGCAGTTTCCAGGGCTTTGGTATCATCCCCCCCCATAGCGAAGCCAACCTCCAGGCGCCAGACCGTGTCCCAGTCCTCCGGCTTTTCCGGGCCCTGTTCAAGCTCTGCCAGATCAGGCACATCGTCTGTCACCAGATGCAAATCCAGTGGCTTCCGTTCAAAGCCTTTCACCTCCAGGTCACGTGCGTAGGCTTTGGCTGCCTCCATGGCTTCCGCATTAAGTTGCTCCCGCATTTGTGGTTCTGTATCCATTGCGGGCCCATACCCAACATCTGATGCCCGCCAAACAAGGCCATAGCCCCTCACTGGATCAGGGATGCCAAGGCCATCGCCATTCCAATACAGCATGCCAAGAAGATACATGGCCTCCACATCCCCCAACAATGCATATTGTTGCCAGATCGCCAGCGCCTCGTTCACATCGGCATCACTGGCACCCCCTTCGAAATAGAGGATATTGGCAAGATTAAGCGCGCCCTGCTTGTTACCCATCTGAGCAGCCAACCGGTAATACATCAGGGCGATTTTCGGTGCGGGCTCCCGACCCACACCCAATCTGTGAATTTCTGCCAGGTGGAAAAAGGCTTCGCCGCTGCCCAGCTCGCCAAGGCGGCGCAATGCGTCGATGCCCGCGCTCACCTGATCGTCGCTGATCAGGTCCAAAGCATCCTGAAGCTCTTCCTCAATCTCGGCAGATTGCATAGCCTGGACGGGAGACAAAAGCCCCCCCATAGCCCCAAGCAAACAAACCAGCCGAATTAGAACCTTCATCATATGCCTATCCCTGCCCATGGCATCGTCTTCTCTCACACATAGCTAAAATTAACCGAAAATACGGCTAAAACCAGCCCTTACAGTTAAACCTTCTTTCATGTCTTTATCATAGGGTAGCCTTGAATATATCAGGCAAAACAAAGCGTTCGATAGGGCGTCACATGAAAACTATCAAATTTATCAGGCCACTTCTTATGTGTGCCAGCACCTTGGTGCTCGCAAACTGCAGTTATCAAAGCGCTGCAGACCTGCCCCCCGTGGCAGCAGGACACACGAATCAGGAAATTAAGCAAGCGGGCGGACTGAAAGCCATCGCGGACGATTTGGCCGCTAGTGGCCAGCATGAAGCCGCGATTCCATTATACCGCCATCTTGGCGCCAAAACAGGCGACCGCGAGGTTCTTGCAGCCCTGGCAACAAGCCTTGTGGCACGGGGTGCCCATGAGGAAGCAGCCAAAGTACTGGCCACCCTTGCAACCCGCGGGCAGATGAACGGCGAAAGCTGGTATACTTACGGCAAAGTTAACCTTGCCCTTGGCCAGTTTGAAGAGGCTCTGAGCGCCTTCGAACAAGCCGAACAATATACACCGGGTGACAGTCAGGTCAGGTCCGGCAAAAGCATTTCACTCGCAGCACTAGGCCGCACGGACGCTGCAATCGCAACGCTGAGCGGTGTAGCCGACCCAACGGGCCTTTCAAACATGGCCCTGCTTTTTGCCACGACAGGCCAGCCTGATGTTGCTGTTAACATTCTGGAACCACTGGTGCAAAGCGGTGTTCTTGGACCGCAAGGTCGCCAGAATCTCGCCATGGCCTACTTGTTGGATGGCCGCGAAGATGATGCCTTCAAGTTGGCACGACTGGACCTGGACCCGGCAACAATCGGCGAGACCTTTACTTTTTACCGTTCCCTTTCAAGCCTGCGCGCCAATGAACGCATGCAGGCGCTGGTAACAGGGGCCATCGATCCCGCATGGACGCGTGACGAAGCCGCAAACCTACAACTTGCTGATTCAGCAGACCGGCAGGCAGCCGCAAAGCGACTCACGGAACAGCCGGTGATGGTGGCAAAAGCACCCGAGCCCGAGCCAGCACCTGAGCCCGAACCGGAACCAAAAGTGGCGCAAGCGGACTATGAACTCACGGAAATTCCACCGCTCGTGGAACCTGAAGGCTGGGCGCTGCAGATCGGTGCATACCGGACGATCAAGAACCTGATGCGTGGCTGGACGATCCTTTACCGCCAAAGCGGAGACATCCTGCAGGACATTCCCCCAAGGCGGTCAGAAGTGGATTTCGGTGATCGGGACACTGACCCTAAAGGCTTCTATTACCGGCTAAACGCTGGCCCGCTGAAGACCTTCAAGCAGGCGAAAGAGCTGTGCACGGAACTTCGTGCACGCGGCACGTCTTGTTGGATCAGGCCGCCGGAAAAGACCGAAGGCAAATTGCCTACGGGCACCAGCGCCACCAAAGGTACAAGCCCTGACGAACGGCAAATTGCCAGTCTCGACTAGCATTCATTTGCTCGTTAGCTCGCTTTTACCCTTGAAGCGAGGGCCGACAATCCCCAAAATCAGAAAGGACACCTTAAAGGGTGTCCTTTCTTGCTTTTGCCATAAACAGGCTGACAACTGGTTGCTTTTTCAAGGGCCATTTGAACTGCGAAAAGCAGAAGCATGCCGTTTCGCTTTATTAAAGGAGGCGCGCCGTGTCGCGGATGTCGATTTTCAACAGCCCGTTCCTGCTGGGCTTCGATCAACTTGAAGAAATTCTGGATAATGTCTCGAAGAACGCGGGTGAAGGCTATCCACCCTACAACATCGAGCATATTGCCGATAACGCAATCAGGATCACCTTGGCCGTTGCGGGTTTCTCAAAGGACGATCTTTCTATCACGCTCGAATCCAACCAGCTTATTATACGCGGCAAGCAAACCGACGATGGAGCCGACAAGGCTTTCCTACATCGCGGCATCGCAGCGCGTCAGTTCGTGCGGAAATTTGTACTGGCTGATGGCATGGAAGTCGAGAACGCCACCATGGAACATGGTCTCTTGCATATTGATCTGGTGCGCCCAACACAGCAGGAAACCGTTCGCAAGATCGACATCAAGTAAAGATGCGGCAAAAGCAGGAAATTGTAGCGGTATCAACGCAGGGTGCCGGTGCCTATGAAATAACCCGTGACGTGGTTCGCTTCACCGAGAATAGCGGCATCACAACTGGCGTGTTAACACTGTTCATCAGGCACACCAGCGCATCACTGGCCATTCAGGAAAATGCCGACCCTGACGTGCAGGCCGACCTTCAGGACAGTCTGGCGCGCCTGGCCCCGGAAGACATGGCGCTCTATCGGCACACGTGCGAGGGGCCTGACGACATGCCGGCCCATATCAAATCGGCCCTGACGGACGTATCACTTTCAATCCCGGTAGCAGACGGCCGCCCCGTGCTGGGCACGTGGCAAGGCATCTATGTGCTGGAACATCGGCGGGTGGGCCACAGGCGGCAAGTGGTCTGCCACCTGATGGGAACCTAAGCCCTAAAAATCATAAACAAGTGACGCACGAGTGATTGTATCCCAGGCGGCGGTGCCAATTGGCGGCTCAGATTCATATTTCACTTCAAACGACAGGCGAGCCATGAGGTGCGAGTTGATGCGCGCGGAAAATTGCATCCAGTTTTCCACCGTTGTCATATCCACGCCGATCACAACGGAAGCCCGATCCTTGAACGCAAGGGAATCGCTCAGCTTCAGTTCATAGGTGCTGGAGATACGGCCAAGAAATTCTGTCTGTGTTGAACCCGGCACCAATATGTCACCGAAGTCATCATATGTGGTCTCTACTGCGCTGATCCGGAAACCAGGGCCACCTTCGAGACGAAGGCTTTGTTTGGATGTATTCAGCAACTGGTAACCAACACCGATGTTCTCAATGACCCGGTAATCATAACCGGAGAACTTATCCAGTTCGAATTCGGTATAATTGACCAAATAGGCCTCGTCCCATGCGCGCCACATGGTTTCAAGCTTGGTGACAAAGCGCTCACGCGTGGTCAACCCATTGGCGCGGCCAAGGTCGAAATCCATATCGATATCATGGGACCAACGCTTGCCAAAATCACGGTGGAAGCTCAGACCGAGAGAGATCGATTGCTCGTCGGCATCACCTGTTGAGGACGTTGCCCCCAGTTCCGCCTGACCGTTCCAGAGCGCGGGATCAAGGTAATAGATGATCCCACGGGCACGAGACGCTTCTTCAGCGGCCTTGGCCCGCTCTTCACTTTCTGTCACTTCCTGGATTTGGGCAGGCGCCATCCAGTCTGCTTTCAAGCCCTTGGCAAACGCGAGGATCGCTTCCCGGTCATCAGGCCAGGTTGCCAATGCCGTATCCAGGATCGCATCAAAAGTACCTTGATCATTGTTCGCCACAGCCGTTTGCAGCATCGCATCGAAGCCTTTGGGTACATCTGCAATGGCAGCAGATGTAAACAGGGTTCCCGCCATCAGGATTTTTGTGGCACGCCGGAGAGTGTGATTGCAAAAAGACCGCTTCACGATCATAGTCCTTTATGTGTTTGGTTTAGAGCGCCTGTGACTTAGCGTTACTGCGGCGGAAACACAAGTATTCAAGCGCTGGGGGAGCCTAAAAAATGCCAATTGCCTTCATCACCGGAGCCACCGGCTTTCTGGGAAGACACATTTGTGATGTCTTGAACGAGCAAGGCTGGGAAATCCATGCGCTGGTGCGGGATGAGCGCAAGGCTGGGAAATTGCTGGGAGACAAGATTCATTTCATCAAAGGCGATTTGACCCTCGCCTCTTCCTATCGCGAGCTTCTACCAACCACCATTGACTGCATCTTTCATATAGCCGCAGACACAAGCACATGGAAAAAGGAAGCCGCCCGGCAGGAAAAAATCAACGTTGAAGGTACCGCTGCACTTCTACAGTTATGCCAGGACGTGAAGGCTAAACGCTTCATCCATGTTTCTTCCATATCCGTCTTTGGCATCCACAAAGAACTGGTGAGAGAACAAACAACCAAGCTGGGCAAAGATAGCTGGGTTTCTTATGTGCGCACCAAAACCGTGGCAGAACGCAAGGTTGCGGAAGCCGCTGCGCGCGGCACAGACGCAGTGATTGTGAACCCTACGCATATCGTTGGGCGGTATGACGATCACAACTGGTCCCGCATGATTCAGATGATGCATCAAGGTACTTTGCCCGGGGTTCCCCCAGGGGCTGGCAATTTTGCAAATGGTCGTGCCGTTGCCGAAGCCATCGTGGCCGCGTATGAAAAGGGCCGGAAAGGCGAGAGCTATATTCTGGGCGGCCCCTATGCAAGCATGCGCGATTTCCTCGTGATTGCGGCAAAGGAATTGGGCCTGCCGGAACCCAAAAAACCAAGCCCCGCCTTCCTGCTGGTTGCCTTTTCCAGACTATTGTCAGCGCTATCCTTCTTTACCGGCAAGCGCCCGATGCTAACACCGGAAGAGGCCTACTTCGCCTGTGAAACCGTAGATGCCTCAAGCGAAAAAGCCATAAAGGAGCTTGGGTTTCAGGAAGTGCCGCTTGAACAATCGGTCAAAGAGAGCATCGCCTACCTGAAAGAGCAGAAATTGATCTGATCATGCCTTTGACCGGGCCACGGGTATGACAAGCAGGGCTGCCAAGGCACTGTGCACAATGCCTGCCCAGAACAGCGCGCCAAACGATACACCACTATCAATGAAAAGCCCCAGAAGGTAAGGTGCAAGCGCGGTTGAAAGCACCATCAACGATGTGGCCAATGCCTTGATTTCCCCAAGGTGGCGCGTGCCATAAATTTCAGCCCACATGGCATTGTTGATCGGGCCAGCCGCCCCCAGAACCAACCCGAGCAACGCCAGAAACGCCCCGATTTCCAGCACAGACCCACCCGCAAGGCCAACCCATAACCCAAGCGCCATGATTGGAGGATACCAGGGCAGCAGGCGTTTGCCGCCAAAATGGTCCACCAGCGCACCGCCCAGAAGGGGCGTGGATGCGGCACCGAGGGCATAGAGCCAATAAAGCCCCGTGAAGGCCTGCATCGTCCAACCTTTTGATGCGGCAATATCCTCTGCAAAGAAGAAGATAGCGGTGATCCAGAAAGGGATCACGATCAGTGCCGGTATCATCAGATAAAAACGACAATCCCGTAGCACGTCACTACGGCGCCAAACTTTGCCAGTATTCGCACCGCTTCCTGATTGGGCAGCTTCATGCGCCTGTTGCGCTAGCCAGTCTGCATGACGCTTTTCATGGCCTGTCAACAAGAAAAACACGAGCGGCACCGCCACAACGAGACACAAAGCCGCCATAACAAACCAAGTATCCTGCCAAGCCATATAGCTCATCAAGAAAACAGCCAGCGGCGGCAGAAGCGCTTGCCCTATAGGCATCCCTAGCCCGGCAATTGCAACGGCGCGACCGCGACCGCGATCGAAATAGCGCGACATGGTGGTCATTGCCGCATGCACCATCATACCCTGACCCAGCAAGCGCACCAGCATCATGGACCCAAAAAGGAAAATCGCTGGCCCGCTGATCCCAAACAGGAAACAGGCAACTGCAAGTGCAACAACCAACCCAAGCGCATAGGGCCTTAAAGCCATGCCGTCGATCAGGTGGCCAAAGCGGTTGAGGCCAACAGCGCTGCCCAGCGTGACAACCATATAGTAGAGGCCAAAATCGCTGTTACTAAGGTCGTAAAAACTGGAAATTGGTTCCCGGTAAAGACCAATAAAATAGGTCTGCCCAAAGCTTGAAAACACAGCCATGACAAAGCCAAAAGCCAAGAGGCGCATGTTATTTTTGAGAATAGCCATTCCGAGAAACTCCAGACGCCGATTTTGAGGCTTTTTAGGCAAATTGAAACTTTAAAACCTTGTTAAGCAGATAGGCCCAAGCTGGTGAAAACTCAAATAAATTGAGTCGATCAGGCAAACATAGGAGGTCTTCATGCCTCTCACCAATCCAATGCCCACCGAAACAGGTGCCGGCATTCAGGATATTCATCGGCAGGCCAAACTTCTTGGCCATGTCGCAGCAGTTGATGCTGCCAGTTTCACATTGGCGGTTGATCCTTCGCTTGCACGCGACACAGCGCTTTCAGATTTCTTCCGAATTGGCGCCACCATCAAGCTGCCCATCGCTGACGATCAGCTTTTTGGCGTGGTTCGCAAGGTGACAGCCGGACAATCAGGTGCCATGCAGCTTACCGTGGATCTTCTTGGCCAGTATAGCGACAAGCGTTTCTCGCGTGGCGTCAGAAGCTTCCCACTTCCCGGAAACCCGGCTTATGCCGCAACACAGGCTGACCTGGAAAAAATCTATGCACCCCGCGACGAAGGGGCTGTACGCATCGGCACTGTACACCCCAGCGGCACAATCCCGGCAAGCTTGCTTGTGGAAAAACTTCTTTCCAAGCATTTTGCCGTATTGGGGAGCACCGGCACAGGCAAATCAAGCACAGTTTCCCTGATGATCCACCGCCTGGTGGAAAAATGCCCTGCTGCCCATATCGTTATTCTTGATCCACACAATGAATATGCACGAGCTTTCTCAGCAAACGGTGTGCATTTCTCCACCGATAACCTGAAACTTCCCTACTGGCTGATGAATTTCGAAGAACATATCGAGGTTTTTGTCGGGCGAGACACATCGAACCGGCAAGCCGAAGTGGATATTCTCAAGCGGTGCCTTTTGAATGCCCGGAAAATTTCCGGGCCAAACTATTCCGTTAGCAAAGTGACGGTGGATACGCCAATTCCATACAAGCTGACGGACCTTCTGAAATTGATTGACGAAGAACTGGGCAGCTTTGACAAGGCCGAGGACGTGAGGCCCTTCCTGCGGCTGAAAAACAAGATTGAGGAACTGAGAAGCGACCAGCGCTTTGCTTTCATGTTTTCCGGCATGCTGATGCAGGATAATCTGACAGAACTGGTGTCGCAGCTTCTGCGCTTCCCGGTGGATGGTCGCCCAGTGACCACACTTGATCTATCGGGCGTGCCCTCAGATATTGTCGATGTGGTGGTATCCCTGCTTTCCCGCCTTGTGTTCGATTTCGCCATGTGGAGCCGCCGCCACGCCAGCGCCACGCCCATTCTGCTGGTTTGCGAAGAAGCGCATCGCTATGTGCCGCATGCCAGCAGCGATACCCGCATCCAAGCGGCGCGAAAATCACTGGAGCGTATTGCAAAAGAAGGGCGGAAGTATGGTGTCTCCCTCGGCCTTGTCTCCCAGCGACCATCTGACCTGTCCGAGGCCGTTCTGTCACAATGTGGCACCATTGTCTCCATGCGCATGAACAACGAAAAAGACCGCAATTATGTGGCAGATGCCATGCCGGAAGGCGGGGAAAGTTTCCTTGCCTCCCTGCCGAGTCTGCAGAACAGGGAATGTGTTATCGCAGGCGAAGGCGTCGGCTGCCCCATCAGGGTTGGGCTGGATTTTCTTGATGAACACCGCAGGCCCGCAAGTAATGATCCCGAGTTTCACGAAAGCTGGCGGCAAGATATTGACTGCCTTGAGGAATTGGTGAACGATAGTATTAGAACTTGGAGGCGTGGAGTAAGATAGGAGGCACAATGTCCTTAGGCCAAAGCGTCCATTATGAAATAGTGGGCCGACGTGGCAGTAGTTGGACCATTCTGGAAGTTATCAAGGACCGGAAAACCGCTGTGGAAAAAGCTGAAGAGCTTTGGGGCAGCCGTCGCTACACCGGAATCAAGGTCTCCAAGGAATCTTACGACAAAGCCAATAACGAATTTGCTTCCATCGAAATCTATTCCCGCGGCGCACAGCGCAAGAAGTCAAAATATGACCAGAGCGGCAGCATATCGCCGTGCCTGACGCCAGACGACCTCTATAGCCCCGATGGGCGGCGTTCCATCTGGGATCTTCTTGGCAACACGCTGGCCGACTGGATGATGACTCCAACTGAGCTGCTGCACAGCATGGAGCATTATTACAAGCTCTATAATGCTGGCACAAAGTTGCAGAATGCGGTTCAGCGCACCGCCGTTTCGTTCGAGAACGAACAAGGCTCTATTCAGGAGCGCATGCGGAAAATCTACAAGGTGATCGATCAGTCGATCGACATCATGAAAGCAAATGCAGAAAAAGTGCCCTCACTTGAGATGGGGCGGCTTAAACCTATCATTGAGCGGCTCAAGGAAAAATCCAATAAACGCTTCCTGCTGACCTCCTCTATCACTGAATACCTGCGCCCTGCCGTCACCCTCAGTGACAAAATTGGCAGAACAATTGTGTTGTTGGCAGCAGACAGGCCCTCCTGGGTTATTGAAATTCTGGATCAACTTATTTCAGAACTGATCCAGCACCACCAGGTTCCGTATCAGTTGCTTGGCGAACCGGAAGACAGGGCACAATTCATTATCTGGATCGCGCACCTTCAGGCGGGCAAGCTCAGTATGATGGGCGAAAACGAACATTCGCCATGCTTCAGTGATGAAGTGCTGCGCCTGAACGGCTTCTTATCACAGGGACAGATGCCACAGACCGCGCGTATGCTTCTCGCGCGCCTGATAACTGAAATTGAAGCCGCCAAACCCATCAGCGATAAAGGTCTCGTCGATCAGCTTCAGAAACTGAATAGCATCCGGCTCTGCCTTGATGACCTGATAGAAGATGTTAGCCAGCTGGAAGCTATTGAAGACGCGCTTGCCAAACGTTCTTCACGCCTGTTGAACAGTCAGGCCGTTGGTGAAATGCTCTATGATATGAAGAGCCCGATCGAGCAAATGAACGCTTTGCTGGATCTGGAGAAATATACCATTGGTCATACAAACAAGCGTATGGTGGCAAACTTTATGCTGCCGATCCTCACTCGCCCTGAGTATGAATCAGTGTTTGTTGGCTTGGACAATCATCAGCCCATCCAGCGCATGAATGACCTTGCCCACCTACAGGCCCGGATCAATGAAGCCGACCTAACAGAAATGCACCGGCGCAAGATTGCAGAAAAGCTGGATGCTTTCTGCCGGGCCATTATGGACAACACACAGGTCCTCAAAAAACTGCATGGGCTGGACATCAGCCTTCAGGAGAAATCGAAGAAAATCCTGAACATGCTGGCAGATGGCTTCTTTACTGAAGGCGATTGCCGGGACCGGGCGGAACATCAGGTTCGTATTTATATGAAGCAGCCCGGATTCACCGAAGGCTTGATTGCAGGCAAAGGCCGAGGCGATGCCGAAGCTGAACTGGTGAGTTTCAGGGTGCTCCTGGAACGGGCTGGCATTTCAAAAAACCCTGTTACCGCGGCGCCCGAAGAACCTGTCGCTGAAGAAGAAAGTTGCCAAGTGGAAGGCGAAGCCAACCCAGACAACGGCGATGAATCAGAAAAAGACCAGACCTGATAAATTCAGGCCGCATACCTAGTCTAAAAATCAGAAATAATGCCGTTCTTTTCCCAGTCGCCATAGCGTGTTGGCTCTGGTCCCTTGCGGCCACCAAATTCCTTCGGTTCAGGCGATGTTTTGGTATCAACCTCTGCAACCTCAGACGCCTGATCGCTCTTTTTTTCGCTATCTTTGGAAGATACTTCACTCATGACATTACCCTTTTGCCTTTCAGGTACCAGCAAGGCCTTCCTTGCGGGCGCGGTACCAAAAATATAGGCCAAAGGTCACTACGACAAGAGGCAAAACAAAGCCAAACTCATTGGCAAAACGCCAAGTCTCATCATATTGGACCGTCATGGGCTGCAGAATCGAGAGGATATAGGCGTTATGGGCCGCATGGATTACCGTTGCTGTCCACAGGTTGCCGGATTTCAGCCGGTAGTAGGTCATAATAAAGGACAGCCCAACCGTCAGGATCGTGAAATTGAGATACTGGATATGCAGGTCAACCGGGCCAGCATTATATTTGGTGAAATAAATCAGGGGTGCATGCCACACTGACCAGGCCAAACCGGTTAGCAGCGATGCTACCGGGAAGTTCGAGACACGCAAAAGATAGGGTGTCAAAAGCCCGCGCCAGCCGATTTCCTCGCCAAGGGCCGTGCCCATATGCCAAATCATGCCAACGGTGCCAAAGATCAGCACGCCCATCACCAGTGTCGCCATCGGCGACCATCCAACAAGGCCCAGGTGATAGCCGACCTGCTCGGTAAACTTGGGGTCGAGGAAGCCGCCAAAACCGACCCCCCAAATAATGCCATAGGCAACAAGGCCGTATGCAATGGGCGTCAGGAAGGCGAAAAGCTGCCACTTTGCATCACCCCACCCCCATCCGAGGGAGGCAATATCCAGCCTGACAACCTTGCATGTCAGAAGTGCGGCAAGGCCGGGTGTCCACATCATGATGGCCACATAGTGCCGCTTGAAACCCATCTCGATCACGAGCGTGGATGCTGTGGCAGATAATATAGCGGTCAGGATCACAAACCAGACCAGCGCCTTCTTCACGGTTGCAAGTGATAATGTTTCTGTCTGGCTACTTTCAGACATTCTGTATCCCTTTTCCCTTTGTCCCTGCACGAAACCTAACCAATCCAGCGCAGTTTTTTAAGTAAAACCGGACCCTTGAACCAAAGTTCACGCTGCCCAAATATAGAGAAACGCACAATCGGTATGCGACAGAACGACAGCAGGATGAGCTATGATGAGTTTTGCAAGAACAGCGCTTTTGATGGCCGCAATGACCGGCCTTTTCCTGGCATTCGGCTATATGCTGGGGGGCACAGGCGGCATGCTCATTGCCTTCTGTATTGCGGGCGCAATGAACCTTTTCGCCTACTGGAATTCCGACAAAATGGTGCTTTCCATGCACCATGCCCGCGAAGTTGACGACCACACCGCCCCTGAACTGGTTTCCATGGTTCGGTCACTGGCCGCCCGGGCGAACCTGCCGATGCCGAAGGTCTATGTCATTGAAAATGCCCAGCCGAACGCCTTTGCAACGGGCCGCAACCCCGAAAACGCAGCGGTTGCAGCCACGACCGGGCTTCTGAAAACACTGAACCGGTCAGAAATTGAAGGCGTGATGGCACACGAACTGGCGCATGTGAAAAACCTCGATACGCTTACAATGACCATCACCGCCACTATTGCCGGCGCCATTTCCATGCTCGCCAATTTTGCGATGTTTTTCGGTGGGCGGCGCGACAACCCCCTGGGCCTGATCGGCACAATCCTGATGATGATTTTGGCCCCCATGGCGGCCATGCTGGTTCAGATGGCCATTTCCCGCACCCGGGAATTCGCCGCAGACAGAGCAGGCGCCGAGATCAGCGGCCAGCCGCTGGCACTTGCAAGCGCACTTGAAAAGCTGCACATGGGCGCTGCCCGCACCACAAACGAAGCGGCGGAAGACAATCCAGCCACAGCCCATATGTTCATTGTGAACCCGCTGCATGGCCGAACATTCGACAGCCTTTTTTCCACGCACCCTCGCATGGAAGAACGGATCGCGCGGCTTGAGGCTATGGCGGATATGGGTATGGGTGGTGGCTATACAGGCACCGGCACATCAAAAAGCGGGGCTTCGGGAATCCCCGACAGTGGCCATCGTGGCCCCTGGGGATAATCTATATCCCCAGTTCCTTTTCCGCGAGTGCAGCCAGGTTGGTTTCAGGGCGGGCACCAAGGTGCGAGATCACCTCAGCCGCCGCCAAACCACCAAGCTTGGCGCAGGTCTCAAGGTCTTTTCCGCTCGTATATCCAAACAGGAAGCCCGAGGCGTACAAGTCGCCCGCGCCTGTTGTGTCTTCAACTGTAGTCGGGTGCGCCGGAACCGAGATCATTTCATCGGCCGTCAGCACAACCGATCCTTTTCTGACCGCGTGAGAGCCGCCAG
>JABXIV010000042.1 GCA_013372925.1 Alphaproteobacteria bacterium
AATGGCCGCGCCATGACAATGGAAGCCGAGAACGGCTTTGTTCGCGTGGTCGCTCGCGCTGACAACCATCTGGTTCTGGGGATTCAGGCTGTTGGCAAAGGCGTTTCAGAATTATCCGCCGCCTTCTCGCTTGCGCTTGAGATGGGGGCACGCCTTGAAGACATCGCAGGTACGATCCACGCCCACCCCACCCAAAGCGAAGGCTTCCAGGAAGCCGCGCTCAAGGCACTGGGCCACGCCTTGCATATCTAAGGATTGCAGCTAGTCATTAAGCGCCACTGTCAGGAGACTGATGGTGGCGTTTTCATTTATGCTCACAGGCCACCAGAAAAAATCCGGCGGAAAATACTCGCCCTCGTCTGAGGCAAGGCAGAGAAATAGTCGAATTCTTCATCTGTCCGCACCAAGCCAGCGTCATGCCAAAGCGCTTTAATGCCGTCCATGAACTCTTGCGGTGCATTCTTGATATATCGCCTGTGCACCCCCATTGAACAAACATTGGGCTTGTTCAACCGTTTCATCTTCAAGCCAAAGCTGTCGGGTGTCTCAACTGCATGGTTCCAGAAGGTCACGTTGATTTGTCTGGCCTGATAATACCATCTGTCAAACAGCCCTTCCTTGCTCAGGATATAGGCATAATAAAGGTAGAATTCAGTGAACGGCCCTTTTTTCACAAATGCGGTCTCGAAATCGACGCCAAGCAGGCCTTCCATTTCATCCATCATCTCTTCTACGAGTTGCTTTGATGCAATGTAGGGGGTGGATTGCGGCATGGCCTGATCAAAATCCGCGTCCGTTGGATGTGCACCAAACAACGCACACGCATTCAGGAACTTTCGCGTGAATGCCCTATTTAACGGATACCTGGAGATCAGCATTCTACCATCTTGCGCGAAAGCATGCTCGGCCGAAAACCGCTTAATAAAATGATTCTTGCTATCCAGTATCATGAAGTGACTGGACTCAATAAATCGTGCAGCCTGCCACTTCAGAACCTGCTGTCGCACCCATCCCCCTTTCCCACGGGATTTTTTCAGATTGCTCCAGCCATCCACCAGCACCAACCGATTGGCGAACTCACCGTATTCGTGCTCAATTTCCGCGCGGAACTTGTCCTGAAAGTCTGGAAAATTGCGATCATTGAAAATCACAAAAATCTTGTTGATAAAGTGGCCATCAGCATGAAGCCGAATGGAACGCGCCTGCATTTTCAGCATGCGCATTTCTTCAAGGTAACACACTGTCACCAAATCTATTTTATGTGAATCCAATGTCATAGCGTCGTGATCAATTCCATTGCCTTGCCCCCAGCGACTTCAGGCCCACCTCTCATGCCAATGACGAGATGGTGTTACAATTTTTAAGCATTACGTGCACAACCAAAAGCTGGCCTATAGTTTATCACCCCAGATAGCAACGGAATAATCCGTGGAACGCTACGGAAAGCTGAAAAAGTTATCTGCTTGGCAAAAATTGCTTGTGCTTGATCACAAATTACAAAAAGCGCGCCAAAAGCTATCTTAAGATTGCGAAATTCTGGAAACTTCGAAAGCTCATTTCCCAAAAATAGTGCGATAATTCGTCTTGTTTGATGATTTGGCTTTCTGGTGACAATAAACCAGAAAGTAGAAGATGTGGTTACTGACAGGCCGAGGATTGCGATCAAACGCATCAAGGCCGTGGGAACGCCCCTAAAGCCCCACATGGTAACGACAGGGTATGACGAGTAACCGGGGAAAACCCGGCACGGGATTATTTGGGAAGGATTTCGACTATGCCCGTTTTTGATTCACGCAGCTTCAGAAACCATGAACAGGTTGTGTTCTGCTCTGATGAAGCAACCGGCCTGAAGGCTATCATTGCAGTGCATTCCACTGCCCTCGGCCCAGCCACAGGCGGCACACGTTTTTGGGACTATGCTGCAATTCATCGCCGTTCCGCTCCGATCGACGTTGCAGAAACACGTGGTGAACAGGATGCAGTATATGATGTACTGCGCCTTTCCCGTGGCATGTCCTTCAAGAACGCCATGGCCGGCCTGCGCCTCGGCGGCGGTAAATCCGTTATCATTGGTAACCCAAAAGAGCTTGGCACGCCTGAACTGATGCGCGCATTCGGCCGCATGGTGAACCGCCTTGGTGGTAGCTACTATGCCGCTGAAGACGTTGGCACCAGCCCTGACATGCTTGCCGCAGCGTCTGAGACCACTGATTTCGTATGTGGCCTTGAAGGTGGCGATTTCGGTACTGGTGACCCATCACCACACACTGCGCTTGGCGTTTACACAGGCATCAAGTCGGCTGTTATGCACCGTCTTGGCAAGCCGTCCCTGGACGGTGTAACTGTTGCTGTACAGGGCCTTGGGCACGTCGGCCAGTATCTGGTTGATCACCTGCGCGCTGAAGGTGCCAAGATCATCGTGACTGACATTGTTGACGCCAATATCCAGGCCGTTCTGGACAAGGGCGAAGCCACAGTTGTTGCCCCCGATGCGATCCATGCAGTGGACTGCGATGTATTCGCACCATGCGCCCTCGGTGGTGTGTTGAACCCGAAATCACTGGGTGACATTAAAGCAACCGTGATTGCGGGTGCAGCCAACAACCAGCTAGAAACTGAAGGCGTGGAAGACGAAGAACTGCGCAAGCGTGGCATTCTTTACGCCCCTGACTATGTGATCAACGCTGGTGGTATTATCTCTGTTGAATCAGAGGTTTATAAAGAGAAGATGGACGCCGCCGCACGCGAAGCAAAAGTTCTGCGCATTGGCGAAACGCTGACGAAAATCTTCAACGCCAGCGACAAGGAAGGTCGCCCGACTGGTGTGATCGCCAATGAAATGGCTGAAGACATCATTCGTCGCGCCAATGAAGCCAAGCTGGCAGCCGCTGCAGAATAGTTGCAGCCTGGCACGCCAAAATAATGGGAAAGCCCGGGGGAGTATTCCTCAGGGCTTTCTTTTTTGTTCTAGCAGGAATGCTTTCAAGCAAGCCTAGCCAAAGCTCGCATCCCCGGAAATAATTATGATGCTAAGCGGATCAGGCGAATTTGGCTTGCCTCCACCCACCTGAGGTATTGGGCTACTTGGCTTTCCGCCACCAAGAGGGTCAGGGTGATCAGGGTCATGGGGTTTACCGCCACCAAGCATGGTTGGGTCACCACCAAGGGCACCACCAGTTGTGATGCCGGGGTCGCCTTTTGTACCGCCGCTATTCACACTTGGATCACCTTGTACACCGGGGCCTGCCATGCTGGCCTGTGAAAGGGAAAACGCGCCCAGAAGGGCCGTCGCAGCCAAAACTGCCACCTTACTATTTTTTTTCATTTATTGCTCCAATAGATATAATTTCTATTATTTATCCAAGATGGCGTGCACGACTGCCGCCTTAACCCCGGATTTAAAAAATATTACCTAAAGAGCTTTCTTGATCAACTAAACGAATACATAATAATCGTTTAGAGTGTTTTTAACTATAGACTGGTCATGAGCCAATGCCTATCAGCCCGGCCGCCACAACCCCATATTTTTAATATGAAATTTCAGGATTATAACTTTAGCTCTAAAAACCCTAAACTTGGTGCAAAATTCAATTTTATGCTAAAAAATCTTCACATAGGAGGATGCCATGAGCCTAAAGACCGCCATTTTCGCAGCCCTTTCGGGCCTCATTCTAACACTTGCGTCAGCAGCCCAAGATGCAGAAGAAATCAAGAATGTTGATCGGGCCTTCAATAACATGGCCCAAGAAAAAGGCATCGTCGCAGCATTCGATCATTACCTCGCCAATGATGTCGTGAAACTTGATGGCGGCAGACACCCTATCATCGGGCATGCAGCCGTTATCGCAAGCATGCAGCCACCGGAAGGCGCAACGTTGGTTTGGGAGCCACAGGACGGCCGTATCGCAGCGTCAGAGGATCTTGCGTTTACGTGGGGCACCTACGTTTACAGCGTAGATACACCAGAAGGCCGTAAGGACCACCACGGGAAATATTTCACCATCTGGGCGAAGGAAAATGGCAAATGGCGCGCCATCGCCGATGGCGGGAACCCAAGCCCTGGCGCCTACCCTGGTTAGGCCCTCACAAAAAAAAGCCGCTGCGAATACAGCGGCCTTATATGAGAAGTAAAAACCTAATTACAGGATGAAATCATCTACCGTGACATCAGCCACCTCTTGTAGAGTGATCGTCATCTGGTCATAAGAAATGATAGTCGATCCTGCTTCAGTTGTGATGATTGATAGGTCTTCCCAAGCCGCACCCCAAGCAGAAACATCCAATTGATCATTCCCTTGGTCAAAGTCAGTAACCACATCGTTCCCTGCGCCAACACCGAATACAAATGTATCCATGCCGCGCCCTCCGGTAAGCAAGTCATCGCCAGCCCCACCCTGCAGCAAATCATTTCCGAAGCTACCGTACAGGGAGTCGTTACCTTCACCGCCCGACAGAAAATCATCGTCTCGACCGCCGCCTAGGACGTCGTCACCAGCATCGCCATACAGGCTGTCATTACCGTGCCCGCCGCCCAGGGTGTCATTGCCCCCGTAACCGTAAAGCTCGTCATTGCCGCCCCCGCCGCCAAATGAATCAGCACTATTTGTACCCTCAATAACCTCGCTTCGTTCATCGAAGTCCTTAGAAAAATCCACACCTTTGTTCGGTTTTGTTGCGCGTGGCATATCGTGCCCCCTTGAGTTGTTATGAATCAGTCTGCGCAAGCTAGAAAACAATTATTGCGAGAGCAAATCTTGCAGAAAAAGCACTGAAATATTTACAAAACATCAAACTATACAAACGAATTATAGACCATGTCATTGATCTAAAGTGATAGGCGTACTTCATTCATACGATGACCGCATGCTTCGAGATACCATTAATGATTGTATTTCTATTGTTCTGAATAAAAGAAAAGGCTGTCGCAGGTGCGGCAGCCTCAAATTGGGCCCTTAGGCCAGCCCATTATTATTGTTGTGACGTTCTTTAACTGGCTTCTTTTGCAAGCCGCCCGCCGGCATTGGCATAGGCTTGCGTGCCCTGATGGTGAACCTTGTCTTCAGATAACACGTCAGCAGGTGAATACACCGTTTCATTCGCCTCAAGCTCGTCATAAATCGGACCGAAGTCCTGATACGTGGCGTCAAGAAGCTCTTGGAAACTGTCAATTACCCAGTACGTCTGCTGGAAGTCATCAATACGGTAATCAGTCTTCATCAGGCGCATCAGATCAAAATGAATGCGGTTTGGGCTCTGGTCTTCAAGGCAGAAAATACTTTCTGACTTGGAGCTAACGATCCCGGCACCATAAATGCGCATGCCTTTTGGCGTGTTGATCAAGCCGAACTCAACCGTATACCAGTAAAGCCGCGCCAGGTTTTTCAAGACACCCTTGCCTGCCGCGCGCTGTCCACCCTTGCCGTAAGCTTCCATATAGTCTGCAAATGTTGGGTTCGCCAAAAGCGGGACATGGCCGAACACATCATGGAAAACATCCGGTTCCTGCAGGTAATCCAGCTGCGCTTCACTGCGGATGAAGTTGCCTGCCGGAAAACGACGATTGGCAAGGTGATCGAAGAAAACTTCATCTGGCACCAGATCAGGCACGGCCACCACGGTCCAGCCTGTAATGTTTTTCAGTCTGGCAGAAAGTTCCTCGAAATTAGGAATGCCGCCGTCAGAGAGCTTCAGGGAATGTAGGCCCTCCATGAACTCGTCACAGGCGCGCCCTTCAAGCATCTGCTCCTGCCGGGCATACAGACGGTCCCAGCGATCGTGTTCTTCATCTGTGAAATGATCCCAATTCTGATCTACCGTGTAATCAGGATTGACATCCACTTCCCTTCCAAGACGTGTAGTGATTTTCATCGGTCCCTCCTAACAGGCCCGCAGATCATGCAGGCGGTGTATCCGGCTGATTTTCCGGTGCCGCGTCGATAAAGGCAGGCAGCGCCTGACAGGCTTCATCAATGCGTAAGATGGTCGGAAATGCCTCCAGCGGTGTATTGAAGCGGCGTGCGTTCCATACTTGCGGCACCAGATACACATCAGCCATGCTTGGCGTATCCCCAAAACAGAAACGGCCTGTGTGCTTGCTATTTGAAAGCATCGCTTCAAGTGCTGTGAAGCCTTCAATAATCCAGTGATGATACCATGCATTGGTCGCGGCTTCGTCTGCCCCAAACTGTTCCTTGATCCGCATCAGCACAGACAAGTTGTTCAGCGGATGCACATCGCAACCAATCAGGCTGGCCAGTTGGCGCACATAGGCCCGATCCGCCATATCGGATGGCAGAAGCGGCGCATCAGGATAGGCCTCTTCCAGATATTCCAGAATAGCTGGTGACTGGCTGATCGCCACATCGCCATCCACAAAGTATGGCACGCGTCCCTGCGGGTTCAGCTTAAGATAGTCTTCAGACTTATGCTCACTAACACCCGGCTTCAGGTTCACGCCGCTATGCTCATAACTCAGTTCTTTAAGCCCAAGGGCAATGCGCACCCTGTAGGCTGCCGAAGACCGGAAATAACCATATAGAATGCGCATGCAAGCCCCCTTTAGCCCTTCACAACTTCCTGATCGATCGCACCAAAGATAGATGCGCCATCGGCGTCGAACATTTCAATGCGCACGGTGTCACCGAACTTCATGAAGCTCGTTGAAGGCTTACCGTCCTGAATGGTCTCGATCATACGGATTTCTGCGATACAGCTATAGCCTACACCGCCTTCCGCGACCGGTTTGCCCGGGCCACCGTCCAGCTTGTTGGACACTGTGCCTGAGCCCACAATTGCGCCAGCCCCCAGTGGGCGAGTTTTCGCAGCATGAGACACCAGTTTCGCGAAATTGAATGTCATATCCACGCCAGCCTCCGGCTTGCCGAACATGCCACCGTTATAGTGTGACACCAGCGGCAGGTTCACTTTGGTATCGGCCCAGGCATCTCCAAGCTCGTCTGGCGTGATGCACACAGGGCTGAAGGCGCTGGATGGCTTGGACTGGAAGAAACCGAAGCCTTTTGCCAGCTCACCCGGAATAAGCCCACGCAGGGATACATCGTTCACCAGCATCAGCAACTTGATATGACCAGCGGCATCAGCTTCGCTAACTCCCATTGGCACATCATCCGTGACAACCGCGATCTCAGCCTCAAAATCGATGCCCCAGCCTTCGTCCTGCGGCATAATGATATTCTCGCGCGGACCGAGGAAGCTGTCTGATCCACCCTGATACATCAGGGGATCAGTCCAGAATGTTTCCGGCATCTCAGCATTCCGTGCTTTGCGCACCAATTCCACGTGGTTCACATAGGCCGAACCGTCTGCCCATTGATAGGCACGCGGCAGTGGTGAAGCACAATCGGATTCATTGAATGCTTCGCCTTCAACCGCCCCTGAGTTGAGGCTTTCATAAAGTGCACGCAGGCGCGGCAACACATTCGCCCAATCATCGATAGCAGCCTGCATTGTCGGCGCAATATCGGTGGCTGGCGTCATACGCTTGAGGTCTTTGGAAACAACTACCAGCTTGCCATCACGGCCATGCTTGAGAGACGCAAGTTTCATTGACTCAGTTCCTTAAATTCAATTGTTCCAGATAGGCAGGTCCCGCAACCTGCCTGATAAACTTCATTTAGCCCTTATAACCAGGGAACTTGCCTGCACCATGCAGCCAGTCTGCATGCTTCGGCGCCTTCTTGGTTTTCGACCATTCTTCGAGCATTTCAGGGCCAACACGCTTCAATTCCTGTAGCATGCCAGGCTCGTCCGTATTGGCAGCCAACTCAATGCGGTGCCCGTTAGGGTCGAAGAAATAGATCGATTTAAAAATCGTATGATTGGTTGGGCCGAGCACATCAATACCTGCGGCCTCAAGGCTTTCTTTCGCAGCCAGCAACTCATCCATGCTGCCCAGTTTGAAGGCAATATGCTGCACCCACTCAGGCGTGTTCGTATCACGGCCCATTTCCGGCTGGTTTGGCAGTTCAAAAAATGCCAGCACGTTACCATTGCCGGCATCCATGAATATATGCATGTAAGGGTCATACTCACCTGTCGATGGTACTTCGTTCTCGGCAATTGCGAGCATAAAATCCATATTCAGGTGCTTCTGGTAGAATTCCACCGTTTCCTTGGCGTCACGACAACGATACGCGACATGATGTACGCCTTGCAGTTTCATGATTTAACCCTTTGCATAAAAAGAAAACCTGATGAGGGCCAAAGCCCCCATCAACCTGTCTATAACGTTGGTGCGCAAGCCTTAAGCGGCGTCCTCGTCCACTTTCAGCGCGCCACGACGGATCTGGTCACGCTCCATGGATTCGAACAGTGCCTTAAAGTTTCCTTCGCCGAAGCCATCATCTTCCTTGCGCTGGATAAACTCAAAGAATACCGGGCCTAGGCGTGTTTCAGAGAAAATCTGAAGCAGCAGGCGTGGCTTTTCGCCTTCGGTCGTGCCGTCGAGAAGAATACCGCGTGTTTTAAGCTCGCCCACAGGCTCACCGTGGCCTGGCAGGCGTTCTTCAAGCATCTCATAGTAAGTTTCTGGAGGCGCAGTCATGAACGGCACACCAGCCTTCTTGAGATTGTCCCAGCATTTGATCAGGTCATCACATGCGAACGCGATGTGCTGGATCCCTTCGCCATTGTAGGCCATCAGGAATTCTTCAATCTGACCGCTGCCGCCAGCAGCTTCTTCGTTCAGCGGAATACGGATCTTGCCATCCGGTGCTGTCATCGCCTTGGAAAGCAGGCCAGTGTATTCACCTTTGATGTCAAAGTAGCGGATTTCCTTGAAGTTGAAGAACTTCTCGTAGAAATTCGCCCAGTAATCCATCCGACCGCGATACACATTGTGTGTCAGGTGGTCAAGGGTATGGAACCCGCATCCTACCGGATGGCGATCAACGCCTTCAATCCACTCAAAGTCAATGTCATAGATGCTTTTGCCGTCTTCAAAACGGTCAATCAGATAAAGTGCAGCACCACCGATACCTTTAATGGCAGGCAGGCGCAGTTCCATTGGGCCAGTAGGCACTTCAATAGGCTGAGCGCCCTTCTTCAGACACTCCTCATAAGCAAAGTGAGCGTCCTTCACGCGGAACGCCATACCGCATGCAGATGGGCCGTGCTCTTCAGCATAATACGCTGCAGGGCTTTTCGGCTCATAGTTTGCGATGAAGTTGATATCGCCCTGACGCCACAGTGTTACGTCTTTGGAGCGGTGATTAGCCACATGGGTAAAGCCCATGGTCTCAAAAACCGGCTCAAGGATACCTTTTTCAGGCGCCGTAAACTCAACAAATTCAAAGCCGCAAAGGCCCATTGGGTTCTCAAAGAGATCGGCCATCTTCCAACTCTCCTATATGTTCTATATACAAAAGGAAAAGCGCTTCAGAAATCCCGCTCCCTTCGATTGGGGACTTGAGGCGCCTTGTTAATTTCTCTTGAATCCATATTAGTTTCATACGAAACTATTTGCAAGAGCGCGATGAGGTGAAGATGCAAAAAAATTCGAAAGATGCCCTTTTTCTGGCTAATTTTCTGCCCTACCGGCTATCTGTGCTTTCCAACAGGATCAGCCGCGCGATTGCCGATGGCTATGAAGAGAAGTTCCAACTTACGCTTCAGGAATGGCGGGTAATGGCGGTTTTAGGGGAAGAGAGCGATCTTTCGGCTGCACAAGTTGCAGAACGAACAGCCATGGACAAAGTTGCTGTGTCTCGCGCCGTTAACAAGCTATTGGATACCGGGCGCCTTGAGCGGCATTTTTCACCAGAGGATAAACGCCGGTCTGTTCTTGCTTTGTCGGCGGATGGCCGAGACATCTACAATGAAGTGATTCCCATCGCAATCGGCTATGAAAGCCGCATCATGGACAAACTGAGTGCCGTAGAAAAAGAGGCCCTTACGAGCCTCCTCGACAAGCTTGAGACCATCCAACTGCAGGCCTAGTCGGCCGTAGCGGGTTTCTTGACCGGCTGCTCGTCAGGCATACCGAACAGATAACCCTGCAGATAATCAGCCCCTGCACTTTCGAGCATGCGCGCAGTTCTGTGGTCTTCAACGCCCTCTGCAATCACTTTGATATCCGACTGCTTTGCTGAATCGACAATATTGGCAACCAAGGTCCACTTCCTGCCGTCATCGTTCAGGTCATGGGTCAGCGACTTATCAAGCTTGATAAAATCAGGTTGAATTTCCGTGATCCCGGAAAGGTTATTGAAGCCCGTGCCAAAATCATCAAGCGCAATACGGATGCCACGGTCCTTCAACCGGCGAACAAGCGTTCTAACTGTCTCAAGGTCTGAAAGCTGCTGACTTTCAACAATCTCGAAAACCAGTTGGTCTTCAGCCAAACTGCTGTCACCAATGACATTAGCAAGCCAGGCATCCATCCCATCTTCCGTATCAATGGTGAACGGCAACACGTTGACGAATATGCTCTCCGGCAAATCAAATGACTTTGCTGTCCTTGTGGCGCACTCCCCCGCCGCCATATCCAGCGCATACAGCATGCCAGCGGCTTCCGCAGTCTCAAACAAAACAGGGGCCGGGATATCGGTGCCATCAGTATGCAGCCCCCTGATAAGGAACTCATACCCCATGATATTAGTATGATCTTCCACGCATACGATCGGCTGCAACAAAGACTTATAGCGACGTTCGACTAGAAGATCGCCAAGCCACTGAGCCGACAGCCGGAGGCCCAGCTCTTCCACAGTATGCATATTCCCAAATTCTTGCAGGGTTGGCTGGGCATTTCCTGACAACAAAGCCCTGATCATGCGACGCTCTTTTACGCCAAAAGTCTGCTCAAGAATGGGAAGCACCGACTCGATATCGTCGGCTAGAAAACAGGCAACCAAAGGTTCACCTGTAGGCACGTGTATAAAACCTGCCTTCGATAAAACGCTGCACAAACGGGTAGCCAGGCTTTCATCTGGAGACCAAAAGAAAGCATGCCCTAAACCGGTGACACTCGGAAACAATGACTGATCAGGCAACACTCGACCCCTCAAGCTGTCTGACTATTAATAGTTGCTATTGAAAGGCACTCAAACACTTTTCACCATCCGGGTAAAGGCCTCTTTCCAATTTGTGACATTCCTGCCCAAAAGGCAGGAAAGCAACAATCTGGCTTTTCGCGCCCTCAACCAGCCTGACGACACAAGTCCCCGAGCCAACAAATCGATTTCAGCACCCTTATAACCGTAAGACCTTTCGAAAACCCTACCAGCTTTTGTCCGGCTCGCCAGTATTACGGGAATTTTCTCGGCCAGAACTTCCGCCTTGTCAGCCCACACCTCGGAAAGGTGCCCTGCTCCGAACGCTTCGATCACAACGCCCTGATAACCAAGATCAATCAATGAATCCAGCAACCGGCCATCATCATCAAGGCAGGCACTGACCAGCGCCACAGGGGCGAATTCATCCCCAACTGGCAGTTCAGTCGTTCGGTCAGGCACCGGGCGCCTCCAGCAGACGTCACCTTCAGCAATTGTTGCCAAAGGACCCTGCTCCGCCTGAAACGCCTGCAAACTTGAAGTGTGCTCCTTGGCCACCAGCCACGGGTCATGCACCTCACCGTTCATGACAAGCGTAACGCCCTTGGTGTTGTGGTTTACCGCTGTCAGAACTGCATCATACAGGTTTGCCGGCCCATCAGCACCAGGCTGATTGGGTGTGCGCATGGCGCCCGTGAAAACAATCGGCTTATTGCTTTGGTTTAACAGACTGGCCAGAAACGCCGTCTCTTCCATCGAATCAGTGCCCTGCGTCACGATCACCGCGTCAGCATCGCATGTACTGATCCGGTCCATGATATCGGCAATCAATGACATGGTCAGATTCGCGCTACCCTTCTGCACCAGCGTTTCAGCACGCAGGTCGGCCAAATCCTGAAGGCCGGGCACGGCGGAGATCAGATCGCGCGCAGTCAGAGTTGGCTTGACCCCCGCGCTTGCGCCGGGGGTCATCGCAATGGTTCCGCCTAAAGCGAATACCTGGATGGCGGGTTTGTTGTTCATACCCGCCATATATACCAGTTGACGTTACGCGCCAATAGCTTCCAGCGCAGGAACGTAATCAAGGCTTTGGTCACGCGCGACGGCTTCATATGTAATCTTGCCTTCGCAAACATTCAGGCCAGCCAGCAGGTGCTTGTCATCAGCCAGCGCCTGTTTCCAACCTTTGTTCGCAATCGCAACCGCATGGCGCAGCGTTGCGTTATTGAGTGCAAGCGTAGACGTGCGGGCTACACCACCTGGCATGTTAGCAACACAGTAGTGCACCACTTCATCAACAATGTAGGTCGGGTTTTCGTGAGTCGTTGCTTTGGACGTTTCAAAACAACCGCCCTGATCGATCGCAACGTCCACCAGCACGCTGCCGCGCATCATTTTGCCAATCATTTCACGGGTCACGAGCTTAGGCGCTGCAGCACCCGGGATCAGAACCGCGCCAACCACAAGGTC
>JABXIV010000304.1 GCA_013372925.1 Alphaproteobacteria bacterium
TCCGGGTTTGAGTTCCCGGTAAGGATCTTCATGCCCATTAAGGCCTCCGTGCGATGAAGATGTTGCGTTTCGGTGTCGTTTATCAGCGTGAACGCCCTGTGTAAAGGCAGCAGCCCCAACAAGGGGCATTTTATGGAATCAGTGCCTCAAAATGGTACGGGGATGTTCATTTATTCCAAAAGTTGACCCTAAGGCTTCAGCATGATTGCCGAAAGCTGGCGGCCATAATCTGGCTCGTTCTTGTGAGTCGTCCGCCGAAAAGAGAAATGATCGTCGCTTGAATAGGTGTCGATATCAGACATCCATATGGATCGCAGGCCAGCCTGTTTCAGCCGGTGTTTTGCAAAGCCGGGCAGATCAAACTGGAAATGGTTTGGGTCTCGCCCTTCGGCAAAAAAGCGCGCGTATTCTGGCTGTACGTCCTGGAACCGGGCCCTGAATTCTTCGCCGATCTCATAACTGGGCTGGTGGATTGTCGGGCCAATTGCGGCCTTGATGCGGGAACGATCTGCGCCGGTGTTTTCCATAACGGCAATTGTCGCCTCCAAGACACCACTTAGGGCGCCCTGCCACCCGGCGTGGGCTGCCCCAATGATGCGAGCTTCGGCATCTTCAAACAGAACCGGCGTGCAATCGGCCGTCAGGATGCCGAGGATCAGGCCAGGCACGTTCGTGACCATGGCGTCTGACTTGGGGCGCTCTTCACCCCAATCGCCCACTGTGTATGTTACCCATGCACCATGGACCTGATAGCAAGATACCAGCGGTGTTTCCCTGCTGCCGGAAAGATATTCCGCTGCAATCTGCCGGTTTTCAAGGACGTTGTCGGGAGAATCGCCTGAACCTGGGCCACAGTTGAGCCCGGTATATATGCCGGTTGAGACGCCGCCATTCCTGCCGAAGAAGGCATGCGGGGAATCGAAATGCGGGCAAAGTGTGGGCGTGGTCATAGGGTCTCAGTTTTATCGCGATCAGGATGGCTACTATAAGAAAGAATAAGGGGAAGAACAGGGCTTAGATCGTTTCTCCTCGATTTTCTTGGGCTGGATCGTGATCTTTTGTTAAGGCGCATTCGTACGAAAGTCTATGTGGGGTCTTGTAAGGGTTTTGTTTGTAAAAGTTGCGGCTTGTTCTATGCTTGACTTAACAAGACTTGAGGAAACTGGTGGTGGAAACCTATTCACTGTTGGATGACCCTGATTTTCAGGCTTTCATGAAGGCTTGGGAAAAGTCGCGTTCCTGCGATGATGTTCCTCTGCGTAAAGATATTACCCTTCAGCTATTCGCAAAATTCATCCCGAACATGATGGTGCTTGAGCATGCTGGCCCGCGCGAATATCGCTATTGTCAGGCCGGTGAGGATGTTAAAGACAGGTTGAAGATGAAGGGCACAGGCCTGAACTTCTTTGATCTGTTGCACCCTGAGATTTTACCGTTGAGTGAACAGTGGTGGGGTGGCCTGCTGAAACAGCCTAGTGGGGGCATTGTTCGATATTCGATTGAGTATCCGGAAGGCATGTTAAGGCATGCGGCGTCGATCGTCTTGCCGGTTCGAAGAACCACAGCTGGGCCTGATATGCTTGTAGGTGTTACCAAAATTCTGGGTGAGCGTTTCAACGGGCAAAATAATGGGCAGACAGTGATTGGAGAATTCTTTGCCCATGGTGTCTATTTTGACCTGGGTTTTGGCACGCTGCGAGAAGGTGAAGCAAGTTTTCTACACGCCCCCAATCCTGATTTCCTGTCTTACTGACAAGCTTTCCAGTTAAAACCCGGGCGGGTTTGAAAGGCCGGGGTGCTGAACGGCCAGTACCTTGAACAGGGTTCCCATCTCATCCGGTGCTGTCAGGCGCTTCAGTTCAGACAGGATTTGCATCTGTGCCTTATCATCGGCCCTAGTGGCCAGCTTTTGAGCCCTTAACCCAAGCCCGATCGCCATCAGGAAAGCGCCTTGCTCATTGGTTCCAAAAGCCTTCGTGCCTTTTCCGAGTGAAGATTCGGCCAGTCGATCAAAAGCTACGTGGGCCGTCAGGTCGGCTTTTCCCGGTTCCGAAAACGGGTTTGTAAATTCATGCTGTTTAAGCGCCTGGAACGTATCGCCCGGTGCGGAATGAGCATAGCCATAATCAATATAGAGCGCTGCCCCGCCATGCTGGCTTAGGTGTTCGGCGATATTTGCGCTGATGGAAATAGCGGCAGGGCAAACCTCAAGGGCACTGCCTTCCGGGGCACCAAGCAGGGAGGCTGGCACCAGTGCAAATTGCGCGGTGGGTTGCGTCAGCACAAAGCCGAGATCATCACCAACAACGCCTACTGACCGCTCAAACCATTTGCTGTCACGCTTTTCATATTGATGGATTGGCAGAGCATCGAAAAATTCGTTTGCCACAATAAGCGCTGGGCCTTCCGGGATGGATGAAAAATCGTCATGCCATTTGGCTGTGGGCACTTTCTGTTTTTGCAAGGCGCGCAGCTGTTGGCTTGTCTCGATAAAGTGTACACGTGCCGCTTCCCTGAAACCTGGTACATTTGAAGCGGCGCGCAAAATATCCGCCATCAGGGTTCCGCGCCCGGGCCCAAGTTCCACAAGCGAAACAGATGAAGGGCTGCCCATCGCAATCCAGCGGTCTGCCAACCACAGGCCAATGGCTTCGCCAAACATCTGGCTAACCTCTGGGGCGGTGATGAAATCACCATCTGCGCCGAAAACACGCTCGCGCTGGTAATAGCCATGCTTGGGGTGCATCAGGCACTGGGCCATATAATCCGCAAGGCTGATGGGGCCTTCGGTTTCAATGCGCCTGATCAGAATGTTTTTCAGCTTGGTCATGTCTTCCGTTTGGCGCGTTTGTGTTGGATGCCCTTGTTCATCAGCCATGCCGCAAACAGGAACATGGGGATGGATAGCATCTGGCCACGGGTGATGATTTCACTTTGCGCGGCCAGATGTGCATCCGGTTCGCGGACAAATTCGACAAGCAACCGCACAGCGCCGTAGCCAAGATAGAATAGGCCCGCAATAAACCCGGGCATCTCCTTGGCGATACGCGTGCGGTGATAAAGGAACAGCAGCACTAGAAAGAGCAGCACGCCTTCACCCAGTGCTTCATATAGCTGGCTGGGGTGGCGCGGCACACCGAATGGATCGCTTGGGAAGATCATGGCCCATGGTACATCGGTTTCCCGGCCCCACAGTTCACCGTTGATGAAGTTGGCGATTCGCCCGGTCAATAGGCCGATGGGGCTGACAACGGCCACAATGTCGGCAACGCGCATCAGCTCAAGCTTGTGTTTCCTGCAGAAGAAAATCACGGCAAGGATCACGCCGATTGCGCCGCCATGGAAAGACATGCCACCATCCCAAAGCCGGAGGATCGCCAGCGGCTCATTCAAGTAGGCTTCGAAGTTATAGAAAAGCACATAGCCAAGCCGCCCACCTGCGATAACGCCGATAATGGCCCATGTGATGAAGTCATCAATATGCTTCACCGACATCGGCGCGCCCGGCTTCTGTGCCTGCTTGCGGATATACCACCAGCCGAACATGATACCCACGATATAGGCTAGGCTGTACCAGCGAACGCCCAGCTCGAACCCGAAAACGTCAACAGGCCCCAAGGCAAAGGGATCGATCTTTGGGTAAGAAAGTACAGATAGGGTACCAAGAATGGACATAGTCTTTTCCCTTGAATGCTTTGCGCCATCATCGCCGCCAAAGCGCCTGTGTCAAGGCACGTTGCGAAGAAGATAGGTGCGGCAACTCGACCATTGCAATTTATCTCTTCTTGGCCCATATGAAAGGCACAAGACGCAAGGAAGTTGAAACATGCAAACCAGCAATAAATTCTTCGATGATATGGCCAAACTGGCAACTGGTGCTATGGGCGCAGCCCACAGCGTGAAGGGTGAGATGGAAGAGCATTTCCGTGCGTGGCTTGATCGCCAGCTTGCAGGCCTTGATCTTGTAACCCGCGAAGAATTTGAAGTGGTGCGCGAGATGGCTGAGAAAGCACGCACTGAAAACGAAGATTTGCGTGCGGAAATTGATCTGCTCAAGAAGAAGATTGAACAAAAATAAGCCATTTGCGCAATAAAATTACGCGCTATATTTCTCTTCAACAGTGAATTCTAAGGGCCTGATCTGATGGCAAAAAACGCTAAATCAGAACGGGGCTATAACGAGTTTTCCACAAGAAATTTCCCTTCCGAAACAATTGTCGCTTGCCACAGAGTCTTTGCTTTGGCACGCTATATTTAGTGTTAGATTAGATCAAGGGAGCCAGATATCGTGATTCTGGTGCATCGAAGATAACGCTAACCGGCGAAACCGTGTCTGCCGGTTATGCTTTTAAAGCCCGGCGGCACTCACTTTCCAGGGGGAAACGAGATGACGACACTGAGCACCGGGCATTCTGAAGTAATCAGCCAAAATCCAGTTGACCTTGCCGAGGAGCTTGCTGGCGCCAATGATTGGGCCGTTGAGCGCCACGGTGAAGATGAGCTGACCATGTTTATTTCCGGTCAGTATACGGACCTTCAGTTCCGTGTTTTTTGGCGTGATGATTTCAAGACACTGCAGTTCGCTTGTCTCTTTGACCTCAAGGTGCCGGAAGGCCGCCGGGCTGATATCTATCAGACACTGGGATTGATTAACGAACGTATGTGGATCGGGCATTTCGAATATTGGGCGGAAGAGGACGCCCTGTTGTTCCGCCATGCCAGCCTTGTGGGCGACCCGCTTCTGGGCGCGATCTGCGAAGAACATATGGTAACAATGGTTGAAACCGCGCTTGGGGAGTGCGAACGCTTTTATCCAGTATTCCAGTTTGTCATGTGGGGAGGGCAGTCTCCTGAAGAAGCGATCGAAAGCGCCATGCTTGAGTGTGCAGGCTCGGCGTAAACAAAGATCGGCTCTTGGCCCTTTTGGGGGCTTGCCTTAAAGTATGGGCGGAGCAAGGCTCCGCCCCTTTTTTTGTTCAGGACCATATTCAGGAATAGTTCGCTATGTTGCAGCATTTCAGCCCATCGGCACCTCTCGTTCTTGTTGGTTGCGGCAACATGGGGCATGCCATGGCCATGGGGTGGCTCAGGGCCGGTTTGCCGCCCGAGTGCCTGTTTGTTGTTGACCCGGCCGCGCAGGCGGACCGGTTGCCTGGCGCAGCACCAGAGCAGTTCCTGCAAACAGCGCGTGACTTGCCGGTCGGCATGAAGGCGCGTGTGCTGGTGTTTGCGGTGAAGCCGCAGGTGATCGAAAGCGTGCTGCCGCTTTTCCTCCCCTTCGTGGGGGCCGATACAATGGTTCTTTCTGTGGCGGCGGGTGTTACGCTCAAGCAGCTTGAGGCGGGCCTTGCTGGCGAGGGCACATACGTGCGCGTGATGCCGAACACGCCGGCTGCAATTGGCGAAGGCATAAGCGGGCTGACGGCTGCCGCTGACATTTCCGGCGAAGACAAGCGCCTTGCGCAGATGTTGATGCACGCAGTTGGGGATACTGTCTGGATCAAGGATGAAGCGCAGATGGATTCGGTGACAGCCGTTTCAGGCAGCGGCCCGGCTTATGTTTTCTACATGGTGGAATGCATGGCTGCGGCGGGTGTCGCTGAAGGGTTGCCGGAAGATGTTGCCATGAAGCTGGCGCGGGAGACTGTGATCGGTGCAGCCAAACTTCTTGATACAGATGTAGATATAAGCGCGGCAGAATTGCGCCGCCGTGTGACAAGCCCCGGCGGCACGACGGCTGCTGCGCTTGATGTTTTGATGCATGCAGGCACCGGGCTTGGTGATCTGATGAGTCGCGCTATTCATGCCGCTCGCAAGCGCGGGGAAGAATTGGGGGGGTGACCCTTAGTTGGGCATGTTTTCAACGAAGCTTGAAGCATCGTCAAAGTCATACCAGTATCGTTCTGGGATCTGATTCAGTGCGACAAATTCTTTGGGTGTTTCAAGGCGCACAACAGTTCGGGGGTGTGTAATCAATTCCTCCAGCGCTTCTTTCACAATGGGAATGGAATAGAAGAACGGGTCATACCGGCCCTCCGCATGCAGTTTCTTCAGGCCATCCTCTATAAGTTTGGCTTGCTCTTTTGCCCTCAGGGGCATGAAGAAGAACAGGTCTTGCTTGTATGCCAGCAACAGGTTCTGGTCTATGACTGGCGGTGGCCCTTCTTCGCCACCAGAGATCATGGCGATTTCACTTTTTGCTTCAATTACACTGCGTGGAAAGGCCTCGAAGCGGCCTCGCATCAGCATAGGCCAGAGGTTTTCGTCTGCAGCCGTGACGACACAGAGCCCAGCCAGACGCATGATAGCTGTATCCGGCCAGTCGTTGCCAGACCCAAAGCACACCGGTTTCCCTTGCGGGTCAAATAATGCCTCGGAGGAGAGAGGCCTTTTGGCGTTGGGGCGGACGGCAAGAACACGGTATCCCAGCAAGCCGCGCGTCAGCGGAAAGTCCACCATGGTCAGCTCCTGCTCGCGCTGCATTGAATAACCGCTATAGAGAACATTATAGGCTGCACGGCCATCTGCCAGTGCCCTGAGGGCGCGCCCCTGTGCAATAGGCGCAATTCTTACTACTTCAACCGAATGATCTCCCCCCGCTGCATTAACGGCGAGCTTCAGTATTTCAGCTACGTAGAGGTCGTCATCCGATGCAATGGCGATCTTGAAGGTTTCCGCAAATGCCGAGGGCGCAGAAATAAGTAACCAAACTAGCAGAGTTAAATACTTTGCCATGACAGACCTTTATTAAAAGGTTGTACTTGGACCCCCATAGAAGCAGAAGAAAATTACTACCACATTGGTATAAATTTGGGAAGGATAAGCGGGAAGGATCAGTATTCGCGCCAGTATTTGTCCGGGATTTGCCGGGTTGACTGGTCCCATAGTGGATTTTTTAGGCGAATGATTCGGCGGGGATTTTGTTTCATTTCGGCGAAGACTGCCTGGAAGCGGTCTACCTTTTGAAGATATGCGTCCAGAGCGCCGCTTTCGAAGGCGTTCTTGAGCCCCTGCTCAAGGATATAGGCCCTCACCCTGTTTTTCTGGGACAGGTAAAAGAAGTGATCGAACCGGTATACAAGAATGACGTTCTTCTCTATCGCCATGTTCGCCCCATAGGTTTGGGTACGGTCACCTTCGATTTCGGCCATGATTTCATTGATGCCGCGCGGGAAGGCATCGAACCTGTGTCTGGCGAGCATGGGCCAGAGGTTCGCATCTGACCCCTTCACCACATTAAGGCCAGCAGATTCCAGGATTTTAGTGTCTGGCCAATCGCTACCAGAACCGAGCCGGAAAGCTTTCAGATCTTCCACTGATTTGACGCCTGCAAGGATATTTTGATTTCCTGCAGTGACTGCCAGCAAACGATGGCCAAGCATACCGCGGGTGATGGGGAAGGGAACCATCGCGAACTCTTTTTCGCGGTCAGGGTCATATCCGCTGTAGTGAACATCATATCGGGCGCGGTCATCTGCAAGGGCCCTGAGGGCGCGGTTCTGTACCAGCATAACGCGGCGGACAACTTCAAAGGAATGATCGCCATCTGCTGCTTCAAGCGCCAATGAGAAAAGCCCGATGATATAGTCGTCGTCTTCTGATGGCATGGCGAGGCGGAAGTGCTCTGCGCGCGCGACATTGGAGGCAGCCAAAACGGCACCCCAAAGCATCAGCATAAGTACGCCAAAGCGCTTGCGCATTCTTATCTCCTCAATCCAACCATAAGCATAGGCTGCTAAAAGTTACTTAAAGCTCAACAAGCCATAGGCAACTTTTCAAAAAAATGCCCCGGTGCAAAAACCGGGGCGGGGATCAGTTTGTCAACATAAGGGAGGTTAGTGCTGTCTCAAACTCATGAGACGAAAGTAAAAGGGTCGGTCCCGGGGGGGAAGTGGGGGGAGGGGGGAGGAACCCCGGGACCGACCTTTATGACGGAATACCGTCAAAACTTAAAACTCGGTGCCGCGAGCGAGATACTCAGTACGTTTGCTCAGCGGCGATGAGGGGTATATATGGGTAGGCGGATAGAAAGAAAACCCATTAATGGGTCGTAGCAGCCATGCATAAAACGCATGGCTTGAAAAACGGAGTGCGTCAGATAGTGAATGGCTTGTTGTGCGCGAATAATAGTACAGCAATGCTGACCAAAAAGATGAGATTTGACAGTTATTTAGGGGAGAGGGGTTTTATGATTATCAAGCATATGCTTGGCATGGCGGCTGTGGGGCTGAGCCTGACGATACCGACTTTTGGCTTTGAAAATACTGCAAAAGTTAAAAAAATTAACGAATTTGATGTGCGTCTGATGGAAGCGGCAGACGCCCGGGATTATCAAAATCCAGTGTTTTCTGAAGCGCTGGAGTCTGGCCGCTGGCAGGCATTGGTCTATCTGGGCCAAATTGGCGGCGATGCTTGCGCGGAAATTGCCCCCTATCTCTCTCATTCTGATGCAGCTGCAGTTGCTGCGGCGCGTTTGGGTGCAGCTTTGTGTCACGGCGATGCGCCTGTGGATGAACTGCTGGCCTATACACAGCCACTGCCTGCGTCTGCGGGTGTTGACTATCTGGCGTCTGCACTTGGTTTTTCGGGTGAAGAAGGCGCGCGGCCACTACTGGTTGACTATGTGAATGCAATCAAACCGGGCAAGCCTTTCAACGTGGGTTACCCCGATAACCCCCGTACCCTACCGTTCTTTGGCTTGATGCAGTCTGTCGTTTACGACCGCTTGCCTGCCACAGATTTCCCGAAACTGTCTTTTGAAGCCCTTTTGGCGCACACCAGTGAAATGGGAACGGACTATGTGGCGGCCTATTTGCTGACGCGCTTTACCGATATGCCTGAGGTGCTTCCCTTTGCAGATGTGCAAACCGCCCTTGGGAATGCGCAGGCTAGCCGGGTGAAGGCTGCCCTTGTGCGGGTTTTGCGCCAATATGGTGATGCGGCAAGCGGCACGCTTGTGGCGCTGGCGTCAGGCAAGGATCGAATGGTGGCGCTTGAGGCCGTTCGTGCCCTTGGCTATCTGAAAGACGATGAGAGCCGTGTTTTCTTGTTGGAAGTGGCGGCAAAGGCTGAGGATATGGCCATGCGCCACTTGGCGCTTTCGGCCCTTGCACCGCGCCATGCGGGTGACGCAGAGATAACTGGCCTGCTTGAAGGTGCCACAAAGGATCAGAATGCCTGGATTGCGGTAACAGCGCTTCGGGGCTTGATGCAGCGTGATCCTGACAAGGCGTTTCCGACTACGGAAAGCTGGTTCAAGGGTAAGGATTACTACAAGGCATTTTCTGCCATGGGGCTTCTTGCCCAATCGGAAGAGGGTAAAGGCATTCTGGAAGCCTATGCAGAAGCCCACGCGGACTCCATTCGTGGCCGGGAAGCTGCCATTGCGCTTGATCCCTCTATCGAAGGCGTTGAAAAACCAAGGGTAACGCCCCGCTGGAGCATGGTTCGATCGTATCAGGAGCGCGAGTTGGTGTTGAACACCACGCGTGGAACCATCTGTATCGCCCCGTCGCCTGACGCGCCCTATGCGGCTGCCAATTTCATGCTGCTCGCCGATGTTGGCAAAATGAATGGCATGCTGTGGCACCGGGTGATCCCGAACTTTGTGGCCCAGGCCGGGCAGAGCGAAGATCCGGTGCTGGCGGAGTGGGGCACTATTCGTGAGGAATGGGTTTCAAGCAATCACCGTATCGGTACTGTAGGGGTTGCCACTGCGGGGCGCGACACGGGCAGTACGCAGTTCTTTATCAATACGGGCTACAATTTGCATCTGAATGGTCGCTATACTGTCATGGGGCGCGTGATCAGTGGTCTTGAAGCAGCGATGCAGCTCCAGGAAGGCGACGTGATCGAAAGTGCGAAGACTGTGCGCGCCGGGACGTGTGCGCTCTAGCTAAAGGATATTGCTTTCGGCCCTGATCTGGCGAACCATGAAATCGCGGAACAGGGCCACCCGCAGGCTGCCCCGAAGTTCCGGCGCATAGCAGTAATAGCTGTTGAACGGTGTACCCTCCACCTTCGGCAATACGCGCACCAGCTTTTGCCGGTTGTGCACCAGATAGTCGGGCAGCACAGCGATGCCCATGCCCGCTTCCACAGCATGCAACACGCCATAGAGGTTGTTGATCTGTAGCCGTGGGGTCCGTTCCTTTGTGGGATTCCCCACGGTAAGCAGCCAGTTCAGGCCGCGAATTGTGGGCACATTCGAAATGCCGAAAGTGATCAGGTCATGATGATCCAGGTCTGACGGCGTGACGGGCGTGCCCTTGCGGTCCAGATACTCCGGGCTTGCATAGATATGCGCGTGGAATGTTGCCAGTGGGCGTTGGATCAGATCGGCCTGCTCAGGCTCATGAAGGCGGATTGCGACATCGGCTTCCCCGGCAGAAAGATCAAGATCGGCGTCATCCAGAATCAATTTGATATTGATGTCCGGGTATTCTGTCATGAACTGTTCAAGGTGCGGGGTCAGCCAAACCGCCCCGAAGGTCACCATGGTTGTTACCCTGAGCGTGCCAGAAGGGCTTTCCCGGCTTTCCATCAGAGTGCGCTGGGTTTCCTCCAGTCGGTGCACCATTTCCCGAGCCGTATTATAAAGTTCTTGCCCTTCCTGGGTTAGGACGAGACCACGGGCATGCCGCGTGAAAAGGGAAACATTAAGGCTTTCTTCTAGGGCCCTGATCTGGCGGCTGACGGCAGACTGGCTGCAGTTCAGGCGAATGCCAGCATTGGTGAAGCTGCCGCTTTCTGCAACGGTGTGAAAGATTCTCAGTCTGTCCCAATCCAGCACGTGTTTCTCCGACCAGTTCTGTCTTTGCCGCGTTGGGAAGACTATTTCACCACATGGACATGTTCGCAAGTGCAAAGGCTGTTGATGCCCGCTTGCTGTAACCTGTTGTTTTGCATTATATATGCCTTATGAGGTAATCAGGCAGGATCACAGCGTGGGCAACAAGGAAATCCTTCAGGAAGTAACGTCGGTGTTCAAGCGAACCTATCCGGGGCTGAGCGCAGAGGCGATCATTTGCTTTCTTGTGGCGCTGGATCTGGACACGCCAACAGTTGGTGACATAGCCCGTGCTGTTGGCATGACGGAGCCGACAGCTTACCAGCATCTTTCCTTGCTGACAGCCAGTGGCGCGGGGCTCGTATCCCTTGAAAATACCGGGGACGGCCGAAACCTTGTGCATTTGACGGATGCCGGCAATGAGATGTTGAGCACTGTCAGCCACTTGTTCCAGCAGGCATAAAAAAAGCGGCCCGAAGACCGCTTTCCTGAATTTTTTCTGTAAGCAAGCGTTATTCAGCTGCTGCGTGCTCCAGTTCAGCAATGTATTTTTCTGCTTCAAGCGCCGCCATGCAGCCCATGCCCGCTGCTGTTACAGCCTGGCGGTAAACCTTGTCGGTTACGTCGCCTGCGGCATACACACCAGGAATGTCTGTTTGCGTGCTGTCCGGCTTCTTGATCAGATAGCCCTCTTCGTCCAGTTCAAGCTGGCCTTTGAACAGTTCCGTGGATGGCTTGTGGCCGATCGCAATGAAAACGCCGTGAACGTCCAGTTCCTGTGTGTCGCCGGTTTTCACGTTTTTCAGGCGAACACCTGTTACGCCCAGCGGGTCTTCGGTGCCCAGCACTTCATCAAGCACGCTATCCCATGCAACCTCAACATTCGCGGCCTTGAAAAGGCGGTCCTGCAGGATCTTTTCTGAGCGCAGTTCATCACGGCGGTGAACCAGCGTTACCTTTTTGCAGATGTTGGCAAGATAGAGGGCTTCCTCAACAGCGGTATTGCCGCCGCCCACCACGATCACTTCCTTGCCGCGGTAGAAAAAGCCGTCACAGGTGGCGCAGGCTGACACGCCATAGCCGTTGAATTTTTGTTCAGTTTCAAGGCCAAGCCATTTTGCCTGGGCACCCGTTGCGATCACAATGGTGTCGGCAGTATAGACCGTGCCGCTATCACCCACGGCACGCTTCGGTGTTGCCTTCAGGTCAACTTCGTTGATCAGGTCGTACACAATCTCCGTGCCCACGTTTTCAGCCTGCTGGCGCATGGCTTCCATCAGTTCGGGGCCCTGAACCGCATCAGCAAAACCGGGATAGTTTTCAACGTCGGTGGTGATGGTCAACTGGCCGCCAGCCTGCATGCCAGTGACAATGGTTGGTGCCAGATTTGCGCGAGCAGCATAAATTGCTGCGGTGTATCCAGCTGGGCCTGAGCCGATGATCAGCATTTTGGTGTGTTTTGTTTCAGCCATGGAAAGTCCCCTGTACAGTGGCTGCTGACCGGTTAAGGGGCAGCAGCATAAATCGCTTGATCCTTACATAGAGACTTGCCCTGCCTTTGCCAAGGCATGGTTGCACAAGCCACGATGGATTGTTTCGATCAAGCTAATCGAAGCCTTCGAACAGAAGCTCCGCGCCAATCGATTTCCACTATTTCCCGCTGAAAAGCATGATCCCGAGAATGATAGAGAAAACCGTCGGCACAAGGATGTAGGCAACGGCGAGAACGCCTGCGATGCCCCACATGAAGCCACACAAGGCCCAAACAAGGATCAGGTTCACGGCGAAAAAGAAAATCGAGGTGTCGCCGCCCGTGTTGGCGTCTTTCAGAAGCGGGCCTAAAACGCTAAGGGCGAAAAGCAGCTTGAACCAAAAGGGGCGTGGGGCGATCTGGGCAGTGTCGGTCATGTCATCTCTCCAAACTCAACAATGTTGGTGGGGAGATAGGTGCGCGCGAATGCTCTGTCACTGTGGAAAAATGTCGCGGGGCGTGACATTAATTAAATTTGTAGGAAAATACGTTTATAGAACCTATGGTTACTGCCGATTGGCGTTTTTGCCGCGTGGGGTGAGGGAAAGGTTTGATTGTGCGTTTGGTGATTCTTGCGCTGGGTTGGCTGTTGTTGTGCGGGATTGCTTTTCCTGCAGGGCAGGCCTTTGCCACAGCGGAAGTGCAGCCAATCAAGTTAACCGATGGATGGCGCCTGTTTCAGGGCGAGGTGCTTGACCCCAGGGAAGCGTCGGCACGATATGAAAATGGCGTGTCTGTTTCGGTGCCTCATGTCTGGCCCGAAGGCTTCGGAAGTGGCCCCGATGGCACCTATGCTGTAGCAACCTATGTGCGCCGTATCAATCTTGACCAATCCGCCCTTGAATACGCGCTTCGTGCCGGCAAGCTTAGAAGTGTTTCACGTTTTTATGCTGTAGTTGGAGGCAAGGCCAGTGGTGAGGCTACAGTCTATGACTTGGGCGGAAACGGCACACCGGGGGTTAACGCTGAATCTTCGGCCGCAGGCCGCCTTTTTCTTGCTGACCTGCCTTTCGATGCACGCGAATTCGATCTTGTTGTACAGGTGTCGAACCATATTTATCCGCACGCCGGGTTCCTTTGGGCACCTGAAATTGGTGATCATAGGGCCCTGGAAAGCGCGCATGAAATTCATATCGTTGCAGCGTTTGGTTTTACCGGTATTTTGATTGCCCTTGGCGCAATTACCATGCTTTTGGCAACGTGGCACGCGGGTGCCCGTTACTATTATATTGGCGGCGGCATGCTGTTTGTCCTGGCGATCAGGACCCTGATGACCGACAATTATATCTGGGTGCTTTTCCCCGGTTTGCCGCTTGAGGTTGCCTTGCGTATTGAGTATGTGGGGCTTTTCGTCCTTGCGCCGGGCTATTACTGGCTGGTTGATGAATTATTCCCGAAAGAAAGCTACCGTCAGGTTCTGATCGCACTTGGGGGCTTGGCAGCGGTGGCTTCTGCCCTTGCCGTTGTGGCGCCTATCCCGATGATGTTCAAGATGCGGGACCCTTACATCGCAATGTCTGCTGTGGTGCTGGCCCTGATCCTTTATATTTTCATCAAAGCGAAGAAAAACCATCGGCATGGTGCCAACTGGGCCCTGTGGGGCATTGCATTTGCCTTCACGGGAACCGCGCTTGATGTCTATCTTTATCTGCCGGGGCCGCGTACGTCGATTGAGGCTATCCCCTTTGCAGCTCTTGCATTCACGGTTCTTTTGCTGGGCCTGTTCACAATCCGCTACAGGAAGGAACAGGAAGAAAAAGCGTTTCTTGCCTCCTGTCTTGAAAAAGCGAACACGGAACTGCAAGCGCACGCAGACAGGATTGATCAAGCACAGGAAGAAATTGCTGCAGCCCTTGATATGAAAAACAGCTTCCTGTCGAACATCAGCCGGGAAATCCAGACGCCCTTGAAGGCTGTTGAAGGGTTCGCCCAAATGTTGGTTGACCCTTCAAATACAAGTGTGACGCCCGAACAACGGCGGGAATATCTGCGCCTGATCTACAGCAACAGCGCGAATCTTTCAAAAATGATGGAAGATATCCTAAGCGTTGCTGATCTTGAAACTGGTCGTTTTGAAGTTTCCCCGCAGGACACGGACCCGCGGAAAATGGCTGATCAAGCGTTAGCGGTTGTTGAAACAGTGGCCCATGAAAAACATCTGCTGATCGACCTGAAGTGCGAGAAAACGGCTATGGTGATCGACCAACGCCTGATGCGTCAGGCGTTGGTGAAAATCCTTTCAAATGCCGTAAAATTCTCGCCGGTAAACGGGGTGGTAACGGTGCGCGGCAGCAAAGCCGGCGACGACTTTGTGTTTACTATCATGGATACCGGGCCGGGCATGGAAGCGTCGGATATTCCTGTTGCCATGTCGCTCTTTAACAAATTTTCGCATGAGGACGGGAAGCAGGATGAAGGGGCTGGGCTTGGCTTGCCGCTTGTGGCCCGCTTCATGGAGCTTCTGGGCGGTGGCATGCAGATTGACTCAATACCGGGGTTAGGCACCACTGTGACGCTGTCGTTTCCTTTGCATGCGGCCAAAGAATAGAAAAGTAGCTTATTCGAAGGTTAGCCGGTAGGCCGTTATCCTATACTGACCTTCGCCCATGTTCTGGGGCATGACCAGAAGGCCCGTCAGGTCATCATAGTAGAAATCAAGCGCATGAAAGGCCGTCTCTGAAATAGGGGAGGCGATCCCGCTTGCATCCAAACGCCACAGGCGAGGGTCATCCACCATGCTCATTAAAAAGGCGCTGCCGTCCCATGCAATGCCATCGATGTCTTTGACATCAGGCTGGCGCGTAACAGGGCCATCCGCAAGTGGTTGGCCGGTGAGGCGATTCCACAAGCGAATTTGCCAACCACCTGAGAGCAATAGCTCCCCAGATGTGAAAAGGCCGTTCACATAGTGAAGGGCGTCATTGTCGGTAATGAAGGGAACCAGATTGTGGCCTTCAAGCCTGTAGATGGTATTGCTGCAGCTTCCGGAAACATAGACTGTGTCGTCGCCGGCAAGGGCCACGTCATTGAGGCAGGGGTTGCGGTCAGGCGTGGGGTGGGAGCTGACAATTTCACCGGAGTTGACATCAAGCACCTTCAGGCTGTTCACATCAGCGATAAAGAGCTTGTCATCCTTTAGCGCGAGCCCTGTTGGCGCATTCAGGCCTTCAACCCATTTCGCCTTGATCACGCGCCCCGACATGGAAAGCTGGCTGATATAGCCTTGGCCATTGATGCCGTAGCCAACCACATTGGATACATAGATAACATTTCGGTCTTCATCGACCGCGACAGATTCCGGCTCAAACAGGCCGTCGCTTACTGACCAGATTTCACGAATTTTCGCCTGTTCGTCTTGTGCGTGAATAGGTTGGCCTAAACATGCGGCCAATAGGCTGGCAAGAAATGCCTTGTTCATTTAATCCTCTGTTTCCCTAGCTTTTCCTTGGGGGCTTCCAACCCCACATCCCCTTTCTACACAGGTATTCTTAACGAATTCCTTTCATCACGATAGGCGTATGCAGTTGTTTGCTGCAGGTGAGAAATCAAGGGGTGATTGATTGTCTTTATGGGGAATTTAGCTAAAGTGAGCGTGGATTTAACGGGAGGAAAGTATGAGAGTGATTGCTTTTTTGGCGCTGGCCATTTTTGCCCTGGTACCTTCTGTGCATGCCAGCGGTGTTACTGTGTTTGAAACCCTGAAGGCGCATTGCGGCAAGGCTTTCAGTGGCAAGATCGTGCGCGATACTGAACAAAGCGAAACATGGTCAGCTGCGCATTTGGTGCTGCATGTCAGGGACTGTTCGGACACTGAACTGCGTATGCCGCTCCATCTCAGCGACAATCGCTCCCGCATTCTGGTTTTAACCAAGCTTAACAGCGGCAAGATGCGTTTCAAGCACGATCACCGCCATGAAGACGGAAGTTCTGACCCTGTAACCATGTATGGTGGGGATAGCCTGGAGCTAAATGCGCCAGCGCAAACCTTTCCTGTGGATGAGGAAAGCGTAGCCCTGTTTTTGGCGAACGGTCTTGAAGCTTCTGTTCAGAACGTGTGGCACCTGCAGGTCGGGGAAGGCGTACTACGCTATCGGCTGACACGCCCATCAGGCCGGGATTTCATGATGGAGTTCGATCTTTCGACCCCCGTTGATGTGCCGCCGCCCGCTTGGGACCGTAAAGCAGGACATAATTAGCCGTTTTTTAGCAGATTGTTAAGCTAATCCCATTATTTTCCATAGTGGGATTGGGGGGTGCAAGGATGCGCCCAATGGTTACATTCAACGACAAGAAGTTTTCCAGCGTTTCACTTTCAATTGGCCAAAAGCTGATTGGTGGAATGCTTGTTGGTTTCGGCCTAGTGCTGGGTTTGCTGGTTTTCTCCTCTGAGCGGGTGACAGGGCAATTGGTCCATACCGCGCAAATGCGAGAACTTGGTACACTCGCTGACAGCCTCAAGGATAAGATTGCCCAAGAAACAATGCGAGCACAGGCCATGGCTCAGATGCTGGCAGACTCGCCGCCCGTTCAAGCCGCTTTTGCCGCTCGTGACCGAAGTCAACTGGAAGGTTTAACCTTGTCCGGCTTTCCTGAACTTAAGCAGACCTTTGGTGTTCGGCAGGTACAGTTTCATACGGCACCTGCTGTGTCTTTCCTTCGGGTACACCGGCCGGAAAAGTTTGGTGATGATCTCTCTGGTTTCCGTCATAGCGTTGTTCAGGCCAATGAAACGGGCAAGGCGCAGCTTGGCCCGGAAGCAGGCGTTGCCGGGCTTGGTATTCGGGCCGTGCTGCCGATGAAACATCAGGGTCAGCAAGTAGGCTCGGTGGAAGTGGGGCTTTCATTAGGGCAGGCCTTTGTGGATGATTTTGCCCAACCTCAAGGGGTGGAGCTGATCATCTATCAAATCCAGGGTGACCAACTGAAAATTCTGGGCAAGAGCGATGGCGCAAAAACCGACTTTGAAGCCTCGGTACTGAAAGCTCGGATGATTGGTGACAGCCTGTTGCCAGCGTTCGAATATCAAGGAAAGCCTTACGCGGCGTCGGTGCAGGTTATCTCTGATTTCGCCGGCAAGCCCGCAGCACTTGCTGTCTTGCAGCTTGATCAAACCGACTATATCGCGGAGATCGCCAGCAGCCGAGAGAACCTGATCATTGCAACACTGATGACATTGGGCGTGGGCGCACTGCTTATCACTTATGTCACGATCAGCATTCTGCGGCCAATCCAGAAAACCACGACATCCGTGAATGAGCTTGCTGATGGCAACTATGATATCGAGGTTGCCTATCTGGACAGGAAGGATGAGATCGGCTCGCTTGCAGCTGCCTTGTCAGTTTTCCAGTCGAATATTATCGAGCGGGAAAAACTGGAGCAAGAGATAGCGCAGGAAAAAGAAGAAGCCCTGCGCCAGGAAGCTGCTCGCGAGGCAGAAGAGCACGCGCGCCAGGAGAGAGAACGGCAAGAAAAAGAAGCCGCAAGGATCAAGGCGGAACAAGAGCGCGCCGATATGCTGCAGGCTCTTGCCAATGATTTCGAAGCCTCGGTTAAAGTAATGATCGATGAAGTTGTTGAAACTGTGGGGGCGTGCGCCTTTAAAACACAGGAACTGCGATCGAAGATCGACGAAGCATCAGGCCTGATGAACACCGTGAGCAGCGCTTCGGACAAGGCGTCTTCGGATGTTGGCTCTGTTGCGTCGGGCACGGAAGAGCTTTCCACATCGGTTTCTGAAATTGCGCAGCAGGTGGCGCGTTCACATGAAGTGACGTCCGCTGCGCAAAATCTGGCACAGGATGCCCGCACAGACATTGAGGGGCTGGAAAGCGCCACGTTGAAGATCAATGCGGTGATCAACCTGATCAATGATATTGCGGAACAGACCAACCTGCTGGCACTGAATGCTACCATTGAAGCCGCCCGTGCGGGTGAAGCAGGGCGCGGATTTGCAGTTGTTGCGAACGAAGTGAAAGCACTGGCCGACCAGACAAGAAAAGCTACCGAAGACATCCGGGACCCGATTGAAGCGCTTCAAAGTTCCTCAGATACAGTGGTGCAGAGCATGACGCGGATTATGGCGGCCATTGATGAGGCAAGCTCAACGTCGGGGTCTATCTCTGCGGCTGTGGAAGAACAGAACGCAGCCACGCAGGAAATTGCTCGTGCGGCACAGTCTGCGGCAGATGCAACAGCAACGGCAAGCGGTTCGGTTGATGGTGCCTTGTCGGCGCTGGAGCAGAATGTTGGTTACGCCGTTGAATTGAGTGATGCCGCAGACGTTCTGGATAAGGTTGCGACCGATATGAGCGAAAAAGTGGACACTTTCCTTCAAACGGTCAGGTCGTCGGCGAGCGCCTAAGGAACACTCTCAAAAAAAATCAAAAGAAGCCCTGGCCGCATTAGCCGGGGCTTCTATTTTTTTTGGCGTTGGTGCGGGGTCGGCTTGCCGGAAACAATTTTCAAAGGCTTATCGGCACAATATGGCAACGGGAAAGTCGATCTTCAGCAAACCAGTCGCCTAAAACAGCCCTTTTGTGACTTCCCAAAGAAGAGCCGCGTTTGCGGCCGTTGTCTTGCGGCTGTCAATGCGGCGGCCTGAAATCCAAGTGGCTTCTGCAGTGATGGTTGCAAGGCTTTCTTCTGGTGCTGTTAAAGGGTTCGCGCTCAGAATTACGAGGTCAGCCGCCTTACCGACTTCCAGGGAGCCGCGTTCCTCTGCCAATCCCAGTTGCCAGGCAGCATCAATGGTCATAGCGCGAAGCGCTTCCAGGCGGGTGATGGCCTGATCAGGTGCTACTTTTGGCCCGCCACGATGGGGCTGACGCGTAACAGCAGCGGCAAATGTTCGCATCGGGCCTATTGGGGTGGCGGGATTGTCAGCGTGCAGGCTAACCCTGAGCCCCGCGTCAATCGCGGCCTTGACCGGCATATAGTGGGCAGTGCGTTCTGGCCCGAAAATTTCAGGCAGGCGATGGCCATAGAAGGTCACATGATCAACAAAGAAGCTGGTGGTCATGCCAAGGGTCTTGGCGCGCGCGAGCTGGCCTGAAGTGATCAGGGCATTATGTTCCATCCGGTGATGAAGGCCGGGATTGGGATAAGCCGCTTGTACAGTGCTGACCACATCAAGCGTTTGTTCAACGGCGCGTTCCCCCTGCACATGAACGGCCACCTGATAACCACGCCGGTGATAGGTTTCGAATGCCTGTTGAAAGCTCATCGCGTCATAATTCAGCGGGGCAATATGGCCTGGCGGCAGGTGCAACCGCTGCACGGTCAGGTCTGATACTGTGTAGGGTTCATCGGTGGCGGCGCCGCCAGCATAGGGCGAGCCATCCATCCAGAATTTGACACCAATAATCGCGCCGGGCTCCGTTGCTGCTTGCGGGCCGCCCTGCGCCGGAAGCTGGTTTGGCAGCCCATACATAATCGCTTGCACGGGTGCGTCAGGGTGGGCTGCAAGGCGCTTATACATGGTGACCTGATCATGAGCAGTGCTGACAAGGCCTGCTGCCGCGATGGTGGTGAAGCCTGCACGAGCATAGGCCCCAAACTGCATGTTTGTGATCAGTTCGATACTGCCGGCTGGTGGGGGTGGTACATGGCTAAATAATTGACCGATTGCATTCACCTCGCGCACGGTGCCGGTTAGCTTGCCGTCTGCATCGCGGACAAATTCTCCACCCACGGGGTTGGGGGTGTTGGGGCCGATAGCGGCAGCTTTCAGGGCCGCGCTATTGGCATAGGCGTCATGCATCATTTGCGTCAGGATCACGAGCGGCTTTTCAGCCGACAGCGCATCCAGTTCAGCAAGGGTTGGGGGCTCAAGGTCATCCACCATTACCGGATCCCAGCCGAAGGCGATCGTCCACCCGTTCGGGCTCCACTGCTCGGCGGCCTCCTTCAGGGTTTGCATGACCTCCGCCCTGTTCGAGTGGGTGAAGCCGCTGATGTCAACGGCCGCGCCAAACTGGGCTGTTGCAATTGGGTGCGTGTGGGGCTCAATCAAGCCCGGCAAAAGGGCTTTGCCTTCAAGGTCATACTGCTGGGCATCGCCACTAGCCAGTGCGGTAACTTCTGCCTTGGTGCCGATGGCAACAATGCGTCCGTCACGTACCAGCATGGCTTCTTTCGTGCCCTGGGTTACCGTGACAATGTCGCCGCCAGTGAAAAGAATTTCGTTGTGATAGGCGGGAGGCGTAAGCCAAAATTGCCAAATACCAACCACGGCCAGAAGGCCCAAAAGCCCAATTTTCAGCCACTTAAAAGACGTCTGTTTGCGCGCCATATGTTCCCCCGTTTTCCCGTGAATGAGAGTAGGTCATTTGGGCGCGGTTGCAAATGGTGTGACGGCCGGATTACCCGAAACAGGTTTCGAAGGCCCGTTGGCCTTTGGCGGTGAACACGACTTCGCGGCTACCTGCCCGGCGCTCGGCCCATTCTTTTGCATAAATATGGTCAAGAAGCGCTGCGCCTAGGCTGCCTGCCAAGTGCGTTCGGCGTTCGCTCCAATCCAGACAAGCTTTGCATAAAGGCCGTCGTTTGTTTGTCATGGCATCGAGTGGCAGGCCAAGGGACAGAACAAAGGCCCGCCCTTTTTCTGTCAGGTCCGGCTCGCCAGCGCGTTCCTGCACAAAGCCCTTCGACAGCAGGCTTTCATAAAGCCTGATCCCCATATCACCTGCCAAGTGGTCATAACACACGCGCGCGTGCCTTAGTGCTGGGTCTTTTGGCCCAGGCCGGTTGCGCATATGCCCTGTGCGCATTGCCACGCCCATCAGGCTTTCCAGAAGGCTTGCCACATCTGAATCCGCCAGTTGGTAGTAGCGGTGCCGCCCCTGCTTGCGGATGGTCAAAAGGCCGCCGCTCTCCAGCTTCGACAAGTGGCTGGAAGCCGTCTGTTTGGTCACGCCTGCTTCCGCCGATAGCTCTGTGGCCGTCAGCGCCATGCCGCCCATCAGGGCCGTGAGCATGTTGGCGCGGGCTGGATCACCGATCAGGGCGGCGATATGGGCAATGTCTGGTCCGTCTTTCATAGTTCGATCCTAGTCGAAACAATAATGCGCAGCAATCGGCTAAAGCACCGGAACCGGATTTTTAATGGAGAAAAAAACATGACGATTATGTGCTGCATCAAATATACGCTGGACCCTTTCAAACGCGCTGAGTTTGAAGAATATGCAAAAAACTGGGCCGAGATTATCCCCCGCTGTGGCGGTGACCTGATTGGCTATTTTATGCCGCATGAGGGCACAGACAATATCGCGCTGGGACTTATCTGCTTTGACAGCCTTACGGAGTATGAGGCCTACCGTGCCCGCCTGCGGGAAGACGAAGGTGGCGCCAGCAATTTCCAGATGGCCCAGCGTGAACGCTTTATCCTGTCAGAAGAGCGCACGTTCCTACGCGCTGCCGCGGGGTCAGAGATGCTGCGCTTTTTCGCGGATCGAAAGCAGGTGGCATGATCGCCGTTATTTTTGAACTGGAGCCCAAAGAAGGCCAGTCGGAGGCCTATTTTAACATAGCAGCCACGTTGCTGCCTTTGCTGGAAAAAATAGATGGGTTTATTTCCATTGAGCGGTTCGAAAGCCTGAAGGTGCCGGGCAAATATCTGTCGCTTTCTTTCTGGCGCGATGAAGAAGCCGTGAAAACCTGGCGCACGCTGGAGGCTCACCGGGCAGGGCAGGCGGCAGGGCGGGCGCACATCTTTGAGGACTACCGCCTGCGAGTGGCCCATGTGCTGCGCGATTATGGCTTGCAGGACAGGGACCAGGCCCCTGTTGATTCCGTTGCTTTCCATACAGATACTCCGGGCCGGGCCTGACATCGGGCCGGCCCTGACTTTGCGAGGCAGCATCGCTGCCTCGCTCTTTTCATGTTGCTGCGACTTCCTTCACAGGGTGCTTAAGCGCCTTGCCCGATTATCGCTTGCCCAAACTTTGAATGTTGGGCATGGTACCGCTATGGCGGAGGGAGAGGAAAAAACGGTTCCAGAAGAATGCCTTATCCAGTGGATGGGGGCGTTGGAGGCCTATGCGCGCGACTGGGACAAGGTTTTTGATGGCCATCCGCATTATTTCACACAGGAATATTGGTATCTGTTCGTTGGTGTTGTTACGAGCGCTTGGCAAGGCCGCCCGCTGACGATCAATGCTGCCTGCCAGATGATGAAGACAGGTTCAGCAAGAACACGCGAAGACCGCCTGAAAAAAGCTGTTCAGGACGGTTATCTTTTGAAGGAGCGAAGCGAAAGCGACCGCCGCACCACCTATGTGCTTCCTTCTCCCATGCTTGAAGATTTGATCCGCGGGCATCTGGAGCGAACCTATAGGCAAACAGCCGAGGCTTTTGTCCCGTATCTACGTGATTTGGCTGCAGGCTGAAATGCCCGCAAATTTTGCGGATAAAATTACCCCAATTTTTTCGATTTTTTTGTTCTCCGCCATATGCAGGCTTAGGCGTGGGAAAGGCCCGAATGGGCCAGGGAAAATTTGGGAGGAAAGAACCATGCCTCAGAAATACAAGTATGCTGCGCTGAGCGGCGTAGCATCGTTGGCGCTTCTGTTGCCCGCTTCGGCTGAGGCGCAGGACAACCCGCAGGAAACTGCATTCCAGATCGAGGAAATTACCGTTACAGCGCGTAAGCGTGCAGAAAGCCTGCAGGATACACCTGTGTCTGTAACCGCACTTGGTACCCGCGCACTTTCGCAACTGCAGGCCTCGGATGTGGGTGATATCCAGAACAGTGTGCCGGGACTAACGCTCCACGTAGGTGATGCATCCAACGCTGTTGTGTACGTGCGTGGTATTGGCCAGGTGGATAGCCTGGCGTTCGCAGATCCGGGCGTTGGTATCTATCTTGATGATGTCTATCTGGGGCGCGCGCAAGGCAGTTTTCTTGATATTTATGATGTTGAGCGCATTGAGGTTTTGCGCGGACCACAGGGAACGCTGTATGGGCGCAACACCATTGGCGGTGCGGTGAAGTTTGTTTCGAAAGCTCCGGCTGAAGAGTTCGGTGTTGAAGCAGAAGTGGCTGCGGGCAATTATGGGCAGCGCAGGGCGAAGGTGGCTGTTGACGCCCCGATTCTTGAGGACAAGCTGTTGGTCAAGGCGGTCGTTGCCTATAACGGACGAGATGGATACGCCACCAACAGTGTGACCGGTTCAGATGACGGCGACAAGGAAGCCCTGAGCGCGCGGCTTGCGGTGCGCAGCAAACTGGGTGACCGGCTGACACTGGATATCAACTTCGACCAAAGCGAAGACGATAGTGATACATCACGCACGCCCAATCGGGAAACCAGTGTCTTTGGTGTTGTTCCTGAAAGCGATGAGCCGTTTGAAGTTGACGCGGATTTCAATGACCGAAACCGGTTGCGGACAAAGGGCTTCTCTGGCGTAGCAACCTTTGATGTCAATGATGCGCTGACAATCAAATCGGTTACTGCTTACCGCACCATGAAGTATGATACCCATCTGGACCTGGATGCGACGGCCTTTGCCTTTTTTGGTGTGTTCGTGGACGAGGACCAAAATCAGTTCAGCCAGGAATTTCAGCTTTCTTACGAGGCCGACAATGGGGTGTCTTTCGTCGGTGGGCTCTATCACTTGCGCGAGCACGATATCACCATGTCTGGCATTTTTGGTCCGGCGATCGCGTTTATCAGCAATTCTGTGAACGATCAGGTGAACCGCAGCTATGCAGTCTATGGGCAGGCGGATATACCGCTAGGTGACAAGCTTACGCTGACGGCCGGTGTGCGACTGACCTATGAAGAAAAGGAATTCGACCGGGTTCAGGAATTTTTCGGTGCCGATACGGGGCTTGTGCCACCGATCGGGCAAGGCCTGCGTGTGACCGATGTTTCCGTGAATGAGAACTGGAGCAACCTGTCCCCCAAGGTTGGTGTCAATTACCAACTCGGTGAAAACCATATGATTTACGCAAGTGCCAGCAAGGGGTTCAAAAGCGGTGGGTTTGATGGTCGATCAAACAGCGATACCGAGGCTGTGCCATATGATCCAGAGACTTTGTGGGCATTTGAGGTTGGCTCTAAATCAACGTTGGCAAACGGCAAGGCAACGCTGAACGTGGCGGCCTACTATAATGATTATAAAAATCTGCAACTCTCCAGTTTTACGGCCGATGATACGGGTGCCTTTCAGGCGCTTTTCACCAACGCTGGGGCTGCCACGATCAAGGGGATAGAGCTTGAAATAGCGGCACGGCCTATACCGGCGCTGAACCTGCAAGCTGCGGTTAGCTATACGGATTCCTCTTATGATGAATATATTGGCCCAGGCGGGGTGGATATCAGCGATGAACGGCACCTTGTGAATATTCCAAAATGGACGCTTTTCCTGGCGGCTGACTATGACATTGACCTAAGTAGCGGTGCGGTGATTGTGCTGCACGGCGATGCAGCCTATCGAAGCAAATCCTATCCTACGGTCAGCAGTAGTGAGGTTTTGGCGCAAGAAGGGTTTGGCCTGTTGAACGCACGGATCAGCTATGAAGCTGCCAGTGGTGATTGGAGCCTTTATGCCGGGGTGAAGAATATCGCCGACAAACGATATCGTACTCATGCGTTTGATCTGTCAGACAGTCTCGGCTACCAGTTGGGCTATTATGGCGCACCACGCACTTGGGCCGCTGGCCTTGAGTTCCGCTTCTAGGCAGCTGGGATGACCACCACAATAGCAGAACCGGAGACCGCAGCGCTTCTGACGGAACTGACTTCCGTTGAAGGCCCAGGCTTCGATGACATGACCATTGGCGAAAAACGTGCGGGGCTGGCTGCCATGCTTCTGGAGGCCGAGGCAGACGCCCCACGCGTGACCCAAACTGACATTCAGGTGCCGGTTCGGGGCGGCAGGGCCATTGATGGTGTGGTCATGCA
>JABXIV010000246.1 GCA_013372925.1 Alphaproteobacteria bacterium
AGCTCAATGGTAGAGCAGAAGCTTCCCAAGCTTAAGACGAGGGTTCGATTCCCTTCACCCGCTCCAAATCCCCTCAAAATTTCTTGTGAATTGATTGGTTCGCGTGGCGTAGCCAGAGTTGACAGGCTTTTGTTTTTGATATTATAGTTTGTATTACAAACCATATTGCAATACAAAGGTAATACCATGACACAATTAAGCAAGATGGAGGGCCTTCTGACCCGGCAGTTCTTCGACGACGGTTTGCTTGATATGTTCGTCGGTGTGGGCTTGGCGCTGATTGGTATCGCTTGGCTTTCAGGTCTTGTGGCTCTGGGTGCGATTGTACCCGCTGTTATGATGCCATTTTGGAAACCGTTGCGACAAAAACTCACAGAACCTCATATCGGTACGGTCGATTTTTCTGCTTCCCATAAGAAAAAGGGCAAGGAAGCACTCACGAAGTGGGTGGCGTTTGGCATTGTCGTTCTTGTTGTTGAGGTTTCGGCTTTATTTGCCTTCAATCGTGTAAGTCTAAGCAGCTTGGATTTTCTAAAAGACCTTGTGCCGGCGCTGCCCTCGGTTTTGATCGCAATTCCGCTTACAGCGACCGCTCTGTATCTGAAAATTGGGCGCTTTGCGCTTTATGGCACTCTGTCGGTCTTCTTTGGCTTCATTTTGTTAGTGGATACCGGTATCAACCTTGAACCAGGCCATGCAATTTTATTCACTGGGGTGTGTACTGCGTTGATTGGCTTTGGGGTATTTCGGCATTTTCTTCAAAATGCGCACGAAATGGATGCTGAAGGTTAAGGGCCAAAGGGGCTGCCTTGATGAAAGAAATTCAGGAATTGCTTCAGGCGGATCGTATCGTCCATGAACCGGCAAGGTTGGCGATCCTTGCAATCTTAAACACTGTTGATACGGCTGATTTCAAGTTTGTGCAGGCAAGCCTTGGCCTTACGCAGGGTAATCTTTCTGCACATATATCCAAACTTGAAAGCGCGGGCTTCGTTGCTGTTGAAAAGAGTTTTGTTGGGAAGCGTGCCTGCACAAAGCTCAGGATCTCAAAAGAGGGGCAGGAAGCGTTAGGCCGGGAAGTGGCAATGATGAAAGGCTTTTTGAAGCTGCTAGAAAATTAGAGCAGCTTCTTGAAAGCCTATTTTTCTTTGGCCACAGCCATCGACAGTTTTTCAAACTTTTGCCAAAGGTCGCTTCTGGTTTGGATTTCTCTTTGGCTTTGAATATAGGGTTTGCTCCAAAGGAAAAGCTGCGTCATCAACCCTCCCCGCAAATGGCTTACCGCCTTTCGGTTGATGGTCTTGTTCCAGTAAAGTTCCGCAAGAAACTCATAATAGTCCAGCAGGGTGACAAGTGCTTTTTCTGTCTCTGGTGACAAAGCCTCGTTTTCCGAGATTTTACCAGCAAGCATGATTTTGCGGATGCTGATATCGGCCTGCTGCAAGTGCTCAACCACCGAAAGGTTGTTTATCAGGTTGATTGTGTTGTGCAGCTTCAGCTCTTTTTGTGATTTCAGGTGGGTTATCAACCACGTCAGGAAAGCGAAGGTCACACCCGCTAGCGTCAGCATATCTGCCGTGTTTAATGTCATAAAGCCCCCCATGCATCATAGCTGCCCCACTTCACAGCTGGAATTTGGCAAAGATTCTTGCCCCTCATTCATAACACCGCTAAACCCTTCGGAAAGCAATTTCTGAATAAGGGGAGCAACCATGGACCTCACCATCTGGCACAATCCGCGCTGCAGCAAATCCCGCCAAACGCTGGCGATACTTGAAGAAAAAGGCCTCACGCCAAACGTGCGGCTGTATCTGGAGGACGCACCCTCTGAAGCGGAAATTAAAGATGCGCTTTCGAAGCTCGGGATGGATGACCCGCGTGCGCTGATGCGCAAGGGCGAAGCGGAATACAAGGAAACCAGCTGCGCTGACATGGAAGGCGATGCGCTTGTGGCGGCCATGCATGCCACGCCAAAGCTGATCGAGCGCCCGATCGTTTTCAACGGCGAAAAAGCCAAGATCGGCCGCCCACCGGAAGGTGTGGTTGATATTCTTTAAGGCTCAAGAAAATCCTGAAGACGGGGGCGCGGTTTTCGCGCCCTTTTTTGTTAAAGGGCCATCACCCCACGTGCCACCAGCAACAGCCCCACAGCCATCAGCCCGTATGCGCTCAGCCGGTCCATATCAAAGCGGTGGCCAAGGCGGGAATGTGCGGCCCTGTGCGCCAGAAACGCATAGCCAAGGATAAAAGCGCCATCCACCACAACAAAGGTCAGCCCATATATGAAGGATTGCAGCGCAACACTTAGGGCCGGGTCGATAAAGCCGGGGAAAAGGGCAGCGAAGAAAACGATGGCCTTCGGATTGCTGACGCAGGCGAAAAAGCCGCTCAGGAATGCTGAATGATAGGCTGGTTTGTTTGCGGATTCTGTTTTCCCAGAGGGTGTTTTCCGAAGCGACCATAATCCCAGATAGATGATATAAAAGCCGCCCAGCATCTGCAGCGGTGGCAAAATCTGGTGCGCGGCCTTGATCAACACCTGAAGGCTCAGTACCGCGATGATGATATGGGTGATGGTGCCAAGCGCATCACCCAGCACCGCTACAAGGGCGGCCTTCCTGCCGTGGCGGACCGCCTGGCTGGACGCTAGCGCCACCGATGGCCCGGGCGAGACCGCGATCACAAGTGTTGCAGCAATAAAGCCAAGGAACAGGGCGCTGTTCATGGTGCGTCCTCGGGCGTCAAGGGTCGTTCAAGCCGTGGGTACCAGATGGCTTGGGTAAGGCCGCGCATGCCCAGGAATATCATCAGCGCCATCCAAAGTCCCACAAGGCCGAAGGCATCCGCGAGCGGGCCGATGCTTGGGATAAACACCGCCACCGATACGGCGATGGTGCCAAACATGGCGCGCCCGGCGGTGGCCCCGATATAGATGCCGTCAAACTGGTAGCACCAGGCGCCGACAAGCGGCAGCAGTGTGATCACCGGCAGGGCGCTGATGGCGGCCAGGCGCACGCTCTCCACATTGGTCAGTGCTTTGATCAGCGGTGCCCCGCCAAAATAGAAACCGGCGGCATAAAGGACGGCTATGGCGCCAGACCATATCATACCGTATTTCACCCATGCCCTAAAGTCGTGCCGCGCATCTTTACCATAAGCCGCGCCCGCCAGTGCTTCGGACGCGTAGGCGAAGCCGTCCAGCCCCAAGGCGATCAGCATCATGAAGGTATTCAGCACATGGTGCGCCGCCAGCGCCACCTCGCCCAGCGCTGCCGCTTCGCGGGTAAGAAGCGCGAAGGCAAGGATCAGCAGAAGCGTACGCACAAAAATGAAGCCGTTCACGCTCATCAGCTTTTTGATCTTGGCGGGGTTATAGGTCTCGCTTTCCCGGATGGCCAATGCAAGCGCGCGCAGGCCCAGTGTGCGGCTGATAAACAGGAACCCAAGGCCAACCGCCAGCCATTCCGCGATCAATGATCCAAGTGCCACGCCCCTGACGCCCATATCGAAGCCCAGCACGAACAACAGGCTCAGCACCGCGTTGGCGATGTTGAGCGCAAGCTGCAGATAGAGCGACAGTTTGGCGCGGGCCGTGCCGATCAGGAACCCATTGATCCCAAGGCCCAATAGCGCGGCCGGGATCGCCCACAGGCGGATATCGAAATAATCCTCAAACAGCGGCAGCACATCGGCAGGCGGATCAAGAAAATTGAGGGCTGCGGCGCGAAACGGCCCTGAAAACAGGATGAAAATCAGGCCGATCAGGAAGGCAAACAGGGTGGCGCGCAGAAGCACGCGGGCAATCTGGTCCTCGTCACCGCGGCCATGGGCTTGTGCCACCAGCCCGGTGGTGCTCATGCGCAGAAAACCACAGGCCCAGTAGACATAGCTGAACAACAGGCTGCCAACGCTTACGGCCGCCAGATATTTTGCGGCTGGTAGGTGGCCGATCACCCAGGTATCCACAAGCCCGACAAGCGGGGCGGAAGAATTGGCGACGATGGCCGGGCCAGCGATGGCCCAGATACGCCGATGTGGATGCTTCAGCGGCGGCGTGCTCACGCGCAGGGCCTTTTTGGCACAGTGTTGGCACGATGGGTGTGCCATTTCCGGTAAAATGGCACATGGATGGCGCAGTGTGCCGCCGATATTTCAGGCGCGGTCCCTATTCGGGGCACCGGCCAACGCCCACATATTTGAACCCCTCATCCGCAAGGTTTGCGCGGCCATAAATGTTTCTGAGGTCAACCAGCGTTGGGGTTTTCAGAAGGTCTTTCACGCGGCCCATATCAAGCGCGCGGAACTGGTTCCATTCTGTCAGGATCACCAGCGCGTCGGCGCCTGTCATGGTGTCATAGAGGTCTTCGCAAAACTCAACACTTTCAAGGAGTTCCTTGGCCTCTGGCATGCCTTTAGGGTCAAAGGCCGCAACTGATGCGCCCGCCGACTGCAGCGCCGGAATGATGTCGAGCGACGGGCTTTCCCGCATGTCGTCGGTGTTGGGTTTGAAGGTAAGGCCAAGGATGGCGATGCGCTTGCCATCGACCGATCCACCGCAGGCACGAATGATCTTGTCTGCCATGGCGCGCTTGCGGTCTTCGTTCACTTCAACAACCGACCGGACAATCCGCATGCCCACGCCGTATTCGTCTGCGGTGCTTACTAAGGCCCTGGTATCCTTGGGGAAACAGCTTCCGCCATAGCCCGGCCCGGCATGCAAAAACTTGCCACCAATCCGGCTATCGAGTCCGATACCCTTGGCAACTTCCTGCACATCGGCGTTCACCTTTTCGCACAGATCGGCCATTTCATTGATGAAGCTGATCTTGGTCGCGAGGAAGGCGTTGGCGGCATACTTGATCACTTCAGCCGTTTCGCGGCTGGTGAAAAGAACTGGTGTTTCATTGAGGTAAAGCGGGCGATACAGTTCATGCAGCACATCGCGTGCGCTGTCTGTTTCCACGCCGCAAACCACCCGGTTTGGCCGCATGAAATCCTCGATCGCTGCGCCTTCGCGCAGAAATTCCGGGTTTGAGGCCACATCAAAAAGGCTGGCATCAAGGCGTTCGCTCAGCAGATCTTTGATTTTGGCGCCGGTGCCTACAGGCACAGTGGATTTGGTGACAACGACCGTATAGTCGTCGATATATTCCGCGGCCTCTTCAACCGCTGCGAACACATATTGCAGGTCAGCCTGGCCATCACCGCGGCGACTTGGTGTGCCCACTGCGATGAAGACGGCTTTGGCGTCTTGCATCGCTTCCTTGAGGTTCGTCGTGAAATGCAAGCGCCCTGCTTCCCGGTTCTTGGAAACCATGCTCTTCAGGCCTGGCTCATAGATGGGCATGACGTTGTTGTTGAGGGCCTCGATCTTTGCCGGATCCTTGTCAACGCACGTGACCTCATGGCCAAATTCGGAAAAACATGTTCCGGAAACAAGGCCCACATAGCCGGTGCCGATTACCGCAATTTTCATAGGATTAGTCCCTCAACCACAGAAAGCTTTAAATGTTCATGGCAATATACTGCCTGTTCGTCAATGGCTCTTGCGTTACCGTGGTGCTGTTACGGTTGTGTGATACCCTAAAAAACATCGAAGGGTTTTGTATTCTGGCATCGTACCTATCAACAAGGTGTCGATAAAAATAGAAACGCCATGAGAGTATTGCTTGCGGCAGAAAATTAAAGAACTGGATGATGAGGCTCTTGTTGGCCTTGTGGCGGCAGCGGACCGAGGAGCTTACGCGGTGCTGGTGCAGCGGCATGCCTTGCGCTACAGGGCCCTTGCTTTCCGCATGGTAGGCGACATGGCCCTTGCGGAGGATTTGGTGCAGGACGCATTTGTGAAACTATGGACTCAAGCGAGCCGTTTCGATGCTGCGAAGGCCAAGTTTACAACCTGGTTCCATAGAATTGTTGTGAACCGGTGCGTTGACGAAAAAAGAAAAAGGACTGTTGATCAATTGCCGGAAGGTTTCGATCAGGCCGATGAGGCCGAAAACGCTGAACAAACCCTTGGGGCTGAAGATGATGCAGAGACCATAAAGAGGGCGCTTGAGGGTCTTTCCGACAGGCAAAGAACCGCCGTGGTCCTGAGCTATTTTGATGAGCTTTCAAATGCGGAAGCCGCCAATGTAATGAAACTGAACCTGAAGGCTTATGAAAGCCTGCTCGTACGAGCCAGGGGAAAATTGCGGGAAAAGCTGGCCGGGGACAGGCAAAGCTTGTTTTCTGCACTTGGATAGGAGGGCAAAAATGACGACGCCCATGACACAGGAAGAATTTGCGCACAAGCGTGTCTCTTTTGGCGGTGATTTGGCCGCATGGCCAGATATGGACCAGACCCGCGCCAAAGCTTTCCTTGAAACACCTGAAGGTGTTGGTTTTCAGGATCAGGAAAACCAGCTTGATGCTTTGATGCAGCACGCGGTTTCTCAGTCCGTGCCTGCGCATGATGCGGATGCTTTCTTGGACGGGCTTCTTGATATTCCGGCGGACTATGTTCAAAGCAGCGCACCTGAAAACAAAAGCATTCTGGATTTTCTGCGTGGTATCGGCGGATGGGCCAGAGCAGCATTCTCGCCCGTAGGCCTTGTGTCTCAGGGCGTGGGATATGCCCTCGTTCTGGTGGCAGGTGTTGTTGTGGGCCTTCAACAGCAGCCAAGCTCTCTCGCGGAAACGGTTGATCTGAGCACATCGCTTTTCAGTAGTGACATCACCCTATACCCAGAGGATCAGTAAGTTATGACCGGTAAAATGAAATGGATTCTCCTGCTGCTTGCCGCATCTGTGGCGATCAATATTTTTGCGCTTGGTGTTGTGCTTGGAAAGCAATTTCGCCCAGACCGCGATCACCGTGGCGGCCCACGCGAGCGTGTGGAATTCAACCTGAGGCGACTGGCTTCATATCTGCCGGAAGATAAAAAAGGTGAGCTCCGCGACATCTTGCGCGAACACCGAAAGGGGTTGCGTGGCCGCTTTGCTGAAATGCAGCAGCATGAAACGCGGATCAGGGAATTGCTTATGACAGAGACAGTTGACCTCGCAGCTCTGGAGCAAGCATTGAATGATCATGAAGCGATGATGGGTAAGCTCAAAGGGCCTGTTCGCGCCGTTATTCTTGATGTCGTGTCTCAGCTTGATCAGGAAACGCGTCAGCGCCTGGCGGCAGACCTGTTTAACCGTCGGGGGCCACGGGGTGATAGGCGGGCACCGCCACCACCTGATGCGCGCTTCCGGGATGATCTTCCGCCACCGCCACCTGATGGCATGGAACCTGATGAAGGCGACAATAGTGGCCAGAGTTGAGTAGGTGTCCGATAGCGTCGTTTCTGGAATAAGATCAACTTGTAGTGAAAATTGGCAGAATTGTGGGTTTCATGCTAATATCGCTGAATGACGAGCACAGCCATAATGCCTTCGGTTGGGCCACCGCCGCCTGGATTGCGGCGACCACATGTGCCGGAGGACTTGAAGCCAAAAATAGCGGAGCCTACGGAAACATCTTCTCGTGGGTCGGATAGTGGTGTCTCGTCCAGCCAACATAACGCCCCCAAATTTGCGGCGCGGCCGCAACAAGAAAGGCCTCAGGGTAATAATTCCGCTGTTGCCGTTCAGGTTTTGGAAGGCCGCCGGAATGCTGAAGCAAAATCAAACCAGGTTGAAGTTCAAACCGCTGAAAAGGCTCCGCCCAAAAAAGTAGAAACTATCAAATTGTCTGGCGAACTGTCGGACGAAGACAAGGCATACGTTCGAGAACTGCGCGCACGGGACCGTGAGGTTCGCGCTCATGAAGCCGCCCATGCTTCAGCAGGGAGTGGTTATACAAGCCAGCCTAACTTTGAATATGTAACCGGCCCTGATGGTGTTCAGTATGCCGTAGGGGGGCATGTTCAAATCGACACCAGCGGCGTGCCTGATGACCCAAAGGCCACAATCACAAAAATGGAAGTTGTTCGCCGGGCCGCACTTGCGCCTGCGCGTCCTTCAGGACAGGACAGGTCAGTAGCTGCATCGGCAGAACAATCCATCCGGCAGGCGGAAGCTGCACTGCAAGAACAAAAGGCCGTGGAAAAAGAAGCTCAGCAGGCGGAAGCATCTGGTTCCAGCCAGTCGTTTGACGCGAGAAGTGATGATAGTGGGTTGGTGATCCCTATCTCGGATCAAAGCAATGATCCGAAAGCTGAATCTTCTGCCACGTTTGGCGTTGATCTGATTGCTTAGCGGTGGTTTGCGCCAACGGCGTCAGAAACTGACTTGAAGCCTTCATTTTTCAAAAGAACCGTCAGTTCTCGTTTTATCTTTTCCACCAGCGCGGGCCCTTCATAAACCAGCATGGAATAGACCTGAACGAGCGAGGCCCCGGCCTTGATTTTGGCGAAAGCATCGGCACCACTTGCGATGCCGCCAACACCAATAAGGGGAACGTCGCCGCCTGTGGCTCTGTAAACGTCTGATAGCACTTTTGTGGAAGGCACCATCAGGGGCGCGCCAGAAAGGCCACCAGCTTCCACCTTTTGAAGTGATTTCAGGCTTTCTGGTCTTTCGATCGTGGTGTTGGATACGATCAAGCCGTCAATTTCAGTATCGCGTGCGATTGAAGCGATATCGGTTATATCTTCTTCCTGAAGGTCGGGGGCGATCTTGACCAGAATGGGGATATAGGCTTGGCCTTCACGGATTTTTTCAGCCCGCGCTTCAAGAACCCGGCCGACCAGATCTTCAAGGGCAGCTTTTGACTGCAGTGCCCGTAACCCTGGTGTGTTGGGGCTTGAAATATTCACGGTGAAATAGTCGCTCAAGCCATAGAGCTTCTGGATGCCGGTCACATAATCAGCGGTTCTGTCGTCTGCATCCTTGTTTGCGCCAACATTGGCACCAACGGGTTGAGAGCTTTTGGGCAGTGCCTTTAGCTGTTTCTCAAAATATTCGAGACCGGCGTTATTGAAGCCAAAGCGATTGATAACCGCACGATCTTCAGAAAGGCGAAACAGACGCGGACGATCATTTCCCGGCTGGGGTTTCGGGGTTACCGTGCCTGCCTCAGTGAAGCCAAAGCCCATTTTCCGGCAGCCGGAAACAGCGTCGGCGTTCTTGTCAAAGCCTGCCGCAAGCCCAACAGGGTTCTTGAAATCCAGTCCAAAGACCGTTGTTCCGAGGATTGGGTCATCTTCTGATCGCCCGAGGCAGCCGGTGATGCCAGCCTTCAGGGCTTTTATCGTTAGGTTGTGCGCGGTCTCAGGGTCTATCGCATGGATGAAAGGGCGAGCGAGGGGGAACAAGTTAATCATGATTTAAATCCTGAAAAACGGTGGTCAGGCAATGTTGTTCGCCTTCAGCTGTTTCAATGGTCCAGTGATTATTAACTGCTGCCATAGGAAGGGCGGCATACAGGTGTGGGAAAAGCGTTCCGTCTCGCGCCGGTTCCCATTTGATCTTGTCCGCCACCAGTTTTGACGTATCAACAGCCAAAATATGAATGACCGGATTGTCACTGAAATAAAGACGCGCTGTTTCTTCTACCTGATCAGCGGTAGAGAAATGTATATAGCCGTCTTCGAAATCTATGGGGGCACCGTCAAATGTTGCGGCACCTTTGGCTCTTTCCCACTCTGTGGGGCGCAGTATCTTGAAGATCAATTCTGACATGCGGATTGAATAGGCCCTCTTAAGGGTGCTTTCAAGCGGATAAATGGCGGTTTGTGACCTTTATTCAGGCTTTTTGCCAATTTCAGAGAAAGAAGCAATTCGACACGGCGTGCCGCTTCGTGTGGTGATGTTGTCGAACCGGGCGCATAATTTGCCGTTCACTGGTGTGTAGGAAACATACTTGTGAAAATAAAGCTGTGGGCAGTGGCGCTTGAAGCGCATCTGAATATCTGCAGGCCCATTCATGATAAAGCGCACCAGTTCGTCTGAAATGACTTCATAGCCTTCGATATCCGCCGTTTGAACACACTGGATTGTGTTTTGGTCGGCAGATGTTGTGGCTGTCGTTTGGTCCTGTGCTTTAAGGCTCAACGACGTGCCAAGCAGGGACGCCAAAAACAGCATGCCAAGGCGAATATGTCTGGTTCTTTTCAGCAACAAATTTCCTATTCTTTGGCTCCTAACATCTGGGATTTTAGCTGAATATATGATGAATTTGGAAATTGAATCCCTTCAAGCCCTTGTTTTGGCCTCAATAAGGGACGACATTATAAGAGCGAAATGCGAGGTGGAGAAAAATAGAAATGGCACATGAAATCTGGCTTTGGTTCAAAGAACAGGTGAGCAGGGCGTTTGGCGCCATCGGCGGTTCTTTCAAGAAACTGTGGCGTTGGTTCATGGGCTGGTTGTCAACAATCTCCGGCAGTACGTGGCGAAAAGTTGCGCTGGCGCTGCCGGTCGCTTTTTTTGTCTATATCCTGATCGGGATGATGGTGGCGCACCGTGTGGATGATACGACGGCGGTTGCACCCAAGCCACCCGCCGGCGGGTCACATGTTGTGGCTGTTGTGTCGCATCTGGTGCGCCGGGAGGCAATCGATCATAACTGGACAGCCAATGATCCAGTTTTCCTGCCGGGGTGGTGGATTGATAACACACCCAATTTCCAGAAAGGCATGATGGGGGCGCTTTCCCGCTTCACGTTCGAATTGCGTGACCAGCTTGGACGGACCCGTGGGTCCAGTGCAGTTGATGAAAACCTGCAAAAGGCTGCCGGTGATCTTTCAAAAGAGCCTGACCGCTGGGTGATAGATTTTTCAACGTCTCTGCTGCCTACAACGCCGTCGCACACCTATTATAAGGAAGCGGTGAAGCAGCTTGATGCCTATAACGCCCGACTGGCTTCTGGTGACGCCGTTTTTGAGCGCCGTGCCGACAATTTCCTCGCGACCATTGACCGGATTGCCCTTGATTTGGGGGCCTCATCGGCTGCGCTTGAGCAATATGTTGGCGAAAATTCGGGCGGTGTACTGCCGGACTTTGGCGCCGATGATTTGTTCTATCAGGTGAAAGGCCAGGTTTATGGTTATCTGATGATATTGAAAGCAATGCGGCAGGATTTCCCCAATGTTATTGAAAGCCGCGAACTTGGGCCCTTGTATGATGAGTTGATTGCGTCCCTGACTGCAGCGGCGACGCTGGATCCGGTGTTGGTTACAAACGGTGCCGCTGATGGCTTCATTGCTAACCATTTGTCTGTGCAGGGCTTTTACCTGTTGAGGGCGCGTACGCAGTTGCGGGAAGTAGGCAATATCCTGCTCAAATAACTTGCGATCTCTGGTCTCATAAGACACTCTGTGTGAAGGAAAAGGGGGACAGGGACGCCGTGGCAGAAGAAATTCATGGACCGATAAGACCCGTTACCAAACGGGTGCGGAAATTGATGGTTGTGGTGGATGGCTCGCCAGAATCCAAGGTGGCTATTCGTTTCGCTGCTGCCCGGGCTGCCCATATCACGGGCGGTGAATTGATCCTGTTCCATTGCATTCGGCCTGGCGAGTTTCAGCACTGGATGGCGGTGGCTGACCGGATGCGGGAAGAAGCCTACGAAGAAGCTGAAGCATTGCTTGCAGAGGTGGCCGAACGTCTTCATGCCTACTGTGGCGTAACGCCAGAGGTCATTATTGCGGAAGGCGAGCCGCAGGAAGAAATCAAGAAGTGCATTGATGAACAGAGCGATATTTTCGGCCTTGTTCTTGGTGTGGGGTCCGAAGGTGGGCCTGGGCCACTGGTAGATTATTTCACCAACGAACTGGCTAGCCAACTTCCCTGCCCGCTCTTCCTTATCCCAGGCAATATGACTTACGAACAAGTGGACGCGATGGCCTAGGGCCTTCCATTACTTTTCTGTTTTTATCAACTCTGGTAGCGCGTCCCGAAAGCTGGGATACCGAAGCGCGATGCCAAGCCGTGATTTGATCCTGTCATTCCGAACCAGTTTGCTTTCCATATAGAAGCTTTTGGCCATCGGGCTTAAATCCGCGTCCTCAAAGGCAATTTCCGCTGGTGGTTCAATATCCATCAAGGCCGCAGCCTCGCTGATAACATCCTGTGGTGGGCAAGGGTAATCATCGGCGAGGTTAAATGTCTGGCTTTCAAGGTCAGTTGTCATGGCGCGCCAAACAGTTTGAGCAATATCTTCCACATGAATGCGGCTGAACTTCTGGTCGGGTTTGATGATCCGTCGTGCCTTGCCGTCAAGAAGCGACCGCACTGCATTGCGGCCGGGGCCATATATGCCGGCAAGTCGGAAGATGTGAAGGTTGGCACCAATTTCATTGGCAAACGCCTGCCAGCTTGTTTCGGCGTCAACGCGTCGTTTGCCGCGTGCGAGGCTGGGGTTGGTTGGAGTGTCTTCATCAACCCATGCGCCACCGTGATCCCCATAAACATTGGTACTGGAAAGGTAACCGATCCACTTTGGCTTGATGGGCTCTTTTGGTAGCTGCGCCAATAAATTCAAACTGGGATCGCCTTCATCGGTAGGAGCTGCGGAAACCAACCAGTGCGAGGCTGCGCTCATTTCTACGGCCAAGGCTGCGGGTTTGAAATCAATGGGTTTGATGCCGAGGGCCTCCAACCCAGGAGCCTTATCCGAATTGCGAAAAGTGCCGCTAACCTGCCAGCCAGCATCCAAAGCTTTTTTGGCGATGGCGCGGGCACTATATCCGGGGCCGAAAATCAGCAGGTGAGGTTTTTTTGTCATCGTTTCGATTGCTGCCTTGAAATTGCCATGGCTTTTGCGCATTTTCCCAGCCATGAAAAGCATGACCAGCATAGCCATTTTCCTATACGCCGCCAGTATGATTTCGATCACAAGCGGTTCATCAGTTTTGTCTGACGATAAAGTCATCAAAGAAGAAGACCGCTATGCAGCCTGTATGGATCTGGCAGACCGCTCACCGGACAAGGGGATCAATATGGCCCTTGAATGGATCGCAGACGGCGGTGGTGTACCCGCGCGCCACTGTGAGGCCTATGGGCTTGTCAAGCTGGGAGAACACGCGGAGGCGGCTGCGCGGTTGATCAAGATCGCGGAAGACATGCGTCTTGGCCGCGATATGCCGATCCGAATGGGCAAGCGCATTGTGGCTAGTGCCCCGATGCTTGCCGATATGTATGGGCAGGCTGCCAATGCCTGGCTGCTGGCTGGAGAGCTCGTGCGTGCGGAAAGTGCGATCGACCTGGCTTTGACACTTGCGCCCAAGAACACACCGCAGGAAAACGAGCTCGTTCTGGATCGTGCCCGCATTGCTGCGGCCGATGAAGACTTTGAGTTAGCGCTGAGTGACCTTGACCGTGTGCTGAAGGGCGATCCCGGTCGCAAGGACATATTGGTTCTGGTGGCTTCTGCCGCCCGTGGCCTCAACCGGTTTGACCGGGCTGAGGCGGCGCTTTCTGAATATCTTTCTGTATTTCCAAATAGCGCGACCGGCTATCTGGAACTTGGGAACCTCCGGCATGCGGAGGGCAAAGTGGATGAAGCTCGTAAAGCCTGGCTACAGGTCTTGATGCTGGAAGAAAGCGGCAAAAACGCCACTGCTGCACGGCTCAACATCGAAAAAACGGCTCTGAAAGTTCCAAACTAGAAGCTTACTTTCGCTTCATAGAGGTCTGGCAAGTTGTTCTCGAACAGGATCGCATCACCCGCTTTCCAGTTGGACCGCACCCAGTTTTCCGCGTCTTCCTGTTTCGCAAATGTCATGACCGTTACGGTGCCATCGTTCGCTTGTTCGAGTGCTTTTACGAAGCTGGGGATGCGGTCTGGTGTTACAACGGCGACAATATCACAGTGTTTTGCTGTCATGGCGCCCAGGCGGGCATGTTCTTCTTCGTGCATGTCCCCCAGTTCCACCATGCCCGGGGTAACAAGGATTCTACGGCCCTTTTCTTCCACCAGAACATCAAGGCATTCAAGCGCTGCTGCGAACCCAACAGGGTTGGAATTATAAGCGTCATTGATGATCGTGGGTTGCCCGCTTGCCTTGCTGACTTCAAGCCTGTGGCGGATTTGCGGCATGCTTGCGAGCGCGCCTTTGATAGCAGCCCACGGCAGGCCAAGGGCCCGAGCGGTTGATGCGGCGAGGGCTACATTCCCTGCCTGATGGCGGCCAAACAGCGGCACCTTCAAGGCATGGGTTTCACCCTTGTCTTCGATGGTTACGATCAAACCGTCTTTTGTTGTCTCGAAACCCCTGAAGGCGACATCCCCGTCTTTGCCGACAAGCGTATAGTCCCCCTGCACCGCCTGCAGTCTTTCAGACAGCAGTTTTTCGTCTATTCCGTCCTTGTTCACGACAACCTTGCCACCACGGGCAAAGGCTGCTTCAGCAATTTCAAATTTGGCGCGGGCGACAGTTTCAAGTGATTTGAAGCGTTCATAGTGAGCCGCACCAACGGCGGTTACAAGCGCTACATCTGGTGGTGTCAGGGTGCACAGTCGGGCGATTGAGCCAGGCCCATATGCGCCCATCTCAACAATGAAAAATTGATGCTCGGGCTTTAGCTGTTCACGAATAACGCGGGTGATGCCCATATCCGTATTCACACTGCCCGGCGTTGCAAGCGTTGGGGCCGCAGCTGCCAGAATGTGATTGAGGATATGTTTGGTGGATGTTTTCCCAAACGACCCTGTGATCGCAATAACCTTGGGCTGAAGCTGCGCAAACTTCTCAACTGCTTCTTGCCGGAACTTTGCTTTTACGCGCTCTTCTGCGGGTTCCAGCAATTTGTTCGCCACAACCACAAGCGCAGGCAGCATTTGAACAAACAGGAGGAAAAGAACCGCCAGCAGAACGGCTTCCCAATCAAAATACAAGGAAACGAAGCCAATGCCGCTGCGATCAAGCTGCAGGGCATAGTTTGTGCCTTGTGGCGCCAATTGTGCTGCAAGGACAACAAAAACCAGCAAGGATATTGTCAGCGACAAATAAGTGGTCATGATCCGCTTAACGCGGGCAGTCATCACCAATGGTTTCTTGGAGTTCTGGCGCACGCTTCTTGAGCGCAGCACGCCGTGCGCGAAACCAAGGAAAATCGGAATCCAGCCAAGCCCAAGGAGAAAGGACGCGATCTGCTCTTCCTGTGCCAATATTGGCAGATGGGGAACGGTGCCGAACAGAACAGCCAATACCAGCCAAAGACTCGTGCGCCTGTCGTATGCCTTGTTTTCATGAAGCCAGGTAAAGAACCGGGGCGCGTCATATTCTTCCTGCTGGAAGAACATCATAAGCGACAGCCCTCGTTCAAAGGCAAAATACAGGGCCACGATAGCCGCAAGGGCTGGCAAGAGAAAAGCTGCAACTGTTTCAGTCATTCCGCACATCCTCAAGGAAGGTATTGATAAGCGCCTGGCACTGGTATGCGCCGCGCGTCAATATATCCCAATGGTCGAAACCTTTAAGTTCCACGAACCGCGCAATCGGTATGAGCTGTTCATACTTGCGACCGATCTCCGGGGGGGCCTCTGTGTCGTCCTCACCATAGATCAAAAGCGCCGGGCAGCGAACGGCTTTGGCTTCGGTGATCAGGTTTTCGTTCACCACCTTCACAAAGGTAGGGCGCAAGGGCCCTGCGTTCTTATAGTCGGCACTCCCAAATTTCTGGACATAGGCGTCCCGCATCTTGGTGCCAAAAAGCTGGTCGGAAAGTCGCGCCACACGACCAAGTAACTTGAAGTAACTCGCCCGAATTTTGTGCCAGAGCGACCGACGCCGTTTCAGCCCCGCGCCGCCAATCAGGATAATGGCCTGAACCAGTTCCGGGTGGCGGGCTGCCAGTTGAACTGAAACGCGGCCACCAAAACTGTGGCCGACCAGGATATGAGGCCCTGTACCAATAGTTTTAAGTTCAGTTGCGAGCGCATCGGCATAGTCGGCAGTGCCTGCGCCATCAGCAAGCTTGGGTGTTTTGCCAAAACCCGGCTGATCGAAAACCGTGTGGTGCCCTGTGTTTTTGTAGAGCTCTGCCAGCCGCTTCATGGCACTGCCGTCCTGGCCCCAACCATGAAGCCAGATGAAAGAAGGGGTTCCGCCCCCAAACTGTTCGGCATGCCAATGTAGGCTTGTTTCCGTCATTGGCCTGATCAGTCCTGTCCGCCTGCGAAGATGGTGGCCCCGCCAGCGCCACTGTCTGTCGTGCCCAGACGCTCAGAAGACAACCGGAAGCCTTCGTCGATCATGGCGCTTGTGAGCGCGAGGAAGCTGAGGGGCTTCTCTGCCGCTTCCCAAAGGAAATACGCGAAAGAGCCAGGGATTGTGTTTACTTCATTGAGCCACAGATCACCGGACTCGCTGTTACAAAGAAAATCGACCCGAACGCTACCTGCCAGCGACAGGGCTTCGAAAATACCGGATGCAGCGCCGCGAATGAAGCTTTCCTGTGCTTCGGAAAGCTCGGCCGGGTTCAGCTCCCTGTTCAGGGATGCCATGCCTTCGCTCGGGCCGGTATCCAGTTTCGGTCCACCGGGCGTGCCGCCTGCCAGATATTTATTCTTGAAATCCAAAAGCTCCGCTTCACGAAGCGGGCGTTCAATCGCAGATGTTTCAACCTCGCCTTCAGCGTTCCTGCGAACGGCAATGTTGTATTCGGTCAGGTTTGCGACGAAAGGCTCGATGATCACGCGGCTATCCAGGCGGAAGGCTGTCATCAGGGCTGCAATCAGGCCGTCCATATCGTCAGCTTTGCCAACGCCAACGCTGGAGCCAAGGTTGCAAGGCTTCACAATCAACGGAAATTCGACCTTGCCGAATGTTTTGTTAAGCTGGGCCTCTAGTTCCTTGGGGTCAAGGAAAGAACCTTTTTCAGGGCGTTTTAAAGCCAGTTCAGGCAGAACATTGATGCCATTGGCGCGAGCAATGCTTTTCGCAAAAACCTTGTCCATGGAGCTAGCCGCACCGAGGGACCGGCAACCGGCGTATGGAATATCTGCAAATTCCAGTAGCCCTTGCAGTGTACCATCTTCCCCGTTTGAACCATGGATAGCGGGCACCATTAAATCAAACGGTACTGAAGCCCTTTTTTCGCCCATAAGGCCCTTTGAAAAGGCGATCAACTGTGGCCGACCGGCTGCGGGCGTCGCAAGATCCAGTATCACCTGCCGAAGGTCTTTATGCTTGTCTTTCTTAATCGGATAGTGGGACCGTTTGGTCAGGGCGTCACCAGTCCACCATTGGCCCAAGGGGTCAACGTAAATGGGGAGGCCTTCATATTTCCCGGGATCAAGAGCCTCGAGAAATTGCAGGCCGGTCAGCACGCTAACATCATGCTCAACACTTCTGCCGCCAAAAATTACTGCGATGACCTTCTTTTGGGTCACGGGCGCTCCCCTCTTTTCTAACCTGAACCACCTTGTACGGAACCTGAGCACAAGGCCACTCATTCATGTAGCCAATTCGGCTGCATTGGGCAAAGCCAAATCGGTATCATCTGACAACAAAACCGCCAAGGGTGGCACTTTCAAGGCATGATAGGGCTTTTCAGGCGGCATTTCACCAATGTGTCAATTGACGATCAGTGCGAAACACTTAAACTCCTTCCCATGAAATTTGGACGCGTCTAGGGGAGTTGTTGATGAAAAGAGGCATTTTGCGGCGTGGCATTGGTTTGGGTGCCCTGGTTATTGGCATGTCACTGGCGGTCCAGGCACAAGACTATGACAAGGTGGAAATCAAAACCCAACCCTTGCGGGGTGGCCTTTATGCTCTGTTTGGGACTGGCGGCAACATTGGTCTTTCGGTTGGTGAAGACGGGATTGTCCTCATCGATGATCAGTATGCACCGCTGACGGGCAAGATCCGGGCAGCAATTGCGGAAATTTCCGATAAGCCCATCCAGTATGTGATCAATACCCACTTCCACGGTGACCAC